>JAKSLC010000117.1 GCA_024401415.1 Bacteroidales bacterium | reverse complement strand
TCCAGGAGCTGACCGACAGTCGCATAGATGTCCGTGAGCACTGGAAGATGGTCACCAAATACCGTACAAAGGATGCATGGCTGGATATCTCTGAGGTGGATGTCCTGGATATAAAGAACGAGATAGCTCAACTGATCATCAGTGCCGAGGGCGATGTATATGCCCGTAAGTTCGACGTGCTGATGCTTAAGATAGAACTATCGCTTTTGGACGATACACAGTCGGCTGAACGTGCTCAGGTATGTGTAGTACAAATCGCTCAAGCCCTCACCAAGAAGGGCAATCTACCTCAGGTAATGGCCAAGATAGATACTATCAATGAGGTGTTGACTCCAGCGTATTGGGATAATCTGTCGCTAAGTAGTTTGGAGAGAGTACGTATAGTGCTTCGCGAATTGCTCAAGTTCCTCAAAGATGACAATGGAAGAACCTTCGAGGTAAATATAGAGGACGAGATAGAAGATGCAGGCGAGGTAAAGATGACGTTCACGCCACTTACCTACAAGCAGAAGGTAGTGGACTACTTGGCACAGCATGGCGACCATCCTGTACTTCAGAAGATAAAGCACGTAAAGCAACTTACAAACGAGGACATCCGAGAACTAGAGAAGATTCTCTGGAATGAGCTAGGCACGAAAGAAGACTACGACAAGACCGCACACGATATGTCGGTAGGAGCCTTCATCCGCAGAATGATAGGTGTAGACCGCAAAGTAGCTATGGACCTCTTCAGTACCTTCATCAGCGGAGCCGCACTAAACTCCCAGCAAGAAGAATACCTGAGAACCATCATCACCTACGTCTGTCAAAACGGAGACATAGAGAAAGACGATCTGATAAACGAAGCCCCATTCGACAGCTTTGACTGGACCGTATTCCAAGAGAATCTCTCAAAGATAGGCGACTATGTGAATGAGATGCATAGGGTGATATATGCGTAGAGAGGATTAATACAATAAAATTGCCCTGTTAAGGTGATTAAATAAACTAATAACAATAACACTATGGAGAAACCTACAAAAGAAAATACCTTGTACCTTGTCATCAAGCAAGTGTACTTCGATCAGATTCTTGCTGGAACAAAGTCAGAAGAATATCGTGAGGTGAAAGATACAATGGTAAAGAAGTATCTACTGATGGATGAGGAGGGACTACCTGCATTGAATGACAAAGCAAACGTTGATGATCCATTGGTAAATGATGGGGTTCCAGAGGCATATAATGGAGGCGTATTCCCATACCTTCCAATCCAATATAAGTATCTCAACTTAGCTGTAGGCTACAAGGCAGACCGCCAGACTATGACAGTAGAGGTAAAAGACATTTCATTCCGTGTCCAAGAGGGCAAAAAAGGCCCAATCCTCATGTATGACGATGGCGAGAATACCCCACAAATGGTAACAGACCCAAGCAAAGCAAACGCATGTTTCTGGGAGATCATATACCATTTGGGTAAAGTAGTTGAGCATTCGTAAATGAATAGGTGCATATAAACCAATCAACAGCCATGATCTCGTAATGCCTAGGTGACTTTGAAGAATAATCTTGTAATATTTATATGTTAAGTTCTAGTATAATTTACCTATGATAAAGAAAATAGGATTTGTATATTAGTACAGCCAATCAGAAAAGATGACAGTTATATCTACATCATACATTTAAAATCAGGTATTTGCATAGAAAATAGTTTTTTGTACCTTTGGATTCGAATGACATTTGATTAGTGTTATGTTGTGGTGGATGAGAGAATGCATAGTTTCCACTCACACATTCATCTCGTTTTATCTAAATTTGGTCATTGGATAATACACATAAAGAGTTTGTTTATGAGTTGTTTTTCATTAAGGCAAAGAGATCCTAAGTCGATATTGGATGATTATAAAACATGGTTGGAGAACGATGTTTATGGAGATTACACTTTATTGAATTTGGAGGACCCTTCATATTTGCAGAAGTTGTCTTTTTGGCAGGCGGAAAATGTCAGACGACACATTCGCGAACTTGTGAATAATGAAGATGAAAGTTGTCGTAAAGATGGAATAAGGATGCAGGAGACAGCAAGTCTGATTACCAAATCGTTGTATAATGGGTTTGTTCATCTGAATAATTCACTTGTAAATAGTAGCATTGAAAATGGTACAAGCTTTGGCTCGGGGGTTCTTGCTGGCTTGGATCAAAAATTACTGGCATCTTTTATTGCCATTCAAAGTAGTATGTCTCAGGGAGTATGCTTGTTGTCAAATAGACTATTTAAGAATCACTCTATTTTTGAAAAAATATTAAATGAATTGCATATACCTAAATCAAATTGGGTATGGCTTTGCGATTTAGTAGAAATATTAAATGGGAGACCTATGTATGGGTCGTTGCCAGATAAGTTTCAATATGACATAGATGATCTGTCTGATTTAATAGAAGATGAAATATTAGTTGAAGAAGATTTTATTTCATGCTACTATAAAGGTCTAATATGCTTATATTTTTTAATTGAAAACACAAGTGATAATTTATTAAGTATTATAGAAACGTTTGTACAGTGCGAGAAATATGCTAAGACTATGCCTGAGACTTTGTCCAAGGGTTATTTTTTGTATGATGAGATGCTTATCATGAAAGCTGAATGTTACTACTTGAGGATGGATTTTGACAATGCACTTAATACCATTGAGCCAATAATTTCGCATAGTTCAAAAGCCACATTGCGTGCAGTTAAATACTTATCTGCAACGCATAATCCTATGTACGAGCAAAAAGCCTTGGAAATATTCAAAGATCTTGTTGACAAGAATATATATGTTCTAGTTCAAATACTTGAAGATTCTGATATTATGAACAACGAATTTATATACAAGTTCGTTAAAGAACAGCGAAGCGAATTGTTGAAGTATATTCAGAAGGATAGTAATTCCGACGCTGGTTTGTATGAACATTTAGGAATTCTGGATATTTATCTGCTTATCCAAAATGGAGATGAGAGTAAGAATGCAGAGGAAAATAAAAGGCGAGAAGTAGAAAAGATTATTCCTAAAAAGATTGACTTTGGGCTACCAAGTGGCATTCTTTGGGCAGAATGTAATGTTGGAGCAGATGCACCTTGGAAAGCGGGAAAATACTATGCTTGGGGAGAAACTCTTTCAAAGAGGTATTATGAACAAAGTACATATAAGTATATAAAAACCAATTTAATGGGTGGACGATATGCTAATTTGGAAGCCATTGATGATGTTGCCACTCAGTCATGGGGAGCAGAGTGGCATATTCCGAGAGATGAGGATTGGCAGGAGTTGATACATAATACACATAGAGAGTGGACTGATAATTATAACGGTACTGGTGTGAAAGGGTATGTTCTCACAAGTGACAAAAAAGGATATGAGAGAGCCTCCATCTTTCTTCCTGCTGCGGGGAAAATTGACGTAAGTCGCCTCAGTAGATATGGTGACGTCGGACATTACTTGACTTCGTCTTTTTGGATGACAGACTTGAGGTCAGTCCGAATTCTGATCTTTAGCTCCGACGCTATTCTCACGGAAATGGACTGTTGCGGCTATTACTACGGTCGCTCGGTTCGCCCTGTTTGCCATGCCCATGAGCTTACAAATGGTCATGATGCCGTGGATCTCGGATTGCCGAGTGGAAAATTGTGGGCGACATGCAATGTAGGCGCAAGTGCTCCTCAGGAGAGTGGTTCGTATTATGCATTTGGAGAAACAGAGACCAAGAATTGTTATTCTAATGAAACGTATAAGTCTAGATTATGTGCGGTGACAAAATACAATTCAATAGACAACAAAGTAGTCTTAGAAGCTATTGATGATGTTGCTAGACAAAGGTTGGGAGACGAGTGGCGAATGCCTACTATAGAAGACTGGAAGGAGCTCTGTGACAATACTACTCAAAAGTGGACCGATGACTACAATGGCACAGGAGTTGCTGGTTATATCCTTACTAGTACCAAGTACGGCTATACTAATGTATCCATCTTCCTTCCAGCCGCTGGTTATCGCTTCGGCCGCTACCTCAGCTCCGAGGGCTTCAACGGCTACTACTGGTCGTCGTCGCTCAACGAGAGCTACTCGAGCAACGCCCGTAATCTGCTCTTCTACGAGGGCCACTTCAGCCATTATTCGAGCAACAGCGGCCGTTGTTCCGGGTTCTCTGTTCGCCCTGTGTGCCCTTCGCAGAAATAACCATGTCTGCCCGTGGGGACCCTTGTGGGGCTCGCCGATTGCCCTCGGAGAGGGCGTGAGGCATGGGGCTGCGGTATAATTATCATAGATTGCTCCAACTCTTACTATCCCATCTTCCAGGCGTATCAATATACTTCTTGTAGTTCGGCAGAATCTTTGCTGCCTCCTCATGCGTGGTCTTTGCCCATAGGTATTCCGAACCACGATGCTGACCTTCATCGAAGAAATCACCGAATACAATTCGCTTCGGGAATGACTTACGAGCCTTGTCGAAATCAGGGTCGAGGTAGTCAATATGGAGATAGATCCACTCAATAGGCTTGGGAGCAGGAGCTAGATCCTTGACCTTGTAAGCTCCGTACTTTTCAAATTCCTTCTGGTCGGACGGACGGCAGTTGAAGATGATTGTCACGTCGTATGCCTCCTCGTCGTCATCGTCGTAGTCGGGATCATCGTAACGCTCCTTGTGGACTTTGACAATCTCCGCACCCATACTGATGAGCTCACTACGTGCTGAGTCCGTATCGCCATCATGCTCCCAGTCTGGAATGCTGTAGGCCATCTGGATGGTTTTAGCCTCATTGGTATTGGATGGAGCGGATGGCTTTGGTTTCTCTGGGGCTTTGGTCTTTTGGGTTTTGTTTTTCATTTGGAGTTCTATCTCGATGGCTAGGGCTTGTTGCATCTGCTTGCGTTTACGTTTGGCCTTAGCAGCATCAGAAGACTGCGACTTTGCCTGTTTGGCTTGGGCAACTTCCTCCTTGTGCCTTTTGCGTGAGTCTTCCTTGGTCGGGAACAGGTGATTATCGGCATTCTTATGCTCAGGTTCTGTAGTCTCGCTCCACAATGACTTACGTCGTTCATCAGGCTTCATGTGACGGCGAGCTTGGGCGTTGCGGGCTTCTACCTCGCCACTGGTGCGTTGGTAGTTGAGCCAGCCTCCTGCGGCTTGGGGGTTAGATCCTCGCTCAAAGCCTTCGATGCGTTGGATGAAGTGCTGGGTTTCATGGATTAGGACGGATTCGAGATCGTATTTGTCGTCGCCGTTGATGATTGGGACTACGAGGGTCTTGTTTGCCTCATCGAAGTAGCCTAGGGTTGTTGCACCTGGGGGGAGCAGCTTGACGAAGAGTTTGTAGTCCTTCAGTTCTGGGTACATGGTAAGAAGCCTGTCGTCTTTGACGAGGGCTGAGAATGGCGTGGCTGTGCCGTAGGTATAGGCTTGGTTGAGGATTTTCTGCTTCCAGAAGAAGTCGGGGAGTTCATAGCGCCACTCCATATCGGCTCCGCGCTCCCATCCTGTTGCCATTTTGATGGTTAGGGGGTCTTTGTCTTGGATCTCCATTTCCTGGGCTATGGAGAGGGCGGTTTGGAGTTCCTTGTTGTTGTTATGGGTGTCGTAACGGGTGGCGGCTTTTTGGCCGATCCAGGCCATCCCCAGTCCTTTATGTGGTTTGTCATACGGATTTAACGGATTCAACGGTTTTTTGTGCAAGGCTGGAGCCTACGCCGAACGGAGGTGACACAGTCTTCAGTTAGTACCTGCACTATTATTGACTATAAATCAATATTCGGCAAATAACAATAAACAATACAACATCAAAACATATTCATTCAACAATCCTGGAATGTTTGCGACCAGACTTTCCCCAGTAATACCAACGCCTATCACCCTCCAAACACATACGCACGTCATACGCACGTCATACGCTGAACATACGCACAACCTAAATTCCGTACCCACCACCTACAACAATCACCCTCCTAGGTGTGGCACTATACCGGCAGAATGTCGTAAAATTGCGATGAACAAGGGTCTTCCCCGAGTGTAGCCCGAGTGTAGGCCGACTCGGTTTTGACAGTCTTGTCACTGCTATGGCATGGCTCATTTGATAATTTTTAGTGGAATATTCGCAATGCCCTTGTGCGTTATGTATATAAGAATAATGAGGGTGTGATGTATGAGCCGAAGTATCTTGAGCGATTCTTCCGCAACCTTCTCTTTGGCGCAGAAGGTTTTGTCCGTATGCTATCCCCAGATTCTCCGCGGCACCCTCGTTAGACGTTTTTTGAAACACACAAAATATAGGCGTTTTTTGTACTCTTTCATAAGAATCATAGCGTTTTGACAGTCTCCTATTCTATGACGATTAATTTGATGAATAAAATTATACAAAGTCATAGACAAGTAAGTGAACATAATTATTTGACAGCCTTCAAGATGCTCAATCTGTATGCATCTGAGGCGAAATCTACAATAACATTCTTCATTACCTTGCCTTTAGTAATCTCCTCCAATGGATGAAGGAGTAATCCTTTCTTTATTGCAAAGAGTGGGATATTTTCTTTAATCCACCTTTCAGTCAGAGCTATTTCTGCAGCGTGAAACCACCGAATAGGAATGCCATTCATTTCTTTGTTGACTGTAAACGTCATACTTTCGTCAATTAGATTATCGTTTACAATCTGCGTTGTCTTTTCAATTATTTCCAATTTATGTATTTCATTTATATCCTGGTCGATAAAAGGAATATACAGATATTCAAAATCCTTCAAGAACTGTCCCTCTGCTTTTTCTACTGATTGGGCAAAGTCACAAATACTCAAGGTGGACTCCTTATCCCACCAGAAGTCTCTTCCTGTAGTAATATCACCGACTCTGGTTCCAATTGCATGCTCTGAATCTTTCATGACACCAAAGAAATTGCAGTAACCTGTGTGTCGAGAACAATAGAAGTCAGCTGTGAATACATCATTCTCGAAACGATGGTCTATAAGTACTAACGATAAGTACAAACCATTATCCAAAGGTTTGCAATACATGCCAATTTCGTTAATCATACTGTTCTTAAAGAACATATAGCCCAACTCCGTCATTTTGGGAGTAAGTGTCGCAAATAATCGTTTTGATGAAGCCATATTCTATTTTTTACATCAACATGATTTGACGGTATGCTTCCAAAGCATGGGATATGATATTGTTTTCGGAATAGTATATTGTCTTTACGGAACCATTCCAATTCCCGTTATCAGGATACATCTCACTCAACACATCCTCTGCAAGATGAAACAAAAGCAAAGGAACTGCTTTTATTTCACGTTTAATTGTATGTTCAACTGGTGCAGGTTCTGTCTTATTCAGGAATCTATGTATAACTTCCTTGTCAATTTCCATCTCCGGGGATGTCGATCTCCAAGATATCAGTTGTTCAATGTCAGTACAATTCCTCATCTTTTGTTCCGCCACATCTATAGAACTGAAGAAATCAGCAATATCATCATTTGACTCTATGTCCCACCAATAATCCTCACGGTCTATCAGTTCTGCGATATTGCGATTTAAGTAACTAAAAATACCTCCAAAATTTATTGACCTGGTATCAACATTATAATATATGGTTGCAGTAAAAGCGTTCTTTACATACTTATTCCATTGCAAACAGATGGTAAAGAAGAGTCCATTGTCATCTTTTTTTACGTACATATCTCTCTTCTCGTATACCTTGCACACAAACTGTTTATAGTTCCTATTATTAAAGTTTTCTTTTAGTTGTCGGATCATAATATATATTTGATAACTATACAACACACACAAATTATCTCCAAGTAAGTAATCTTAATTATTATTATATGTGTACTTAAGCAGGACTTTAACTTACACAAATATAAAGCATTTCTTGTTATCCAGCACAAGATTATCGCAGATTTCTATAACTTAGATAACCAGTTGTACACCGCCAAAATAACCAAGCAGTCATGGCAGCCTACGGTCTAAACGCAGATATGCCCGAGGAGGAGATAGTAGCATGGCTCATGGAACGCTATAAGAAAATTTTGAAAAAATAGGCTGGCATCTGCAGCCTATGCAACCATAGTCATACTCGGCATCAGTTTCGCACTCGTGCCCGCAGCTCATATATGGTCTTATGTTCCGAACTATTTTTTTATGTTTTTTTCTCGCAATAGGTAAGACTTTGGTGTAGGCTGGCAGTACTTTTGCACCCGAAACATAAAACTGAAGCTTTATGAGTATTTCACATTTTATCAACAAAACAGCAGACGCAACGTTTTCAATGGCCATACATATGGAACAGGGGGATACTTCCCCGAGTGTAGTCCGAGTGTACACATACACTACAATCACTGTGGGAGAAATTTGCAATAGGAGTGCAGAACACTTATATTTGCAAGTAGCTGAGGGCATGATATTGACAACTACAATATGTCCGTCGGCGATAAAATCGGCGATAAATCGAACAAAACCTCGCAAATTGGCGATAAAAAGG
>JAKSLC010000116.1 GCA_024401415.1 Bacteroidales bacterium | reverse complement strand
ACGTCTGCCAACGCATCTGCACACTCACTGCCGAACCATACATTCATAATGGCAGGAATATTCTCGCTTTCCCACTTGATGGCTGTAGCACGACCGGCAAAATTGAGCAGTACCATCGGCTTGTTGAGTTTCTTTAGCTCTGCAAGGAGTTCTCTCTGTGGGGCTGGCATCTCTATGTCGGCTCTGCTGGCTCCTTCTCCGCTCATCCAGGCATCTTCTCCCATGGCGCAGATTATTACGTCCGACTTGCGCGCTATCTCTATTGCCTCTCGCTTGCCCTTTTCTTTGTCTATGAATGGAACGACTGAACGTGTCGCTTTCTGTACGTATTCATCGTCAACAAAATTGCAACCTTGCGCTGTGAGGACTTTGGCTTTGCCTGCAAGTGCTGTCTCTAGGCCTTCCCGTACTGATTTGTATTTTGTCGGGTCTGATGCTACACACCATGTGCCTACAATATCTCCCTTCGATTCTGCCATCGGGCCTATAAGGGCAACGGTTCCTTGTTTCTTAAGAGGAAGTATATTGTTGTCGTTCTTCAGAAGTACAAAGCTCTCTTGGGTAAGTTTCCGCGCTGTTTCTCTGTACTCTGGTAGGTATGTGCTGTTTTGTGCCTTGTCTATGTTGCAGTATTTGTATGGGTCGTCGAATAGGCCCAACTTATACTTTGCTTCTAGTACTCGTCTGCATGCCAGGTCGATGTCTGATGTGGTGACGAGTCCTTCTTTGAGCGACTTCTCTAGTGTCTCTACAAAACTGCGCGATACCATATCCATGTCAGTGCCTGCTTTGAGCGCTAGAGCCGCATTGTGCTGTTTGTCACTGATTCCGTGCTTCTCCATCTCGTCAATTGAGGCATAGTCTGTTACAACAAAGCCTTCAAAGCCCCATTGCTTGCGTAGCACATCTGTAACTAACCATTTGTTCGATGTGGCTGGTAGTCCGTCTACTATATTGAAACTGGTCATGACCGAACCTGCCCCTGCCTCTACAGCCGCTTTGTATGGGTCGAAGTATTGGTTGTACATTCTCAGACGGCTCATGTCAACAGTGTTGTAGTCTCTGCCTGCTTCTGCTGCTCCATAAAGGGCAAAGTGCTTGATGCATGCCATTATGTTGTAGTCGTTCTCATAGTTCTCTCCCTGGTATCCCTTGACCATGGCTTCTGCAACTTTGCTTCCTAGATATGGGTCTTCTCCAGCACCTTCTGCTTGTCGTCCCCATCGAGGGTCTACGCATATGTCTACCATAGGGGAGAATGTCCAGGCTACACCATTGGCACTAGCTTCTTTAGCCGCAATGCGTGCCGATTCTTCTATGCCATCTATATCCCATGTGGCAGCAAGTCCTAATGGAATAGGGAATACTGTCTCATATCCGTGTATGACATCCATACCTACTATGAGCGGAATGCCAAGGCGCGACTCTTCTACGGCTATTTTCTGTATAGCCTTCACTCTCTCTACTCCCTTCACATTGAGTACAGAGCCTATCTCTCCTCGTTTTAGTAAATCGGTGATTTCTGTGTCTTGCTCACTGCCGGTCATAATGTCTCCGGCCACTTGCTGATTGAGCTGTCCTATCTTCTCTTGTATCGTCATGCGCGACATAAGGTCGGTTATGTACGCATCCATCGAATTATCATTACTCGTCGTGCAGCCAGCCATCATAGCACAGCCTGCCATTATCGGTAAGATTTTACTTTTCATTGGCATATTATTTTTTTTGTGTTTCTATTTCGTATCAGTATTAAAGAGATTTGTTTGTCAGAAAACAGCAGTAAATATAAATATTTTTCGTCTTATAGGTCAATTTGCATTGTTTTCGACCTCTTATTTTTCCATAACACCTCATACAGAAAAATGATGCTTATCTGATATTTTTTCATCAATCTATTGCTTATAACGTTTCTAACAACTACATTTGTTAAAATCTTTAAATACTACCAATGAAAACACAACACTCGCTACCTATTGCCGTCGCATTATTGCTTGCTGCATGCGGTACACCTAACCCAGATCAGAGTCTGAAGGTCAATGAACAAGGTTATTTCGAGAAACAAGGCGTAAACGTTCTTGTCTACAGCAACAATTTTAATGGAGGGTTTAACGATGAGAAGAATTCTGGCATCGAAATCATTCATCACGGAGTTCGCACCGTTCAAGGTGGTGCTGTCCGCCTGAATAAGACTCCAGAACAATGGGATCTTGTCCCTACCACAATCAAGCGTGAGGTTCGCAAGGAGCAAAATGAAATTGAGGTGGCACTCAGATACAACGACTACGATTTCGACTCGCGTTTAGTTGTATCAAGCATGGATAACGCAGTGGAAATAGCTGTATATCTGGATAAGCCAGTACCAGCAGAATTGGAGGGAAAGGCAGGTTTTAACCTTGAATTTCTCCCATCACAGTATTGGGCAAAGACTTACCTGATGGACGGCAGACCTAATCGTTTCCCTCGATACGCAGTCAGCAATACCGAAACACGCCCAAATAGCGAGAAGCCTCGTCAGTTCAAGGGTTTCAAGACGTATGACGACCGTGGCACAGATCGTTTCATAGATCCGCTCCCACTTGAAAGCGGCCATGAAATCCTGATGGCGTCTGACGCTCCTGAACGTATGATACGCATTAGCAGCGAAGACTCTGATCTCAAATTATATGATGGCCGTATGCTCGCTCAGAATGGCTGGTTTGTTCTCCGTAGTGAATTGCCTACCGGGAAAACAGGTAAGGTCGTCTCTTGGAGAGTAGAGCCTAATGCTATACCTAATTGGATCAGAGAGCCAAATATCGGCTTCTCTCAGGTCGGATATTTACCAAATCAACCCAAAGAGGCAATCATAGAGTTAGATAGCAATGACAAGCCTAAAGGTAGTGCAAGTATTGTGAAAGTTCAGCCTGATGGCTCTACCAAAGAGGTATTTAAGGGCAAGACTACCTTATGGGGAAAGTACTTTAAGTACAACTATGTGAAGTTCGACTTCTCTTCTGTTTCTGAGCAGGGTGTGTACTACATTCAGTATGGCGATACCAAGACAAATAACTTTATCATAGCCAACGATGTGTACGACCATATCACAGACGCCACAAGCGACGTTTGGATTCCTATTCACATGAACCACATGACTGTAAATGAAGGGTATCGTATCTGGCACGGAGAGCCTTTCAAAGAGGGTTATCTGCAAGCTCCTGAAAGTGATCACTTCGACCTCCACTGGCAGGGTGCTAACGACACTAAATATAAGCCTTATCAGTTGATTCCAGGTCTTAATATAGGTGGTTTCTTTGATGCTGGCGATTATGATATCGAGACTGGCTCCAATATTAGTGTAGTGCAGAATTTCGTTTCTGCATGGGAATTGTTCCATCCTGAACGAGATGAAACTTTCGTTAGCCAGGAACAGCGCTATGTAGACCTCCATCGCCCAGATGGTAAGCCCGATCTCCTCCAGTATATCGAGCATGGTACTCTTAATCTTGTCGCTCAAGCTGAACAGATAGGTCACATGGCTCAGACACTCTCGAATGGTGTACTCGATAACTATCACCACCTCGGCGACATCTCTGCAATAACAGATGGCCTACAGTACGACCCTAGCCTGAAACCTTATCAGAAGTCTGCCGATGGAAAGCGTAGCGGTACACGAGATGACCTTTGGGCGTTTACAACACGCAATCCTATGCTCGACTTCCGTGCAGCCACTATGTTTGCCGCTGCAAGTCGTGCTCTTGAGGGTTATAATGACGACCTTGCCAAGCGTGCATTAGTACAATCAAAGCGTCTTTTGAAAGAGGCTACTGAACTTATGGCTAAACGCACGGAAAACAAACACCTTAGCGGTGAACATGACAGCCTTTCTCTCAACGGATTTGGAAATATGACTACTAATTTGCAGTTGTACGCATCAACTAACGAGAAGCAATACTTAGACGCATTTGAGAGTCAGATATGGACTGCCCTCGACAAGAATGTCAGCTATACCATAAAGACAGCCCTCGATGCTATACCATATATGGACAATGATTACAAAGAGAAACTGCGTCCTTACGTCGAAAAGTACAATGACTATATCTTGAGCCTCGAGAAGGACAATCCTTATGGTGTACCTATTGCTCTAGGCAACTGGGCAGGTAGTCCTCAAGTTGCTTCTTTCGGTACCACAATCTGCTTCGCTAGCAAATACTACCCAGAAATCATCAATAAGGATCACGCTTACAAGGCCGCAAATTGGATATTTGGCTGTCACCCATACCACAACTACTCTCTTGTAGCTGCTGTGGGCGCTTCTAGACCAAAAGCTGTATTCTACGGCAACAACCGTGCCGACTTCTCGTTCATACCTGGCAATATGGCACCTGGACTTCTCTTCCGCCAGCCAGATCATTTCGAGAATTATGACGATTGGCCATTCCTATGGGGTCAGAACGAAGGCACAATCGCCGGAAATACCACATACCTTATCTTCGGCCACGCTTTCAAAGACGTAGAGAAATAGTACATTTCAAACTATGGCGCTCCCGACAGGATCATTCCTCTCGGGAGTGTTTTTTTATTGAATATTGATAAATGGTTCACAGGCGTTGACAACGCAAAGATACAACCATACAGCCCTACCATCATTCGCCATACATTGATAACTTCACATACCATTTATATATGATACTTATGATATTATGCCTACACGCTACACTCGGGCTAATCTCGGGCTAGACTCGGGGAAGACTCGAAGAAGTCAAGGGGCAGGTTATATAGGGTTTATATTTAGAAAAGTCATTACACTTATTACACTCATTACACCCCATCTGAAATCCACACAGGCGCGTTATGATACTATTATATTTCGACATATCAAACACGTAAATAAAAAAAAATCATTCAGGACAATTTTTGGTGTCAAAATTTGTTTTACTGGGAATAATATTTTATTTTGACGCGCTTGTGTGGGATTCGAATTGGGTGTAATGAGTGTAATAAGTGTAATGGAGAGAGGAAAAAACTGTGAGTTTTTGAGATCACCTATACTTAAGCATGAATGGTGTTCGTTAAAGGCACAGATTAATGGTTCGCTTTGCCACATCACAGCTACCTTCGGTAATGCCATAGCCGGTATTATCATCAATCATATCATAGATAAGGAAACCAAAGAATAAGATACATGAAACGACTGATTATCCTGACAGTGGCATGCTGCTTTTATCTGCTTTCTCACGCTCAGACACGACTGGAGCTTCGAAATAACAGTACGGCAAGAATCGTTGCTAACGGGAAGCCAATGTTGATGATTGGTGGTGAGTTGGGTAATTCCTCTGCCTCTACTCCCGAGGACGTGAAGCGCACCTTCGCCTATCTTCATAAAATGGGGCTCAACACTGTGCTTGCACCTGTCTCATGGGAACTGATTGAACCTCAAGAGGGCCAGTTCGACTTGAGTTCGCTAGATGTGATACTGACGGAAGCACGCCGCAATGAACTGAAGGTCGTACTGCTATGGTTCGGAGCATGGAAGAATTCGATGAGTTGCTATACGCCTGAATGGTTCAAGCGTGATACAAAGCGTTTCCCTCGTGCTCACACTTTGGATGGCAGGCCGGTGGAGGAAGCCTCTTCGCTGAGTAAGAATGTATTAGAAGCAGACAAACGTGCCTTTTGCCACATTATGGAGCATCTCAGAACCAATGATGCAGAGGAACAGACAGTCATCATGATTCAGGTGGAGAACGAGATAGGTATGATAGATGTGCCTCGCGACTATTCTGACGATGCGACAAAACTATACCAAAGCATAGTTCCACAACAGCTGACCGATTATTTGAAGAAGAATCAGAAGTCTATTCATCCTTATTTGAGAGAAAAACTTCAGTCACAACCAAAGGAAAATTCTAATTGGGCACAGATGTTTGGAGATGACATCTATACCGAAGAGATTTTCCAGACATGGACATACGCAACATACGTTGAGCAAATAGCCCATGCAGGGCGTGCCATCTACAATCTGCCGATGTACGTCAACGTAGCACTCAACAGTCGCGACCGCAAGCCAGGACAATACCCTTCTGGCGGTCCGTTGGCTCATCTTATCGACCTCTGGCATTGCGGAGCTCCATCCATCGACGTGCTTGGAGTCGACGTATACGACAAAGGCATAAAGTCATGGCTCTCAAAATATCATCTGTCAAACAATCCTCTCTTCGTACCGGAGATAAGACTGGAGGATAAGGATGCCATGTATGCTCTCTTTGCTTTCGGCCATCATGGGGCCATGGGTTTCTGTCCGTTCAGCATCGAGGATTATCCGCTATATGCTGATGTAAAGAGCAACGATATGAGTGATATGGATCTCTCGCAAGATGATCAGTTGAATGCATTCTCTTCCGGCGCTTCTACCCTATCTCCGCTTTCTGCATCTTATCAGCTTCTTCGTCAGGCAGAGCCATTGATTCTTGATAGACAAGGAACCAGCGACATGGATGCCGTTCTGCTCGACAACGAACAGCGTGAAGCGGAAATCATAACTCCTGACGGCATTCGTCTCACCATCAAGCACAGCTATTCGCTTGGTTGGGAACCAGGAGCAAAGGATGCTGAATGGCCAGAAGCAGCATGTATCATTCTTCGTCTCGGCAAGGAAGATTATCTTGCCATAGGTAGCGGAGTCGTCATTACCTACGCCGATGCCAAAGCTGATAAGACGTGGAAAAAGGGAGATACACGCATCGGACTTGCCAAATGTGAGTCGGTCAGCATCATTGATGGTAAGATGCACATAAAGCGTCATCTTAATGGTGACCAGACGCATCAAGGCCGACATATACGCATCCTTGTGGGGCAGTTTGATATTCAGCACTTCAGATTGTATAATTACAAATAAGTAACAGAATTTATATAACACAATGAGAAAACTAGTCTTTTCGCTTGTTGCCGTGTTTGCAACACTCGTTGCTTCTGCGAAACCAAAAAACGATGCCTATCTGATGATATATTTTTCAGATAGCGACCATTGCCTTCATATGGCAGTAAGTATGGATGGATATGAATTTACCGCATTGAACGACAATTACCCTGTCATTGCGGGCGACACAATTGCCGAGCAGAAGGGCTTGAGAGATCCTTACATACTGAGAGGACCTGACGGCACATACTATGTGGCGGCTACTGACCTTCACATCTTTGCCCAGCAATATGGCTACCGCACCACACCATTCGAACGTGACCAGCAGGAATTCGGATGGGGCAACAACAAGAATCTGGCCTTGCTCAAATCGAAAGATCTCATCCACTGGGAGCATTCACTCGTGCGCGTGCAGCAGATGGAGGGCTTCCACGACATTGGAGCCACTTGGGCGCCTGAGCTTATCTGGGACGAAAAGGAAAAAGCTATCATGATATATTGGACAATACGCAGAGGCAACGGAGCATGCAAACTTTATTATGCGTATGCGAATAAGGAATTTACGGGGTTAGCCACAGAACCCAAACTTCTCTTTGAAAAGACACAAGGCGACCATACTGCTCTTGATGGCGACATCGTGAAGGGCAACGACGGACGATACTATCTCCACTATGCCGAATATGACGAAGGATTTTCGGGAATTATGGTAGCCGTGAGCGATAACCTTACGGGACCTTACACCTTCCAACCAGAGATTATTGACAAAGAAGAAAAGGCCTGCGAGGCACCTAACGTATGGAAGCGCTATGGAACCGATACGTACGTCCTCATGTACGACTGTTTTGGAAGACGGCCTCACAATTTTGGTTTCCTCGAAACTAAGGATTTCAAGACCTATACCGACATAGGACACTTCAACGAAAAGGGGTCGAAGATGAAGACTACAAACTTCTCAAGTCCTAAGCACGGAGCCGTAACTCCTATCTCAAAGAAAGATGCCAAGAGACTTCTCGAATATTGGAAAAAGAATCCCGTACATCACGACCATAAAAGCAACGGACATCCTCATCAACCTTGAGGGAACTGTAATGTCTTCTAAGGGAATTTTTGCACTGCATATCATCACCGCATATCACAGAATGTGTGATGTACGGTGATGAGTCGTATAAAATATAAGAAATTCTAATTCTATAATTAAAAATAAATTTTCAGTTCGGTACAAAACGACATTGCCGGGCTAAGGTTATTTAGATTCTGTCTATTAAAGAGAGCTCTTCTACTATTACTATCGACTACATCCTCGACGAACGTCTCCGTGAGTTCTGGGGTGAGGGCTACCGTTGGTTCGACCTCGTTCGTACTCAGACATGGCACGAGAAGGCTAAAGAGTATAACATCTCTGACGCTAATGGTCGTGAGGCTAAGAAGAATGTTCGTGATATCAAGAAGGGCTATTATCTCCGTCCTATTCCACAGGGTCAGATTGACGGTATGGAAGCAACAGACGACGAGAAGAGAGCTTTCCAGAATCCTGAATATCAGAACTGATTTGCAATATAGGTTTTGTGATTGCATATAACTGTGGT
>JAKSLC010000115.1 GCA_024401415.1 Bacteroidales bacterium | reverse complement strand
TCATTGACAGGAAGATGCATGACATACTTTGGAAATACGTTTGAAATCATGTGCACAAAGGCACCATTCAGAGAAGAGGACTTCCGTAAGATGTACAACGAACCGATATTCAAAGAGTGGCAACCTGTTTTTGCGCAAGCTCCATTTCACGATTAAGCAGTGCTATTTTTTTGTCAATCTCTACCCCATCGCGCTTACCCATATAACCACCGATAGCACCATTTGCAGCTACTACTCTGTGACATGGCACCATAGGCGCGAAAGGGTTTCGTTTAAGCGCCTGACCAACAGCCTGTGCGCTATTACAACCAATCCTACGGGCCAACTCTCCATACGTGACAGTCTGACCCATAGGAATATCCAGTAACGCCAGAAATACTTTGCGTTGAAAATCACTTATTTCCGTAGAATGAGATACCATCTGACGGATTTCTGATATATCAACAGCATCGTACTCCATAGCAAAATTATTTACAAAGAATCTCAGCCACCTTTTCCAGGTTAACCCTATCCACCTCATCGAAGGTATTAAGTTCTGCACTATCAATATCAAGAACACCAACTACCTCGCCATTCTTCAACATAGGCACAACAATTTCACTCTTTGAGGCTGAAGAGCAAGCTATATGACCAGGGAACAAGTCAACATCAGGAACTACTTGAGTTACTTTCTCTTGCCAGGCAGTACCACACACTCCCTTACCCTTCTTGATGCGAGTACACGCCAAAGGACCTTGAAATGGACCGAGAACCAATTCTCCATCTATTACGCGATAAAAACCAGTCCACCAGAACCCAAAAGTTTCATGTATCATAGATGCCACATTAGCCATATTAGCGATTATATCACTCTCTGCACCAACGACACCCTCTATCTGGATAAGTAAAGTCTCATACTTTTCAGCCTTGGTACCTTGTGCAACAATTAAAGTTTCTGACATAATACCTGTATTTGTTATTATATATTTTACAATATGTAATATCCGTTTTCTTTATCTACAATCCATCCTCTGCCTGATCGATGAGGAAATGCAATCTATTCTCGAGGTTAACCTTAGCTACACTAGAGTCGATATCAAGGAAAAGCAAGGCAGTCTCAGGGCAAACCTTCTTCAGTCTATTCTCTATACCACGAGCTACGATATGGTTGGCAATACAACCAAAAGGCTGCAAGCAAACCACCTTCTTAACGCCTTGACGAGACAACTCCATCACCTCACCAGCGATAAGCCACCCCTCACCAAACTGATTAGCTAAGTTCAAGACCTTTGAAGCATCATCTGCCATCTCAAAAATCGAACCTTCGGGGCGGTAGTATCGGAAACGACGCTTAACCTTCTCCATCTTACTCTCATTGCGATGAACATACTGACTTATAAACTTAGTCACTAGACGTTCCATGAATGATGTACGTTCGATATACCCCTTATGGTTAACTTTGTTATTTACAAAACCCTGAACAAGGAAAGCCATCAAAGAAGGGACAACAACCTCTATTCCCTGCTCCTGCATCCATTTTGTAAGCTGCATCTGTCCCTGCTGATTGTATTTGATATAAATCTCACCAATAAGACCAACTACCTTTGGCTCAACACCCTTAACAGGGATAGCATTAAATTCGTCAACTGCATCAGACAACGCATCAACCAATCTATCCTCATTAAATTCGTCAGTCAGCTTAATAGCAATATCAATATACTTCTGGAATATAGCCTCTGCCTTTCCAGCTTCGACTTGGCGCACCACCATAGAACGCTGCATAGCGGCAAGGGCCTCCGTATATGTAACCAACTTAACGACCAGGGACAATGCCAATTTCACATCAGCCTTAAAAGCAGGCTGATCATTACCATACGCAGTACCAGTATTAATAGAAAGAAGCGGCACATCTGCGAAACCAGCTGTAACGAGAGCATTTTTTATCAGAGCCAGATAATTAGTGGCACGACACTGACCGCCTGTCTGCGTCATACCAATAACATACTTGTCAAGTTCATCCTTGTGCGCTATGAGAAACTTCATCATATCACCCAAGACCAATGTGGCAGGATAGCAAACCTCGTTGTGACCATACTTCAGTCCGAGCTGAATGGACTCCTCATCTGACTTAGGTAAATTCTGTACGTTAAAGCCTAAACGTTTAAAGAATACAGGGAATACAGGAGAGAGGCTATCAGAGAGCCATGGAATTACAGTTATTCTATTATTCTTTTCATCGTCTGTAAATCTAGTATGAAGAGCCTTATACTCTGACGTTTCATTTACTGTACCCAAAGCATTACTCTGCTTTAGGCTCTCAATGAGCGAGCGAAGACGCAAACGCACAGAACCAGGAGAACTAATCTCGTCGACACGAATTACGGTATGATTCTTACCTGCAGCATTTAGTACGTTAGCCGACTCATCCATCAAGAAAGAATCTGGACCACAACCGAACGAATTAATTTGTATAAGTTGTACATTCTGAGGTAAACGAGCAACGCCATGTGCTGCATGAGCCACTCGGTTAGGATAAGTCCACTGAGATATGTAATTCATCTCAAGACACGACTGAGCATCCTCTCTAAACACATCGTCAGAGATGATATCTGCACCGAGATCTGTTACGATCTGAGCAACTCGCTGATTGATAAGAGGATCTATATGATAAGGGCGACCAGTCATCACAAAAATCATTCTACCCTCCGCAATCGCCTTTTCAAGAATTGCCTTTTCTGAATCTATAAGATGCTTCTTAACCTCTTGCTTTCGAGCAATAGCCTTGCGGATAGCCTGCTTTATAGTACGTGACTTTACACCAAGGGACATCAAGTAACTAGTACAAGATGCATAAAGAGCCTCCTCATCAACGAAAGAGACAATAGGTGTGTCAAACTTGACATGATATCTATCCTCAGGATCAACTGCGGAACGAATCACATCCGGATAACCAGACACAACAGGGCAGTTAAAACAATTTGAATCTCTATCATGCTCCTTGCTTTCCTTAAATACCAATGGGTAGAAAATTCTATCTATCTCCTTAGAGACAAGATTCATTATATGTCCATTAGTCAACTTAGCAGGGAAACAGATATTATCACTCATGATAGAGAAAATACCGCCCTTATACAATTGGTTATTCGACTCATCCGACAAAACAGGCTCCAAACCAGCAGAGCGGAAAAGTTCCTCCCAGAACGGATAATTCTCAAACATATTAAGAACTCGAGGGATGCCTATACGAATACGCCTCTTATTATCCGACGAGGTCTTAGCTTGAGAGAATACATACTTATACTTATCCTCTATCTGATTATATCCAGGATTCTCAGCCTTTGACTTAGAGTGGAAAATACGCTCACACTTATTACCTGCGAAAGACAAATTGCCATTAGGGAACTTAAACCTGATTACCTGACAATTATTGGTACAGCCCTTGCACTGAACATGATCAGTAGTAATCTGACCTAATGTATCGAGAGTTTCGCGACCTTGGAATGTCGACATATAATCCGCATTACCTTTCTCGCACTCAATACGATACTGGTCGATAGCATACAACGCAGCTCCATATGCCCCCATAAGTTCAGGAGCATCTGTAGTATGCACCTGCTTACCGCTCAATATTTCCAGCGCACGAAGTACAGCCTTATTCTTGAAAGTACCACCCTGAACAACTATTGTATCACCTAATTTATTGAGATTCTGAAGTTTCAGAACTTTGTACAAACAATTCTTCACAACAGATATGGCGAGACCAGCTGCGATATCACCGGGATCTGTATTCTGACGCAAAGCCTCTTTGACCTTTGAGTTCATAAACACAGTACAGCGGGTACCAAGATCACAAGGACGCTTAGCAACACAAGCCTTCTCTGCAAATTCTGAAAGTGGAATGTTCATCATTCCGGCGAACGACTGCAAGAAAGAGCCACAACCAGCAGAACAAGACTCATTGAGTTCTATATTGGACACAGCCCCATTTCGGATAAAAATTGATTTTATATCCTGGCCACCGATATCGAGAATGAAAGATACATTCTTTGCCACGAACTGAGCAGCCTTGAAATGGGCCATGGTCTCTACAATACCATAATCGGTATTCAATGCAGCCTTTATAAGATCCTCTCCATAACCAGTAACACTTGCGCCACGGAAAACGACAGAAGCAGCTTTAGAATCTACTTCAGCATAAAAAGCAGTTAACGCCTCCTGAACCTTACGGAGCGGATTACCATCATTATTAGCGTAGCTACGATAGAGAATACTGCCATTAATATCCGTCACAAGGAACTTTGTAGTAGTAGAACCAGAGTCTATACCAAGGAAGACGTCATAATTTGCATTATTCTCAATACGCTTAAAATCAAGATGCTTAACTTTAAGATTCTGCTTCCAAGAATCATACTCTGCTTCACTAGCAAAGAGAGGCGAGAGAAATTGGGCAGACCCTTTAGTAGTCTCTTTTTGCAATGCTATACGAATCTCATCAAGAGACATAACGACAGATTCATCTGCCGACAAAGCAGCGCCCTTTGCTGTAGTTATCTCAGCGTTAGGGAATAATATAAGATCTTCCTCCTTTATCTTAAGCACACGAACAAATGCCTGACGAAGAGCAGTAAGGAATGTAAGGGGACCGCCAGTACACAAAACAGGCTTGATAAGGCTAGCTCCACGAGCAAGAGTTGTCATGGTCTGCATAGCCACAGCATTGAAGATACTAGCAGAGATATCCGCCAATGGCAAACGTCTTGAAATCAGATTCTGAACATCAGTCTTCGCGAACACGCCACATCGAGAAGCTATTGGATAAAGTGTTTGATATTGGAGCGCAGCATCAGACATTTCTTTAGGTTCTATGGACAGAAGCGTAGCCATCTGGTCAATAAATGCGCCAGTACCACCCGCACATGAGCCATTCATTCGGATATCAGGGCTAACACCCTTACGGAAGAAAACCATCTTCGCATCCTCTCCACCAAGATCTATAAGGGTAAAATCTGTACGACCGGTCTCCTTCATCACTTCGGAAACAGCAAGAACCTCCTGAACGAATGGCAAATCACTTCGTTCACTCAATCCAATACCAGCCGAACCAGTGAGACAAATACTATACTGAGCATCTTTACCGAGAGACTGCTCCATCTCCTGAAGTTGTATTTCAAGACATGTACGGATATCTGCATAATGGCGACGATAGCTCGAGAATACAACATCACGCGTTACAGTATCAATAGCGACAAATTTACAGGTCGTACTACCTGCATCAATACCAATTTTGAACAGTTTTGACATTTCCTTTAATCCATTTATCGTACAATCAAACTAACACGCCACTAATACTTACGTCTACCGTTATCACGTGGACTATTAGATTGATTATACTTAAGATCTCTCAAAATAGAAGAACTTGCTGCAATATTAAATGAATATGACTTATATGCACCGACAGGAACGAGATTGAAATTCATCGACCAACAATGCAAATCTCTTGTGATACCAATAGATGTCTGGGATAGTTTTTTCTCATCAAAAGAGTAACCAGAAGACACGCTGACCTTCCAGTTAGGAGTAAGAGACAAATTGCCCGAAACATTTATAGTCTGAGAAATTTTATGAGCATACATCTTTGTCTCTTTATTGAATTTACCACGACTTACTCTCAACGAGTAGTTCATGGAGAGAGACCATGGCATATTGAAAGCAGCATAGCCATCATCACCCTCAGATAATCTTGTATCATCACCCTGATGATTCTTCTCCATCTGTGCACCTGGTTCCATATCTTCTGACTCAGATGCTCTCATTGCCCAATCTTCGTCCTCCTCTTCTTCTGGTTCGCTTTTATCTTTATCCTTCTTCTTGAATGTTTCAGGAGACAACTGATAACCGAAGCTTAAAGAAGCCGATTGCAACAAAGCCACACGATGGTTTATATTATAAGCCCATTTGTCGACCCTCACAGGAGTGCCCTTCTCCGAGACGTCCACACCATAAGGATCAAAAGTTGCTGACATAGTCACTGCCGTACCGAAAACCTTTGTTCGAGCCTGAGCACTAATAGTAGACCACTTGAACTTATCAGCTAAGATATTATAACTTGTTGACAAAGAAAGATTCTCGAGCAAAGGAATCTTCTTGAATCCTGTAGTATCAGACTCTGACTTAACCTTCATCTCTATCTGATTTGATAAAGAAAAACTAAGAGAAGCAGACTCAGAAGCCCCCGGAGCACCAAACTGATACCCATCAAAATATGAATACTTATATGGAATAACGGAGTCATTTTTCGCATCATAGTACTCAAAATAGTCATAAGACCCGAATTTTGGCTTAGAAAAATCAGGAGTATACGAGAAGGAGACACTAGGGGTAACAACTTGCCTGATAGCATTTATCTTATCTCCGAACAACGCTCTGATCGGGGTGTAGATAAGATACATTTTAGTAGATACTCCAGTAGAGAAGGAAAAATTGTACGATCTGTTGAACCCCTTCGTAGGTTCTTCTTTAATAATCTTTTGGATAGTATCATTCCAATGTCGTACCGTTTTAGAAGTATACCAACGTTCAGTATACGAGATATTTGGCGACATAGAGAAATATCTACCCAACTTAATATTGGTTGTAACAGGAATCGTATGCTGAACACCAGACTTCCATGTGGTGGCATAATTCTCAATAGAACTCTTCAAATCTTTCTCCTTACAAGAGACAGAGTTCTTCATGGACATTGTATAGTTGATATTAACGTCAGTAAACGGATTACCCTTACCAATCATATTCTTAGGCTTAAAAGGATAGAATCGGCGAGTACTCGAAAGATTGACATCTGGCAAGGTTAATGCTATAGTGGTATCTCTACTATTCTGGGAGTGACGAAGAGTAACCTGCAATCTGAAAGGGAAATTTTGCCACTTGCGAGAATATGAAATACTGGAAGATTTCTGGTTTGTAGCCAAAACCTGCGGATTTACAAGGTTATTGACATTATTCTTATTAAAAGAAGATGTAGAGAAGTTTACCGATGCCGAGAATGTCTGATCAGGGTTAGCTTTTGAATCCTGCGAATGATTCCATCTTAAAGAGAAGTCTTTCTTCTCTGAATAATCTGGCAAATCCTTTTCTGAAAATACGTTGACGATGAAATCTGCTGACATGGAACCAGAAAACTTATATCTCTTCTTATACGTTGAAGAGACATGGGCACCCCAAGAACCCTTGGTATAGATATCAGCCAAAAGTTTCACATCGAAAAACTCACTTGCTGCGAGATAATAACCACCATTACGCAAATAGAAACCACGACTAGATTCATCACCATAAGTTGGGATGATGATACCAGATGAATAAGACTTAGTATTTGGTATTATTGCAAATGGTATAGCTATAGGGGTAGGCACATCGAGCAACACCAGATAAGCCGGACCTGTAACGGTTCTCTTTCCTGGAACTACCTTAGCCTTAGTAAGATTCAAATAAAAGTGAGGGTGGAAATGGTTATCGCAGGTAGTATATTTTGCATCACGCATGAAATAAGTCTTCTCATCGACACGTTTTGCTGTCTGACCGACGACAAACCCCTCTCCCTGCTCCGTAACGATATGAGTAATGATAGCCTTCTTCGTCTCGAAATTATACTTCATCTGACGCATCTCATACTCACCGCTCTTATCTTTAAAAACAGGATTTCCGTCGCCCGTGTATACCCCGAGAGAATCTCTTTTACCATAAGCATAAGCTATAGTAGAATCCATATCAAGCTCTATAGCATGGGCTGTAAGAGAAATCTCGCCATAGACAACTTCAGCCTCACCAAAAAGATACATCTTTTTAGTCTCGAAATCGAAAGACAATGAATCCTTACATGAATATTTTACTTCCGCATCAAGAAATGGAGCTGATCCCTGATGTTTAGGGCTCTCAAAAGAAACAGTATCTGCAGTAGCATAAGAATCGACCTCTAGCCCCTCTTTTTGAGCAGCAGTAGACGACAGAGAATCTACAGATACCTGCGCACCAGCCTCAATTAAGAAAAACAAAAAAAGGCATAGCACGTTGGTGGCTACATATATATATCTTAGAATTTTCAAGAATTGTCTATTTGAGACACAAAGTTAATGTTTTTTTTGAGTGTCCTAGAATATTATTGACAATAATACACCTAAGAACCCACCAAGAAGGGTAAGCTTTATCGCTCCAACCTTTGTAAATCTTATCAAAAGGAAAGTAACAAAAGCGATAACCAATGCTTTATAATTAAGATTCCCGTCAGCCAAAGAGGACCACGAAAGATCAGGATCTATCATAATAGCAGTCTGAAGCATAAAAGCGAAAGCAGAAGCCATGAGACCTACAGTTGCAGGCTTCACTCCGTATAAGATAGCTTGTACTACCCTGTTGCTACGAAATTTCTCAAGAAACATCATAGCAATCATTATGAGTATGAACGACGGCAGAGAAACTGCTATTGTTGCATCTATCGCGCCAGCCAATCCATAAGTACGAAAAGCAACATAAGTTGCCGCATTTATAGCCATGGGTCC
>JAKSLC010000114.1 GCA_024401415.1 Bacteroidales bacterium | reverse complement strand
AGTACGAGATACATGACGCAACTGACGATGGAAGTTGACATTGATGTCCAATGAGTGAGTAGATTTCAGCCTATAGTTATTACGACTACTGCAAATAGGAGTATAGTCGTATTCTGCCGTATAATTTTTGTCGTTTGGAGCAGGTACTACCAGTTGCACTAACTTATCAGGTACCGACATTCTGGCTCCTGAAGCGATGTTCCATTGGGCACCGAAATCCACACGTTCAGAAACCTTGAATTGTGCTACAGCAGTCAGCACATGGCGGCGGTCATATTTAAAAGGGAACCAGCGAGCATCATTTATTGTGTGACCAAACTTGTGTTCTGTTTTAGATAGAGTATAAGAAACCTGTGCCGAGAGCCTATCCTGCGTATGCTTAGCAAAGAATTCCAATCCACAGCTACGTCCCTTGCCGCTCTCCACCAGACGCTGCCACCCAGCACTACCAGCCCCATTGAAATCAGCTCCATCTCGAAAATCGAGGATGTTGTCCATCAGCTTATAGTACCCCTCTATAGAAAGCGATGTATGGGGAATTACGTTTGTATATAAACCTGCTGACACCTGATTAGAAACCATTGGCTTGACATCCTTATTAACAGGCACCCACAAGTCAGACGGAAGAGATATAGGCATAGTAGAGAGCAAGTGAACATACTGGTGCATCATGGCATAAGAAGTCTTGACACGCCATTTATCATCAAACCTATAACATACAGACACTCGAGGTTCAAGAGCGGGATAAGTCTTGCCATCGACGCCGAACAGACTTGCGCGGAGACCCAGAATCATCTGCAAGCGGTCGGTGAGGTTCATATCATCCTCGGCATAGATATTCCCCTCGTGTCCGGTGCTACGTTCGCCATCCACCTTGAAATTCCTAGTCTGTTCGACCGAATCGGCGCTTATAACATTAAAGGACTGTCCTTTCGTTACCTCTGGCAGAAAAGAGTGCAATACATACTGGGCTCCCATACGGATATGGTGAGAAGGAGAAGGATGATAGTCCAAATCGTGAATGAACGTTATGTCCGAGATACCACTCTCATACTTAGAGTTATATTCATCCACAGAATTAAGAATCTCGTCGACATATAATTTGTCGCTAGACTTCTGGTTGAGGCGGAAGTTGAACTTATTGTAGGCAAACGTTGTGTTAGAAAACAAACGAGGAGAATAGACATGATTCCATCTGATATCCCCCAACACGTTACCCCATCGGGCAGACATATCCACCTTCGTTGAGTGGCGGTCAGTTATCTCTTGAGTAGTGCCGTCATTGTTTATAATTCGAGTGTCAGTCCAATCCAGCATATCATAGACATAGGCATCTTTACCTATATAGAAACTGCCGAAGATATGGTCGGTATCAGAGAATATATGATTCACTTTAACATTTACGTCATAAAACCTAGGGCGGAGAGCATTGATATCGTCATCATGTGCAATACGACTAGCCAACCCTAATAGACCATCAATGTAGCTACGGCGGGCTGATACTATAAAAGATGTTCGCTCCTTCACTATAGGACCCTCAAGAGAAGCGTGAGAAGAGAGCAATCCCACAGAGAAAGTACCGTGGTAAGAGTTCATATCGCCATCCTTGGTACGAACATCAAGGACAGAAGATAGTCGGCCTCCATAGCGAGCGGGAAAGGCAGACTTGAAAAAATCGACATTCTTTATGGCATCAGGCATGAAAGCACTCATGAAACCGAAAACGTGGTCGATATTATAAAGAGCAACGCCATCCAAAAGATAGAGATTCTGTTCCTGTCCGCCCCCTCGGACGAAAATTCCGCTTGTACCAGATATTCCCTTCTGTACGCCAGGAAGAGTCTGTACGGCACGTAAGACATCCGGTTCGCTCAAGAGACAAGGGACCTGGCTAATAAAATTCACAGGTAAGGTAACAGCACCAGTACGAGTACTAGCTTCGCCAGTCTCAGGGCGATCGGCCTTAATCTCAACCTCCTCGATTTGGTTATCGGATTGCAGAGAAACCGTAAGAGAGACATCGCCCCCGTCAGCCAAAGCCAGAGTCTGAGTTTCGAACCCGATATAAGAAAACCGCATAGTGGCAGGACCTGCAGGTAAGGTAATAGAGAAGAAGCCATACTCATTAGACGGAGTACCCTGATGCGTTTCGGCGCAATATACAGTGGCTCCGATGAGCGACTCGTGGCTTGTGGCATCAATTATATAACCAGAGATGGTTCTCTGCTCTGACCGATCCTCCTTGATAGATATGGTATTAGACTTAGCGCGGCCAATGACCACATGACGGTTTGTAATTCGGAAAGTGAGGCCCGTTCCCCTAAGAGCCTGGGTAAGAATGTCAGACAAAGAGGCATCTTTAGCCTTGACCGTCACTCGTACATCGCCTACGACATCCTCAGAATAGACGAACGTGCATTCGGTCTGACGTTGCACCTCCTGCGCCAACTGCGATATTGTGGCTTGACTCAGGTTGATATCAAGATGCTCCTGAGCCCTGGTCTCCACTGAGCATAGCATCAGGCAGAGAGCAAAGAATAGTTGAAAGATTAAGTGTCTTGTTCTTGTCATTTTGTTTATTTCTGTTGTTTGGAAATAAAGACCAGACAAAAGTCGGGAACACCTACGCAAGAATGATATTTTTTTGATTTTTTTCCTCTCGCACAATACAACTACTGCCACAGCAACAAAAGCGCAATACCCAACAAAGCATCGCGCAAGGCTCGGAGAGCCTTACTAATCTGTGCATCCACAGTCTTTTCACTAGTTCCCATCCGTACAGCGGCGTCATGATGGCTCAGGCCATCCTCGCGTACCAATATCCATGCCTCACGACATCGGTCGGGCATAGACCATACAGTCTCCTCATAGATTCTTTGCGTTTCCTGAGCTTCGACATCATCAGAAGGAGTAGTATTATGAGTAATGTCATTCTCCTGAGGCTCACGAGATGCGCGTCGACGATTCTCCTTCTCCAAGGTATTAAGAGCAAGATTCTTAGTGGCGATATAAGACCAGCGCCACCAGTCGTCGGGGAGAATCATAGTCTTGCGTTTTTCCCATACACCAGCCAGCACATCGAGCACCACCTCACGAGCCAATTCGTCACTCTGCGTATAGTAGAATGCTGTACGGAACATACGATCGTAACTCTCATCATAAAGTCTACGAAATGCCCTATCGGAATCTGTGTCACGGATTTCGACAAGTATAGACTTGAAATCGTAGAGTGTAAGGCTCATGGAATAATAAGGAATGAAGTGCAAAATTAGCGAAAGAGAGCATATTTATCAACTATCAGACCATCACGCGCAAAAAAACGCTCAAATTCAGCATTCAACAGCAAAGCGACTCGCATAAAAGGCTGGTCCATATCAAGGTTCGATATGGATATAGGCTAAAAAATGAGAGACATTAAGAGAAAAGGAGCTAGGGAAAGCGAAATATCAGCCACAGAGGCTCAATAATTCCGCCCGATAATCAGAGACACTATCGAAATTGATCCAATAGAACGTCTGCTCCTTATAAAAGAGACGTTGATCCGGACGTTGGGGGTGCAATTCGCGGAGCTGCTCGCCATGTTGGAGAAGTAGCTTATAGTAATAAGAGACTGCGGCACGATACGGGCCGAGAATACGATGCTGGCGAGCATAACGACGCCAATGGCGGATACGATTCCACTGCTGCATATCATCCTTCGCCAAGCGCTGAGCATCGGCGAACATATCACGAGCACGACGCTGATTATCAGTCACATGCACCATGATGATATGATATCTCTTACCATATCGTTTGATATAAAAGCTACGACCATCGATGCGTGCGCGGGAGTCGTCCCTCATGGCTTTTCGAGCCATTGTAATATGTTTATGGAGGATAGATACTACAGCCATTATCTGTATCATGTGGTATAATGATGTGTACGATGTGCTTAGCAGATAGTTTCGGTTTGAACGTAATTTTTTTGTTATTGCACTTTGAATGTTGCGTTTGGATATGCTTCCGAGAAAGACTTAGGAACCAAATCCAAGAAACAGGTCGAATTCTTGGAATTGATTCCGTGAAATAGGTCGAATTTTTGGAATAGCAAGTTGTGAGAGCATGTAGATATAGATAGAAATAATAAGAAAAAGAGACTATGCCGAGATTGGCACAGTCTCTTTATAATATTTCTCTATAGGGAGATATGTTACAACGTAACGCCAGTCTTGAAGATAGCGATTTCACGGTAACCCTTCTTCTCGTTATTGACCTTTTCGCCCGAAGCTACGCGGATGATATAATCTACGAACTCGGCGTGAACATCAGCCATTGGCTTATCCTCCACGAGAACGCCAGCATTGAAATCGATCCAAGTAGGCTTATTCTTTGCGAGGTTAGAGTTGGTAGAGACCTTCATAGTAGGAACGAAAGTCCCGAAAGGAGTACAGCGGCCTGTGGTAAAGAGGACGATCTGGCAGCCTGCAGAAGCGAGAGCAGTAGAAGCCACGAGGTCGTTACCTGGAGCCTCTAGGAGGTTCAGACCACACTTCTCGATACGGTCGCCATAGCGTAGGACGGCGCGAACGATAGACTTACCACACTTCTGGGTACAACCGAGAGCCTTCTCCTCGAGAGTAGAGATACCACCAGCCTTGTTGCCAGGAGAAGGATTCTCGCCCACTGGTTCGCCATGGCTGAGGAAGTAATTCTTGAAATCATTTATAAGAGAAACAGTCTCATTGAAACGCTCCTTATTCTCGCAACGATTCATGAGGATAGTCTCAGCACCGAACATCTCTGGCACCTCAGTGAGGACAGAAACGCCACCCTGAGCTACGATATAATCTGAGAATACACCCAAAAGAGGATTAGCAGTGATACCAGAGAAGCCATCAGAGCCGCCACATTTCAGTCCGACCTTAAGTTTAGACAGAGGCACATCCACGCGGACATCCTGCTTAGCCTGATTATAAAGTTCGCGTGCGATAGCGAGACCAGTTGGCACTTCATCGCCCTCGACCTTCTGAGCAACCATAAACTTAACGCGAGACTCATCGAATTCGCCACAGAACTCACGGAATATATCAGGCTGGTTATTCTCGCAACCAAGACCGACAACAAGGATACCGCCAGCATTAGGATGGTGAACCATATTACGGAGCACCTTCTTGGTATTCTCGTGATCCTCGCCAAGCTGAGAACAGCCATAGTTATGAGGGAAAGCCACGATAGCGTCTACGCCCTCGCACTTAGTCTCGGCCTTGAGAGCATCGACGATTTGGTTTACGATACCATTGACACAACCTACGGTTGGGATTACCCATATCTCGTTACGAACACCCACGTTGCCATTCTTACGAACGTAGCCCTTGAAAGTGCGCTTCTCAGAAGCAGCAGGAAGCTCGACCAGTTTAGGCTCGTAAGTATAATCGAGAAGACCGGCAAGATTAGTCTTGATATTCTTATCAGACATCCAGTCGCCAGCCTTGGCATTGACAAGCGAGTGACCTATTGGGTAGCCATATTTGATTACATTCTGGTTCTCAGAGATAACTGAGAGAGCAAACTTATGGCCGGCAGGGATATCCTCATTGATAGTTATATTAACGCCGTCGACAGATACAATCTCACCCTTTGCGAGAGGAGATATAGCTACGGCTACATTGTCATCGGGATTAATTTTAAGATAATTAGTTGCCATTGTGATTTCTGTTAATTGTTTTTTTATTCGCGTTAAGGTACATGATAAAAAAATTAGTGCCGCCAATGCAGATATAGACATACTTTGGCGGCACCTAATTTTCATTGTGCATTATGAGTCATGCACAAAATCACAAAACACAAAACATTCTCAAATAAGTATGATGAGGATTACACCTCTATATGGTTATCAACAACCCTTTATTTCCTTAATCCAAGCGAGGCAATCCTTGCTGATATTGGTAATATATGCCCAATCCTCAGCAGCGATCTTATCCTTAGGGAAGAGCTTAGAGCCCATACCTACGCAGAATACGCCAGCCTTGAACCACTTCTCGAGGTTATCCTTCTCAGGAGCTACGCCACCAGTAACCATGATCTTAGACCAAGGCATAGGAGCGAGAACGCCCTTGATGAGATTTGCACCTACTACGTCGCCAGGGAAGACCTTAGTGAAGTCGCAACCGAGCTCCTGAGCCTTACCAATCTCAGAAGGAGTGAGACAACCAGGGCAGTATGTTACGCAACGGCGGTTACATACTGGAGCGATATCCTCATTGAAGAGAGGACCAACGACGAAATTAGCGCCGAGCTGGAGATACATAGCTGCTGTAGGAGCATCTACGATAGAACCGATACCGAGAGCCAACTCAGGGCACTCCTTGTCGGCCCACTTTACGAGTTCTGCGAACACCTCCTGAGCGAAATCGCCACGGTTAGTGAACTCGAAAGCGCGAACGCCGCCATCGTAGCAAGCCTTAACGACCTTCTTTGCTACCTCTACATTCTTGTGATAGAATACTGGTACCATACCTGTGGCACCTATTTTAGTCATTACGGATGTCTTATCGAATTTTGCCATAAGCCCATGTATGATTTTTGATGAATGATTTATGATTGAGCGCGATTAGCCAACCATCAATCATTCAACTTAGATTTTATTGTATTTATTGATGACTGTATTATTCTTGTCAACTCGTCACATTCCTTAGTTATCAACGCTAACTTTTCTTGGGGGAATATTGAATACTCTTCGATCAACTCAAGCCAACCACCAGTTTCGTCCAGTTCCTCTATTACCATCTTCAGTTTGTTAAGGAAATCTTTATCAGATTTGGCCCTACATGCTGCTCTATAATTGGCGAAAGGAGAAGTTCCAGACCTAACTATTTGCTTTGCGATGGCCCAACTTGAGACCTTATCCTTTGGCATAGAGTCGGCCAAATTCATGATTCGCAAAGCAAACTGTTTAAGTCGGCTTTTCAGTTCGTTAGCATCCACAGAATTGACAAGCTACAATTTGATTATTTATCGTTGAACGCGGCCGTTTGCTGCGCCACCTGCGAGAGCTTCTACCTCTTCTGCGGATACTAGGTTGAAGTCGCCTGGTACTGTATGCTTGAGAGCTGATGCTGCTACGGCGAACTCGAGAGCCTCGCCCTGGGTCTTCTTAGTGAGGAGACCGTGGATGAGACCGCCAGAGAAAGAGTCGCCACCACCGACGCGGTCGATGATAGGGTTGATCTCGTAGCGCTTAGACTGATAGAACTCCTTGCCATCGTAGATCATAGCCTTCCAGCCGTTGAAAGTAGCAGAGTAAGACTCGCGGAGTGTAGAAACGACATACTTAAAGCCGAACTCCTTCATCATAGCCTGGAAGATACCCTTGTAGCCCTCAGCATCAGTAGAGCCACCCTCTACGTCGGCATCTGGCTTAAAGCCGAGACAAAGTTCTGCATCCTCCTCGTTACCGATACATACGTCGACATACTTCATGAGAGGGCGCATGATAGAGATAGCCTTCTCAGATGTCCAGAGCTTCTTACGGAAATTGAGGTCGACAGAAACTGTTACGCCATGGCGTTTAGCAGCCTCGCAAGCGAGTTTAGTAAGTTCAGCTGCCTTATCAGAGATAGCAGGAGTGATACCAGACCAGTGGAACCACTGAGCGCCCTCCATGATCTTATCGAAATCGAAATCAGCAGGATTAGCCTCAGCGATAGAAGAATTAGCGCGGTCGTAGATAACCTTTGAAGGACGCATAGAAGCACCAGTCTCGCAGTAATAGAGACCTACGCGGTCGCCACCACGAGCGATGAAATCAGTATTTACGCCATAACGACGGAGAGCGTTGAGAGCGATCTGACCGATTTCGTGCTTTGGGAGCTTAGATACGAAATATGCGTCGTGACCATAGTTAGCGCAACTTACTGCTACGTTAGCCTCGCCACCGCCAGGTATAATCTTGAAAGAATCAGTCTCTACGAAACGGTAGTTACCTTCTGGAGAAAGGCGAAGCATGATTTCGCCAAGTGTTACGATCTTTGCCATATTATAATGTTATCTATTTTCGATTAAACCTAATATTCAAAAATTAGAAGTTGAAATAATTCTTTGCGTTGTAGTAGCTGATATCCTCAACCATCTGGTTAACACGCTCAGCCTCGTAGCCAGAGTAAGGAACCTCGCCATTCTCGATATCAGTACCGAGGAGGTTACAGAGAGTACGGCGGAAATACTCGTGGCGTGGGTAAGAGAGGAACGAACGAGAATCCGTCAGCATACCTACGAAACGGCTGAGGAGGCCGAGAACAGAGAGAGCATTCATCTGCTTCTGCATACCATCCTTCTGATCGAGGAACCACCAGCCAGAACCGAGTTGGATCTTACCTGCTACAGTGCCATCCTGGAAGTTGCCAAGCATTGTAGCGAGCACCTCATTAGCGCAAGGGTTAAGGTTATAGAGGATAGTCTTAGTGAGCTTACCCTCAGTATTCAGCTTATCGAGGAACTTAGCACAAGCCTTAGCTGTATTGAACTCGCCGATAGAATCGAAACCAGTATCAGGGCCGAGGAGCTTGAACATCTTAGT
>JAKSLC010000113.1 GCA_024401415.1 Bacteroidales bacterium | reverse complement strand
AGTTCATAAGACCGAGGTCGTGAGCAATCGAAGGAAGGCTCATGTCCCAGATACACTTCATCTCGCCATTTGGCAACTTAACCATACCTGCGCCATCAACAGCCGTTACGCCCATATCACCGCCTGGGAAGTTGGCAATGAGCACACCGAATGCGATAGGGATAAGAAGAAGAGGCTCATAGCCCTTCTTGATACCTAGATAAAGCAGCACGAAAGCGAGTGCGTACATTATCAGGAAAGATGGGTTATCAATGATAGCACTGATAGCCGTCATCTCATATATTTTCTGAAATATTTCTTCCATTATTGTTTAATGAATAAGGGATGGAATTACTTAATACGCATAATCACGTCATCCTCAGAAACTGCAGAACCTGAAGTCAAGCAAATCTCTGTAATCACGCCGTCGGCCTCAGCTGCGATAGCATTGAAAGTCTTCATTGCCTCTACGTAGCATACACGCTGACCCTTCTTAACCATGTCACCAACCTTAACTGGAGTCTCAGAAGAATCCTTTGTCAAGTAGAACTTACCCTCGAGTGGAGAAGTGAGTTCTGCGCCCTCACCTGGAGCACCTGCTGCGGCTGGAGCAGCGTTTGCTGCTGGAGCTGCTGCTGAACCATCGTTAGCGCCGAGAGTAACGGCATACTTCTGACCATTAACATCGACTGTGATAGTCTGTGGCAATGCGAGAGCAGCACCTGTACCCTTGTTAGCCTCAGCCTTACGCTTAGCCAAATCCTCCTCGAAGTCAGCCTTAGCCTTACCGCTCTTGTAAGCACGATACTGCTGTGGGTGCATAGCGAGCTCGAACAACTCCTCGTCGTCCTGACCGAGCTCCCAGCCTTCCTTCTTCATCTCCTCGCGGAATGTATCGAGAGCATCTGGATAGTTAGATTGAGGATCCTCTGTATGGAACTCACGACCCTGCTCCTTAGCACGCTCTATGAGCTCTGGTGCAAGAGGGCCAGGGAGCTGACCAGCCTTACCGAGCATCATATCCCAGATATCGTCGGCAATCATGCTCCAACGCTCCTTACCCTTCTCCATCTGCATTACGTTCATGAGAGCCATGTTCTTAACGTACTGAGAGAATGGAGTTACGAGGCAAGGATAACCCATCATAGGCCATACATACTTAACCTCGTCGAAGAGCTTGATGAGAAGCTGATCCTGTGTAAGTTTTGGCTTACCGTTCTTCTCCTTCCACTTATTGAGCGACTCGAGGTTAGTCTCAAGGTCGGTCATAAGAGAACCCATCATACCGCCAGGGAGACCTGGACCGATGAGGAGGGAGTTCATGAGACGGTTGCGCTTTGGAATATAGAAACCGAGGAAGTCGTCCATCATCTCTTGGATAATTGTACGGCACTCCATGTAAGCCTCCATGTTAACCTCTGGCACGTCGAAACCAGCATCCTTCAACATAGCGAGAACAGCGATAACGTCTGCGTGACCTGTACCCCATGAGAGAGGCTCCATACCGCAGTCGATGATATCACAACCATTCTTACATACCTCGAGGATAGAAGCCATGTTGAAACCTGGGCCGGCGTGAGAGTGATATTGGATAGTAATATCCTTGATAGCCTTGATATTCTTAGTCAACTGACCGAGGAATGTAGGGCGACCGATACCTGCCATATCCTTCAAGCAGATCTCATCAGCACCTGCCTCGATGAACTGCTTAGCTAGGTCTGTGTAGTACTCTACTGTGTGGATAGGAGAATATGTGATACAGAGGGAAGCCTGAGCAATCATGCCAGCCTCTTTAGCATATTTGATAGAAGGGATAACGTTGCGTGGATCGTTGAGGCCACAGAAGATTCTTGTGATATCAGTACCCTGAGCCTTCTTTACCTTATAGAAAAGCTTACGAACGTCAGCTGGGACAGGAGACATACGGAGACCGTTGAGAGCGCGGTCGAGCATGTGAGTCTGAATACCTACCTCGTGGAAAGGCTTAGTCCACTCGCGAACTGCCTTATTAGGATTCTCACCATAAAGGAGGTTAACCTGCTCGAAGCCACCACCATTTGTTTCTACACGTGCGAAGCAACCCATCTTGATGATAGAAGGTGCTACCTTAACCAATTGATCTACGCGTGGCTGATACTTACCTGAGCTCTGCCACATATCGCGGAAAACGAGACTGAACTTAATTTGTCTTCCCATGTATCTCTAGATTTTATTTATTATCAGAAAACGAATTATCAAAATTAAAGAGGCTTAATAGCGTCTACCTTAGCCTTGCCAGCAGTAGCAACATTAACAGCCTGTGCAATAGCTTGTGCCACAGCAGGGTTTACTGCTGCAGGCTGAGCCGATGGTTGTGCGGCTGGTTTTTCATCTTCGCCTACGAATTTATTTACGAAAGCGATAAGTGCGTTAGATACACCTATAATAATGAAGAGGACGGCGAACACAGTGGCCATACCTACAATCATCAGCTTTACAGCTTCTAGTATATTACCTTCCATGAAGTTAGATATTTTAGGTTCTTAAAAAATGTATTTAAGTCGGGCGCGAAGTTACATTTTTTTACGAAATAATACAAATCTGATTACTAATTACATTTCACGAATCGAGAGAGGCAAAAGACAATGAGACTTGAAGGTGCAGTACATTAATATTATCTAATGCTTTATGATAGTGCTCCAAAACACAAAACATGCCATCCTGAGGCGAAAGCAGACCAACAACAAACTGTAAATCAAACTATTAAGACAACAAACACAATAATAAAGAAGCCCCTTGCTACACTAGGCGACCACTCGGGCTAGACTCGGGGAAGACTCGGGGAGCACCAATAGAATACATATAAACATAAGATAAACAATTATTGAACGATTCGAGACAAGAGACATCTGTACATGGAAGAAGAGACAATGGAAAGAGGAGAAAACAGAAGAAAAGAAGATACGACAGAGGAGCAATACAAGAAGAACATCAGAGATGATTACAAGAGATGCAAGAAATGAATCAATCAATTATCCTTTTTTAGGAATTAGGAATTAGGAATTAGGAATTATATTCCCTATTTTTGCACGCGTATATTTAAACAGTAGATAAAAGTAATGATAACGGTCAGCAACTTAGCTATACAGTTTGACAAGAAGCCTCTTTTTGAGGATGTTAATTTAAAATTCACACAAGGGAACTGCTACGGTGTAATTGGTGCCAATGGTGCAGGAAAATCTACTTTCCTCCGCATACTTTCTGGTGATTTGGACTCTACACGCGGCAAAGTAGAGATGGCACCAGGCGAGCGCCTCTCGGTATTGAAGCAGAACCACTTTGCCTATGAGGAGTGCACAGTATTGGATACTGTACTCATGGGACACAAGAAGCTTTGGGACAACATGCAGGAGAAAAACGCTCTCTACATGAAAGATCCATTTACAGACGAAGACGGCAACCGTCTAGCTAAGTTGGAGGAAGAGTTTGCGGAGATGGACGGCTGGAATGCCGAGTCTGACGCAGCGAAACTCCTCAGCGGTCTTGGCATCAAAGAGAAACTCCACTCTCAGTTGATGAAGACATTGACTGGTAAGGAGAAGGTGAAAGTGCTTCTTGCTCAGGCATTGTTCGGCAACCCTGACAATCTGCTTCTCGACGAGCCTACCAACGACCTTGACCTTGATACAGTTCTCTGGCTTGAGAACTATCTCGCCAATTTCGAGAATACAGTGATTGTGGTTTCGCACGACCGTCACTTCCTTGATAACGTATGTACAGATATCGTTGATATTGACTACGGAAAGATAAAGCTGTTCTCTGGCAACTATACATTCTGGTACGAGTCATCACAGCTTGCTCTCCGTCAGCAGGCGGCACAAAATAAGAAAGCAGAAGAGAAGAAGAAAGAGCTCTTGGAGTTTATCTCTCGATTCTCTGCCAACGTTGCCAAGTCAAAGCAGACTACATCACGTAAGAAGATGCTTGAAAAGCTCAACATCGAGCAGATTCAGCCATCTACACGTCGTTACCCAGGCATCATCTTTACACCTGAGCGTCAGGCAGGCGACAAGGTACTTGAGATACGCAACCTCAGCTACGTCACACCAGAAGGAGAGAAACTATTTGCAGACATCTCTTTCAACGTAGAGAAGAACGACAAAATCTCACTTCTTTCGCATGACCCACGTGCTACTACAGCATTCTTCAAGATAATTAATGGTGAATTGGAACCAACCAGCGGCACATACAGTTGGGGGCAGACAATCACTACAGCATACTTGCCATTGGACAACACAGAGTTCTTCAAGCAAGAGCTTGACCTCACCAACTGGCTTGCTCAGTTCTCTACAAATACTGAGGATTACTTCCTCCGTACGTACTTAGGCAAGATGCTATTCTCTGGCGACGATATCCAGAAGAAGTGTACAGTACTTTCCGGTGGTGAGAAGATGCGTTGTATGATTGCCAAGATGATGCTCACAAACCCTAACCTTGTGATGCTCGACCACCCTACCAACCACCTTGACATGGAGTCGATCCAGGCATTCAACAACAACATGAAGAACTACCCTGGCAACATCATCATGACATCACACGACCACGAGTTCATCGAGACAGTATGTAATCGTGTGATAGAGATAACACCAAATGGTCCTATCGACAAATACATGGACTTCGAGGAGTACATGGAAGACGAGACCATAAAGGCATTGAGAGAGAGCAGATACAACGCATAACAGAATGCTTCTGCTTAATCTACCCTACTTCGGATGCGTAGCACATTGGGCGCTTTTAGCGTCGGGTGAATGCTACGCATTTGATATTAAAGGACGTCACCAACGACGTACCTTCAGAACCCGTACCATTATAGGTATGGCCAACGGCGAACAAGCCTTGACAGTTCCCACAGAGAGCAACTACAGCAAACCATATCACGACATTCTGATAAACGACGACACAGACTGGAGACACCAGCACCTCTACGCATTAATGTCGGCCTATTCCAATACCCCATTCTACGAATACTACATTGATGACATCAAGAAAGTAATAGAAGGCAACTGGACCAGCATCTGGGAGATGAATATGGAACTGCACAGGGTAATAGCCAAACTGCTGGACATCCCATTTGAGCCTATCCTAAGCGAAGAGGAGATGAAAGAAAAGATGAATGACGGAATATTGAGGGATTTAAGGATAGGAATTGAACCAAAATACCAATTCAGGCTTCAAGAAGGCATGCACATCGAGGAGTACTATCAAGTATTCAGCGAGCGTTGTGGATTTCGTCCTTGGCTGTCAATCAGCGACTTACTATTCAACATGGGACCTGAGAGCAGACTAGTCCTACAGGCAATGACGAAATAGAGAAAAAAAAGTTACGTAATTTTTGAAAAAAAGTCAGCGACAAAGCAATTTTGTCGTTTTTTTTTGTACCTTTGCATTGTGATTGAAACACGGAGAGCGATTCTCTCCGCAGAAAGTGAGTCAATCATATCTGAGACGAATATTTCTTAGTGTAAAATAGTGTTGCGCGCCGTTTTCGATGTGACTTCGAAGGTGGCGCTTTTTTATGGTCTTTATTTTCCTAACCCATCAATCTTTCTTAGTCTTATACAACGAACACAAAGACACATAAGGACAATAGTCGCAATCGCTACTCTTATCTGTCGACTTAAACGTCTTATCCTTATCAAATATCTCAGCTATTACCTCATTGAGATACTCCTTAAATTCCACATACAAAGGATCCTTATCGCCATTTATAGACAGCACTTCCTTAGTATTCTTATCCTTTACAAAAGATATAGCCAATTCATCACCCGACTGCAATTCACGCACTACAATAACACCCGGCACAATGGTCTTTTCTCTATACTGCACATCATTAGTATAAACGAAGTGAGTATAAAGCATTGTCTGGAAAAAGACCTTATTATTGGTGAACTTATTACGCAGATCGTCCATACTAGCGGCTACGCGGGTATAAACCCTTCCTGTCTTATAATCGACAATCCACAAACGCGACTGCGAGTCAATATGCATACGATCCACAAAGCCGCCCAACCATATAGAATGCCCATCATCAATCTTATGCTGTATCTCATAACGTCTCTCTGGCGACAAGAAAGTAATATCCACCATATCCTTAGAAACAAGACTAAGCACATAGTCGCCAATAGCCTTACAATATAAAATATTGCGACCATGAAGCGGCTCACCGGCATCTATCTTCATCTCATCGCGGAAGCATGCATCAACCAAATCTCTTATTCGCTGTTTATCCTTAAGCAGAGCCGTACGGTCGAACTCAGTATAAACATGATTATACACCTTCGGATCATACAACAACTGCATTACCTTATGGAAAATATTACCAATAGATGCAGCAGAAGCCTCCTCCTCTATATCATCCTGCTGATGCAACCCAACAACATACGAGAAATAGAACCTCAACGAGCACGCCTTATACTCAGATATTGCTGTTGGGCTCAACACTCGACGTATCTCACTATGGCTGGATTTAGAACCATTAAAACGAGCATATAACTTACTAAGAACAGCATCCGTCTTGACAACCTCTACCCCATGAGACGACATAAGCGTAAGAGGCCTGCTACCTACCGCCTCATTGCCATCCCAGATACCATACTGATATCTCATCTGAAGAAGGAATCTAGATGGTTCTCCGCCCTCAGAATTGGAATGATACACAAGATTCAAAGAAACAGCACGAGATATCAACCTAAAGAAATAATAGGCGAAAATACTATCACGGAACTCCTGCGTTGGCAAAGCATACGAATAACGCAAAGTACGAGGAATAAAAGTATTTACTGAAGACGATTTAGGAAACTCACCCTCATTAAGCGAAAGCACACAAATATTTCTGAAATCCAAAGAACGCGTCTCCATCATACCCATTATCTGCAGTCCATCATGTTTATCCCCCTTAAAATCTATAGACTCGCCACCCACTAGCGAATTAAACATAGAGAAAAGGAGCCTGACACTATTTACCTCCTTCAGCATATCAGGCTTCATTAAATCTGCAAACCTACACGCTACGGCATAGAGACGCTTTGTTGCCTCTATATCTATAAGATTGGCATTCTCCTCCAACATACAATGGTGGAGTTTACTAAGAACACGCACTAAATACGCAGGCACATCCTCAACCCTTGAAGGCGTAACGAGAAAAGTTGCCATATCCTCAGATATCCTTCCTACCTTCAGATATATATAATTATTATCGACTATCGTCTTTCGCAATTCCTGACACCTATCTGCGAGTATAGCAGTAAGAGTAGGATGCTGAATGACAGGCATAACAAGAGCCGAGCGCACCGAACCTGAACTGGCATCTACACAGGCAAGCAGCTCAAGCAGAGAATAAACTGATGTATACTTTATAGGATAACCCATAGTAATATTCACCTTATCCACCTGCTCTGGAAGTGATTGCAATACCGGGAGAAGCATCGACTCATCACCAAGAACCAATGCCGACTGAGAGAGATTAGCTCCACTACTAACCAAACCATTCAACCAACTATACACACTAGACACCTGAGACTGAGAATATGCAACCGAAGTTACCCTTACATCAGGTCTGGCATCATTTTGTGGCACTACATAATCTTTTGGTGCAGGATACTCATCTTTATATATTGTAACAAATCTACCTGCGCCATACCCCTCAGGCTGCTGAAGCAACACATTTCCCAACACTTGAACCTTCCTTGGGGCACGACCCTTTTCGTCCGTCATTGGACGTATAATATCTTCCGAATAATCCCAAAAGAAATCTGCCAATCCAGCCTTTACCAACCTATTAAAGATTACCCTCTCGGCCGATGTGAGAGCATTAAAACCAATAAACGCATAATGCATAGCATCTTTATCCGTCGCATCGGGCTCAAAATTCTCCACCACATCTCTATACAACATACCGTTATATGCAAGACCTTCAGATGCCAAACTCTCTCTAAATCGTGTATAAATATCATGAAGGCAACCATACAAGGTAAGAAACTGTTCATGATACATCTTTCCATCTTCACCTTGTCTGAACACTACATTCCAAAAAGACTCGATAACCTCTCTCTGTTCGTCATCAATATGAGACAAATCATCTGCCAACGACTCATACTGAAAAACATTATCAAACAACTGAACAGGATCAGCCAAATATTTATCTATATCATCAAAGTCGCCTATAAAAGTCTGAGCCCAAGAATAGAAGAACTCGAATTGAAGTATCTTATCTGAAGGTTGTATCCCTGCCTTTTCAACAAGAACCTGCTTATACACTTCATACAACTTAAATACGAGCGTAAGATTGTCTGCAACTACAAATTTTGACCTCTTGGCAAACAGCTCATCTATTGTACATATATTAAGGCCAAACAACAATCCTCCGTGAAGCGCCACGCGCTCCTTCAAAGCATGCTTAAAATATGAGCCTGCACGATGAGAGGTAAACACGAAAGTATAGCGTGACCAATCTGCTTGCGAGAGAAATCTAGTATTATAATAGTAGTCAACTACAGAATCAAGAAACGTAGAACTATTCATCAAGAGATAAATTATCGAACATTAAGTGACGCGAATATACAAAAAGAAACCCGGACTCTGAATAATCAGAATCC
>JAKSLC010000112.1 GCA_024401415.1 Bacteroidales bacterium | reverse complement strand
AAGGGCGACGATGAAGCTATGTTTATCGATATGGATTTCGTACGTGCTCTCGAGTATGGTATGCCTCCTACATCTGGTATGGGTATCGGCATCGACCGCCTCTGTATGCTTATGACTGGCCAACAGTCTATCCAAGAGGTCCTCTTCTTCCCTCAGATGAAGCCAGAAAAGAAACCTCAAAAGGATGCTCCAGAGGCTTTCACTGCTGTCGGATTCCCTGCTGAATGGGTCGACGTAATCTATAAACTCGGCTATTTGAAGGTGGCCGATCTGAAGGGCATGAATCCTGGCAAGTTATTCCAGGATATGTGCGGTTTGAACAAGAAGTTGAAACTTGGTCTCACTAATCCTTCTCAAGAAGACATGAAGAATTGGGTTGCCGCTATCCAGTAATCGCAGCAATTCCAACATGTTTAATTAATTAACTCTATCGTGGGTATAGAAAGAAAATATATATTACCACATAATGCTAGAGTGGCTATGATCGGTAGCGGCTCTTGGGCAACTGCTATATGCAAGATGCTCTTGAGTAATCTGCAATCTCTGAACTGGTATCTGAGAAATCAGAAGAATATCGACCAGTTTAGAATCTCTGGTCGTAATCCTAGCTACCTCACCTCGGTACAGTTTGACACTACGAAAATCAACTTCTCTTGCGATATCAATGAGGTAGTTGAGAATTCCGACGTGATTTTCCTTGCCGTACCTTCCGCTTTCATTAAGCCAACTCTCGCCAATCTCAAGGTGTCCCTTAAGGATAAGTTCGTCATATCAGCTATCAAGGGCTTGATTCCTGACGAGAATATGATTGTCGGTGCTTGGCTTACACAGAAGTTCGACGTTCAGGTTGACCGCATTGGTGTCGTTTCAGGTCCTTGCCACGCAGAGGAGGTCGCCCTCGAAAGATTATCATACCTCACTATCGCATGCCAGGATATGCATCTTGCTAGAGAGTACGCTCGTCTTTTGGCTGGCGATTTCATCAAGACCACAATAAGTGATGATATTTACGGCACTGAATATTCTGCTGTCCTCAAAAATATCATGGCTATTGCTGCTGGCATTTTCCACGGCCTGGGGTATGGCGACAATTTCCAGGCTGTACTGGTGTCAAATGCTATTCAGGAAATAAAGCGTTTCGTCGACACCGTACATCCTATCGCTCGCGACATTAAGTCTAGCGCCTACTTGGGCGATTTGCTCGTTACAAGCTACTCGCAGTTCTCTAGAAACAGGACATTCGGCACTATGCTGGGTAAGGGCTACTCCGTCAAAGCGGCTCAGGCTGAAATGATGATGATTGCAGAGGGATATTACGCTGTAAAGAGTATGCACGAAATAAACCAGCGGTATCAGGTCCTTATGCCTATCACCGAAATGGTATATAATATTATTTATGCCGGAGGGTTACCAAAGGTAGAAGCGCGATTATTAACAGAACAATTACACTGATAAATATCAGACACAAGACAAACAAATAAATCTATGCAAAACCTAAAACTTGACACATCACGCGTTGCTTCTTTCGTAAGCGAGGCTGAGATCAAAGCAATCCAACCTGAAGTAGAGGCTGCTACTAAGTTACTCCATGCCGGCACTGGCGCTGGCAACGATTTCCTTGGTTGGCTTCACCTTCCTTCTTCAATTACTGATGCCGATTTCAAGGAGATTGAGGCAGCAGCCGCTGATATGCGTAGCCGCGTAGACTACGTTGTAGTAGCTGGCATCGGTGGTAGTTACCTCGGCGCACGTGCTGTAATTGATGGTCTTTCTAATTCATTCGACTATCTCCTCAAGGAGCGTAAGAATCCTGTTATGCTCTACGCAGGCCACAATATTGGAGAGGATTACCTCGCTGAACTTCTCGATTTCTTGAAGGATAAGAAGTTCGGTGTTGTCGTTATCTCTAAGTCTGGTACAACTACAGAGACTGCTATCGCTTTCCGCTTGTTGAAGGAGCTCGTTGAGCGTACTGCTGGCAAGGAAGAGGCTAAGCACAGAATCATCGCCGTAACAGATAAGGCTAAGGGCGCCTTGAAGACTCTCTCAAATAACGAGGGCTACAAGACTTTCGTAATTCCTGATAATGTCGGCGGTCGTTTCTCTGTATTGACTCCAGTAGGTCTCGTGCCTATCGCTATAGCCGGCTATGATATCCGCGCTCTCGTAAAGGGTGCCGCTGATATGGAGGCCGCAACAGACGAGAAGGTTCCTTTCGCAGAAAACCCATCTATGATCTATGCTGCTACTCGTAATGCTCTCTATAGAAAGCAGAAGGGTATCGAGATCTTGGTCAACTATCAACCTAAGCTCCACTATTTCACTGAGTGGTGGAAGCAGCTCTATGGAGAAAGCGAGGGTAAGGATCTTAAGGGTATCTTCCCTGCAGGTGTAGATTTCTCTACTGACCTCCACTCTATGGGCCAATGGATTCAAGAGGGCGAGCGTACTATCTTCGAAACAGTAGTATGTATCACAAAGCCTAATAAGACTCAGCTCATCCCAGAGGATAAGGACAACCTTGATGCTCTCAATTTCTTGGCTGGCAAGAATGTTGACCATGTCAATAAGATGGCTGAACTCGGCACTGCATTGGCTCACACTGATGGCGGTGTACCTAATATCCATGTCGAAGTTCCTACTCTCGATGAGTACAACCTCGGTCAACTTATCTATTTCTTCGAGAAGGCTTGCGGTATTAGTGGTTACACTCTCGGCGTTAATCCTTTCAACCAACCAGGCGTAGAGGCATACAAGAAGAATATGTTTGCTCTCTTGGAGAAGCCAGGTTACGAAGAGGCTACAAAGGCTATCAAGGCTAGACTCTAAACTTACTTTGATAGTTATTTTCCAATAAATTTATAAAGCGCATGTCCCAACCTACTTAAGTGGGATTGCGCTTTTTGTTTGATAATTATGGATTATAGTTCCTTGATGACATCCTTATTGGCTGACTCTAATGCCAATTTGTTGAAGCTTTTGATAAAGGAGTCATATATTGACGCAACTCAACACGGGTATTCCTGTGTTTCGCCTGAGTATATGCTTTATCAAATTGCTAGTAAGAAGCATTCTTATGCTGCCTATAAGGCACTTGTATCCATAACTTCCGCATCTCAAATAAATGAGTTAGCCCTAAAACTCAAAGCTTTTTTAGGCTTGGACAAACCTTCTCACGCTATAGACATAGCGGATGAGCAGGTCCAATTGATACCTTCAGCCTATAATATTATTACCCTTGCAAAACTGGAAGCTATATCTTTAAATGCTTCTCAAACTAACACCTCACATTTGCTATTGGCCATGCTACACTATTCAGAGCAGAATACCGCACAACAATATCTCAACGAGATAGGTGTATCTTATAATGATTTGTATACTCCAATGAGAATTAACTCAAATCTTTTCGGTAGCGATGACGAGGATGACGAGGAAGAGGAGGAAGAGGACGATTTCGATAGCTCTAATATATCTGGAGCTTCTCAATCTCCTATGTCAAATGCCGTCAACAACAGCATTAATCAAAAGTCTAAGACTCCTGTCTTGGATAATTTTGGTACAGATCTCACAAAAGCCGCTGCAGAAGGAATGCTTGACCCCGTAATAGGTAGAGAGAAAGAGGTTGAGCGAATGGTGCAGATTCTTTCTCGCAGGAAAAAGAATAATCCTATCTTAATAGGCGAACCTGGTGTAGGTAAGTCGGCTATAGTTGAAGGGTTAGCTTTGAGAATCATTCAGAGAAATGTTTCGCCCGTACTGTTCGATAAGCGTGTAGTATCTCTCGATCTTACTTCCTTGGTTGCTGGCACTAAATATAGAGGCCAGTTCGAAGAGAGGATAAAGGTGATTCTCAACGAGTTGACCCAACACAAGGAAATCATCTTGTTTATTGACGAGATACATACCATAATCGGTGCAGGTGGTGGCCAGGGCAGTATGGATGCCGCCAATATCCTGAAACCAGCATTGGCTAGAGGCCAAATTCAATGTATAGGTGCTACAACTATCGATGAGTTCCGCCAGTATATCGAAAAGGACGGCGCTCTCGAACGTAGATTCCAAAGAATCATGGTAGACCCTACAACTCCAGAAGAGACTATCCAAATTCTTAAAAATGTCAAGGACAAATACGAAGCGCACCACAACGTAGAATATACAGATGCCGCTTTGGAGGCTTGCGTTACCTTATCAGAAAGATATCAAACTGATAGACATTTACCAGACAAGGCCATAGACGCTATGGACGAAGCTGGCGCTATGGTCCATGTCGGTGGTACATCTGTTCCTCCTATCATTGAAGAAATAACAAAACAGATTTCTGTCCTTAAGGACCAAAAAATAAAGGCTGTCAAGGAACAGAATTTCGAGTTGGCTGCTAGCTTCCGTGACAAGGAAAGGGAACTGAACGACCAGTTGGCCGCAGCTAAGGACGAATGGACTAATAGGCAGAAAGAAAACCGCATAGTAGTCAACGAAACTCAAGTAGCCAAGGTGCTATCTATGATGACTGGCATTCCTATCAGCCGTATCACAGAGGGAGAGAGTAAGAAATTACTAAAAATGGCTGATGTCTTAAAATCAGCTGTAATAGGTCAAGATGATGCCATAAGTAAAATCGTAAAGGCTATTCAGAGGAATAGAGCAGGGCTTAAAGACCCGAATCGTCCTATTGGCTCTTTCATTTTCTTAGGTCCTACAGGTGTCGGCAAAACTCTCTTGGCAAAAACTATAGCCAAGGAATTGTTCGATAGTACAGACGCTCTCGTGAGAATAGATATGAGCGAATATATGGAGAAGTTCGCTATGTCTCGTTTGGTTGGAGCTCCTCCTGGCTACGTAGGCTACAACGAAGGTGGCCAATTGAGTGAAAACGTAAGGAAACATCCTTATTGCGTAGTTTTACTCGATGAGATAGAAAAGGCTCACCCTGACGTGTTTAATATACTGCTTCAGGTTCTGGACGAAGGTCGCTTAACAGATAGTCTTGGCAGACGAATAGACTTCCGCAATACTATTATCATCATGACTTCAAATCTTGGGTCTAGAGAATTGAAGGATTTTGGCAAGGGAGTAGGTTTCTCTCGTAGCAATGTTGATGATAGCGTTCATACTAATAGCGTAATGCAGAAGGCTCTATCTAAAGCTTTCGCTCCTGAATTCATCAACAGAATTGACGACATCATAATATTTAGTGAACTCAAGAAAGAGGATATCCTTAAGATAGTCGACCTCGAACTTAATATGCTCACAAAGAGAGTGGCCGACATGGGGTATAATGTAATAATAACTGATGCTGCTAAGGGAGTACTGGCTGATAAGAGCTATGACGCAAGTTATGGCGCTCGCCCGCTTAAACGTAGTATACAAAAATACATCGAAGACCCTCTGGCTGAGATGATTCTAGAGGCGCACTTACAGGGCGCTAAAAATATAAACATAGATGTTGTTGAGGGTGAGATACATATATCTGTTGCGCAATAATTAGGTGTAACTATATTACCTCACAGGCGTAGACCAAAACATCCTAACTAAAAGAAAATTACAAATTAACACCATTCTCAAGTGCGATTAGCAATTATTGATATAGGTACTAATACCATTAATTTGGCCATTGCTTCTATTAGCGAGAAGGGCAATTCTTATCAAATGATATATAGTGGCAAAGAGCCATCAAGATTGGGTAAGGATGGTATTAATGATGGCCGAATGACACCAGAAGCTATGCAAAGAGGCCTTGATGCAATAGCTAAACATACTAAAACTATCAAGTCTTTTGACGTAGATAGGGTCGTAGCTATTGGCACAAGCGTAATGCGTTGCGTAAACAATGCTGACGAATTCGCCCAAAAGGTCAAGAATGAGTTTGACATCGATATCGAAATTGTTTCTGGAGATAAAGAAGCCAAACTGATATACGATGGTGTTAAACAAGTTATGCCTATCGGACAGGAAAGGGTGCTAATTCTGGATATCGGTGGCGGTTCTTGTGAATTTATCATTGCCAATAAAGATGGCATGATATGGGAACATAGTTTTGAACTCGGAATGACTCGTCTTCTAGACAAGTTCCACCCCTCAGATCCTATTACCGCACAAGAGGTCAAACAAATCGAGGCTTACCTCCGTTCAGAAATGTCTTTGCTTTACGAAGCATTACATAATTACCCTACCACAACTTTGATTGGTACTTCCGGCTCGTTCGATACCATTGCCGCTTTGATTGCTGCCAAGAACCATCCATTTATGAATGTCAAGTTGTCGACTTCATACGAAATGGGTGTTTCAAACTTCATAGAGATGCATCGTCATCTGCTTCAGTCTACGTCTGAGCAGCGTCGCGCAATGCCAAAGATGGATAAGAGTCGTATAGATCTGGTCGTAGTTGGTACTATTTTTATTAATTTCGTAATTAGGGAGATGCGTATAGATAATTTGTTCCAATGTTCTTACGCGCTTAAACAGGGAGCTGTATATCAGTTCATAGAAAAAGAGATAAAGTCTAAATTACAATAACATTATATTATGTCGAGCATCCTAGTCATTGATGATCAGAAAAGCATCCGTTCTACTCTTAAGGATATTTTGGAGTTGGAGGGATACGAAGTAGCATTGGCAGAGAATGGCAAAGAGGGTGTGGATATGCTCTCAAAGGCAAAGTATGATATATTACTTACTGATATAAAGATGCCAGAAATGGATGGTATGGAGGTCCTCGCTAAAGCTGTGGAAATGGCACCTTCTATGCCTGTCATCATGATATCTGGCCATGGTAATATTGATACCGCTGTTGAAGCAATCAAATCTGGTGCATACGATTTCATAGAAAAGCCTATCGACCTTAATCGACTATTGATTACTGTCAAAAATGCTATCGACAAGAAAAATTTGGTGGTAGAAACCAAAGCCCTTAAGAAGAAGGTCGCTAGAACTTATGAGATGATAGGCGATTCAGAGCCAATGCAGAAAATGCGCGACATGATTGACAAAGTGGCTCCTACTGATGCAAGAGTACTTATTCTTGGCTCTAATGGTACTGGCAAAGAATTAGTAGCTCGCGCTATGCACGAGGGTAGTAAAAGAGTTAATGCTCCTTTTGTTGAGGTAAACTGCGCCGCAATTCCTAGCGAATTGATAGAAAGCGAACTTTTCGGACACGAAAAGGGCGCTTTTACTTCCGCCATAAAACAACGTATAGGAAAGTTCGAGCAAGCTAATGGCGGCACTTTATTCCTCGACGAGATAGGCGACATGTCTCTATCTGCTCAGGCTAAGGTACTCCGAGCTTTACAGGAAAATACTATTACCAGAGTTGGCTCCGACAAGGATATTAAAGTCGATGTAAGAGTTTTGGCAGCAACTAATAAAAATCTAGCAACCGAGATTACCAAAGGAACGTTCCGCGAAGACCTCTACCATCGTCTCTCTGTAATCATTATTAATGTTCCTTCTTTGAATGACAGGAAGGACGACATTCCTGCTTTAGCCGAGTATTTCCTGGATATAGCTTGTCAGGAACTTAATGTTGCAAAGAAGAGTATCGACGATGAGGCTATTAAGGAATTGCAGGCTATCAACTGGACTGGTAATATCAGAGAGTTCCGCAATGTCATGGAGAGACTTACTATATTATGTTCAGGTAATACTATTGCAGCATCTGATATAAAGGCTTATGCTCGTCCACTTGGACAATAAGTCCATTCCTTCATAAATATTTTCTATTGCACTATGAAAAAATTACTTGTATTAATGATGTTAATAACATCATTGTCAGTACAGATAATGGCTCAGGATGGTATACCAACTACTCCCCTAGTCAAAATACGTCAAATGCAACTTATGGCCCAAATCGACGAGGTCATGGGAAGCGACACAAAGTCGTTGATTATCGAATCTAAATTTGGCAAGGTCGACATTCTTCCTTGTCCTGATACCCTTTCATCTACAAGAGTCATTGGCAAACTCGAAGCTATGGATGAAGATAATGGCTATGTTATTAATGTTGATAATAGCGACCCTTTTTCTAAAACCATATCTTTTTCTGTCCCAGAACAGACAAACTCTGCTTTTTCTAGCGAATTTACTATTTACCTGCACGAGTCGACTCAGATAAAGGTCGTATCTACAACGGGAACCGTAAATATCAAAAAGGTAGATAAAGCAAATGTTGAGGTACAAACAGAAAATGGAAAAGTTAATATCGATAAGGTACAAGGTGTTTTCAACATTACCACACTGACTGGTGCTATATCGGTTTCTAATGCTGCCGGCTCTATCAAATTGAAGTCTAATAGCGGCGTTGTAAATGTATCAGACGCTGAGGGCGATTTATCTTTGGACTCCGGTGATGGTGCATTGACAGTAAAGAACATCAAGGGTAATTTGAATACCAATACTATTGGAGGAAAACAGACTATAGACCAAATCGAAGGAAATTTGGACTTGAATAGCAAAGGCGGTATTATACGTATGACGTACGTTAATGCAGAGTTGATAAAGGCTAGCACAATAAGAGGCGACATCTCTTTCGGAAATAGTATCAAGGGTGCCCTCGATATAACTACTGGGTCTGGTACTGTCGGAAGTGCTCAAGCTATCGTACTGACAGGTTCTTCAAGATTCGAATCTGAAACCGGTCGTATCAAGCTGAAATTTGCAAACAAAA
>JAKSLC010000111.1 GCA_024401415.1 Bacteroidales bacterium | reverse complement strand
GTGTAGCTACAGAGACAGCGATAGAGAACTCGGTAACAATCTTCCATATAGATTCTGATGAAATTAAAGGTCGAATCATTGGTCGTGAAGGTCGTAACATACGTGCACTTGAGGCTGCGACAGGAGTTGAGATCATTGTTGATGACACACCAGAGGCTATTGTACTTTCGGCATTTGACCCGATGAGAAGAGAGATAGCGCGTCTTGCCTTGCACCAATTGGTAACAGACGGACGTATTCACCCAGCACGTATCGAAGAGGTTGTCAACAAAGTCCGCAAACAAGTTGAGGAAGAGGTTCTTGAGACAGGTAAGCGTACCAGCATAGACTTAAGCATCCATGGTCTTCACCCAGAGCTTATCAAGCTTATCGGTAAGATGAAATATCGTTCGTCATACGGACAGAATCTATTGCAACACGCACGTGAGACTGCAAACCTCTGTGCTGTTATGGCATCTGAGTTAGGATTGAACGTAAAGAAAGCGAAGAGAGCAGGTCTCTTGCACGATATAGGAAAGGTATCAGACGAGGAGCCAGAATTGCCACACGCAATACTTGGTATGAAATTGGCTGAGAAGTACAAAGAGAAGCCAGAGATATGCAATGCGATTGGAGCGCACCACGACGAAGTAGAGATGCAGACACTCATTGCACCTATTGTACAAGTTTGCGATGCTATCAGCGGTGCTCGTCCAGGTGCTCGTCGAGAGATTATTGAGGCATACATCAAGCGACTCAACGACCTTGAGAACATGGCGCTTTCATACCCAGGAGTAATCAAGACATACGCAATTCAGGCTGGTCGAGAGCTTCGCGTTATTGTTGGCAGTGAGAAGATCACAGACAAAGAGGCTGAGACAATATCATACGATTTGGCTCGAAAGATTCAGACTGAGATGACATACCCTGGTCAGGTTAAGATTACAGTAATCCGTGAGACACGAGCTGTAAGCTACGCTAAGTAAAAAGAGAAAGAAATGATAATATCGGGCTCTTCCCATACAAGGGAAGGGCCTTTTTTAGTTAAACAAGTGGGAATACAGATCAATAATGTATCGAGCAGACAAAAAATAGTAACGTCTATGAAATAATTAAGCATGTTATATCACTATATTTGCCATACCATTAACATGTCAAGAAATATTAACACAAACAAAAAGATCAACACATTATGCGTAGATTAATATCAGTACTTGTGACGCTATGCGCTGCTGGTACAATGGTAATGGCGCAAAAGCCAGATCCAAAATTCAGCATCTACCTATGCTTTGGGCAATCCAACATGGAAGGTAACGCCCGCATAGAGGAAATAGACACAAAAGGAGTAGATGCACGCTTCCAGATGATGGCTGCGGTACCAGATTCAAAACTCAAGCGAGAAATAGGCAAATGGTATACAGCGGTACCACCATTGTGCCGAGAGAACACAGGCTTGACACCAGTTGACTACTTTGGTCGCACTATGCTCAAATACATACCAGAAGATGAGCGAGTAGGAGTAATCAACGTTGCCATTGGAGGCTGTCATATCCAGACATTCATATCAGATACAATTCCATCGTACCTTAAGCGAGCTCCGAAATGGATGATACCGATGCTTGAGGCATACGACAACGACCCATACAAACGACTTGTAGAGGTAGCAAAGCTAGCACAAAAAGATGGAGTAATTCGCGGTATTCTTCTACATCAAGGAGAATCGAACACAAACGATCCTTTATGGTGCGGAATGGTGAAGCAGGTTTATGAGAACCTTCTGAAAGACCTTAACCTCAAGGCGAAAGATGTGCCATTGTTTGCCGGAGAGGTAGTACCTGAAGACCGAGGAGGAGTATGTGCATCAATGAACAAGATCATCAACACACTTCCAGAGACGATCAAGACAGCATACGTAGTACCAGCCATGGGCTGTACGAATGCGAGAGACCATCTACACTTTGATGCAGCAGGCTATAGAGAACTAGGTAGACGCTATGCAGTAAAAGCGCTTCAAGCCAGAGGCATCAAACTGCCAGAAGACGAGCTAGTAATGACAGGAGTCAAAGTAGAGATAGAGCGCAACCCAATAATTCAAACATGCTTTACGACAGACCCTGCGCCAATGGTATCAGGAGACAGACTATACGTATACACAGGTCATGACGAGAACAATGCAGACTTCTTCTGGATGCAAGAGTGGAGAGTATACTCGACGACAGACATGGCGAACTGGACTGACCATGGTTCACCACTTGCCATTGAAGACTTCTCATGGGGAGATGACCGTGCATGGGCGCCACAATGTATTGAGAGGAATGGAAAATTCTACTTCTATGTTCCATTGCACTCTAAACTATCTGGAGGCATGGCCATCGGTGTTGCTGTTGGAGACACGCCAACCGGTCCGTTCAAAGATGCATTAGGCAAGCCTCTATTTGACGATGGCAAATGGGACAATATTGACCCTACTGTAATGATAGACGATGATGGTCAGGCATGGATAGCATGGGGTAACCCGACTATACACATAGCCAAACTCAACGAAGACATGATATCATTCAAAGAGGAGCCAAAACTCATTGATATCACAACAGAAGGCTTTGGAGAGATGAAGATGCCAGCACAACGAGGAGGCACAGAGATGATAAGCAGGCCAACCTACACAGAAGGTCCTTGGCTCTCGAAGAGAAACGGCAAATACCAACTCATCTATGCAGCAGGCGGCATACCAGAGCACATAGCCTATTCGACAGCAAAGAGCCTTGATGGTCCTTGGACATACGGAGGCGTAATAATGCCACAGAGTGACGAGACTGCATCATTCACCAACCATGCAGGAGTTGTAGACTACAAAGGACACTCATACTTCTTCTACCATACAGGCTGGCTGCCAAAAGGAGGCGGTTTTGCACGTTCGGTATCAGTAGAAGAATTCAAATACAATGCTGATGGTTCATTCCCAACTATCAAGCATACAAAGAAAGGAGTAGATCCAGTAGGACTCCTCTCGCCATTTGGCAAAGTAGAGTTTGAGACAATGGCATTCTCGAAAGGAGTAACTACAGAACAGAACGTCAAAGATGGAGTATACGTATGCGATGTACACAACGGAGACTACATAAAAGTTGCTTCAGTAGACTTCAAGGCAGCCAATACGCCAACATCAATTACAGTACGTGCGGCATCGGGTTTAAGAGGTGGTATCATTGAGGTTCACGCAGGAGATCCAGAAGGACAACTTCTTTCAACCATTGAGATACCTGCTACAGGCGGTTGGGAGAACTGGCAAGAGATTACAGCACCATTGACAGCGCCAGAAGGACCTATCTACGATGTATACTTTGTATTCAAGGGAAGAAAAGGGCCAAAACTCTTCAACCTTGATTGGTGGTATATGAAATAAAGAGTGTACAATATAGAATAACAATAAGGAGGTTCCACATAACAAATGTAGAGCCTCCTTATTTATTGATACAAACATTATTAAAAAGTAATTGCGAGCGCAAAGAAAGGGTACGATGAGGGTTGTAGGAGGGCTACAGAGAACAGAATACCAATAATAAATAAGAGCGAACGTAGACAAAAAGGGTTGAAGAGTCAAAGATTGTTCGAAAAAAAAGAAAAAACTTGATTATTATTGTGGCAATATCTATTTTTGAGGTGCATAACACAAAACAAGATACATTATGAGATCAACATTCACGTTATTATTACTAGCATTAACACTTCATTGTTCTGCACAGACCAGGCTAACAGAAGCTACATTTGAAGAATATCCAGACATCGCAGTATCAAACTACATATACTACGATACATCTGTAAAGATTTTCAATAAGATTGAGAACGGAGTATATGACTACCCTACCCTTACTAGTGCTCCAGAAGGATATGAGCCGTTCTACATCAGTCACTATGGCAGACATGGATCGAGATACCATTATAGCCAGCGAGATTACGACTGGTGGGCAGCAACCCTTGACACAGCGAAAAATGAAGGCTATCTCAACGAGATTGGACTAAAGATAGCACATGACATAGAGTTAATTTGCAAAGATGCCATAGGCAGAGCAGGAGACTTGACAGCTGGAGGCAGGAAGCAACACCAAGGAATTGCGAAACGAATGATGAGCAACTTCCCTGAAATATTCCAAGCAGAAGGAGCGACGATAGATGCGAAATCGACAGTTGTGCCAAGATGCCTTCTAAGCATGGACGCATTCTGTCAGGAGCTACGAGCACAATACCCGAACCTCATCATAAACAACGATGCCGGACAATGTTTCCAATGGTACATGATGAGAGAGCAAGACCATAACCGTCCGATGGTCAAGACAGACGAATGGAAGAAAGCCAGCATGAGTTTCTACATGTCGGGAGGCAAACCAGAGATAGCATGCAAGCGCATATTTAAAGACCCTGATGCTGCAGCGAAACGCTTTAACCTTATGCGAATAGACCAGGCAATATACAACGCATACTGCACACTACAAGGCGTAACACTTGACGGCATAGAGCTTATCGACAACTTCCTGAGCACCAAAGAGAAAATAGCCTCTTACAAATCGGGCAACTTCTACTGGTACAATACATTTGCCTGTGTACCTCAACTTGGAGGTGTAAAGAACAGCCATTGTGCATCGAACCTAGCAAACAAGATTATAGAGGAAGCAGAAGCTGTACTAAACGGAACAAGCACAGTACGTGCGAACCTACGCTTTGGACATGATTCGGCACTGATGCCTCTTCTAGCCCTGATGAACGTCAACGGAGCGGGAGAAGAGATTAAAGACTTCTCTACTCTATATACAGACTGGAGTTCATCAAAATACGTTCCAATGGCAGGTAACATACAGATAATATTCTACCGCAACATTCAAGACAGCGGGAAAGACATACTTGTAAAGATACTCCAAAACGAGGGTGAGAGCAAGCTACCTATAGGAGACGGTCCATACTACAGATGGGAAGATGTTAAAACCTATTGGTCTCAGCGCATAGAAGATAGCAAATATTAGCTAACTTTGTGTTGTTAAAACAAGACACCCATCGCCGATGAAAGCATTAGATACATTCAGACATCCAGAATACAAGCACAACTGTGCACAAGCTGTAGCGAACAAATGGAAAGAGCTCTATGAAGACAAAGATATAGTAGCCAGCTATGCTCCATACATTGGCGGCTGTGCACCTGGAGGATTATGCGGAGCGCTCTATGCGGCGAAAGAAGCATGCAAAGAACATGCAGACGAGATAGAGAAGCACTTTGCAGAGAGATGTGGAGCTACTACATGTAGAGAGATAAAGACGGGAAGTCGCACTACATGTCAGACATGCGTTCAAACTGCAGATGATCTTGTAGAACAATATACGAAGAGGCAGTAATATGGCGTCAGAATTCATGCCATGTCGCATGGGATGTGGAGCATGTTGCATTGCGCCATCGATATCATCACCGATACCAGGAATGCCGAACGGCAAACCTGCTGGAGTGAGATGTATAAACCTTACAGACGAGAACCTCTGCGCGATATTTGATTCGCCAGAGAGGCCCAAAGTGTGCGGTGGATTTCAAGCGGAACCGCTATTTTGCGGGGAGACGCGAGAAGAAGCACTCAGGATACTCTCGTCGCTGGAAGGAGAACAGCAATAAAGAACAAAGGCCTGGCAATCACTGCCCGGCCTTTTCATTTTAGTATTAACTATATGATTGATGAAGAAACTATTCTCTTTCAAAAAAGTCCCACGACCCACCCTCGCTTTTATCTGTCTACACGCGGTAGTGCATGATACTCTGTTAGGTTGTGAACGGTGCTATGTACTAGTCTGACTTGTAAACATTGTTCATTGACCCGTCTGAACCGAACATTAAAAGTTTCCTAAGAAGCCGCCTTAGGATGCGGTTGCGTACGCCCAGATAAAAGTTACCCTAATGTTTTAATCACAGATATCTGTAGTCCAATTAGCTGATTGAATCTCCACATCGAGGAGACGAAGCTCCTCGGAGTACTTATCGCACTGAGATCGAAGAGTAGGAACGTCGACTGTACGAACTATTCGGATCTCTGTACGAGAGAATCTATCAGTGAGCTGCAACGCGTTATTCAGTGTAGTACGAAGGATATTAACCTTCTTAGTCAGCACCTCTCGCCTTGCCATCTTGTGTGTTAGGGATTCACCACCTGGAAGGATAGTATTAGTATTGGTAATATTAATTTTGTAAATTAGGTTTTCCAACTGCTTCACAAGATCATCCATTTCAGCGAGCAATTTAATAGGATCCTCGGCAGGGGAATCGCCCTCCTGAACCTTGACAGAATGTTCCAATCGACCGACGATCTGGTCTAAACGTTTTTGAACATCAGCCCTTAAACTCAGTGCTTCTGCTAACTTCATATTTCTTGTGTATCTTAGTGTTGTTGTCCATAATTACGCTAACACGAGAAGAAAGGTTATCGAATTAATCATATTTAAGAGTTTTATTATGGATGAATTATCCCTATATTTGTGAAAACACAATAAAAGCTAGACATGACAGCAATAGAACAAGCGGCAGAAGCAATAAAGCATGCGAAGCGCATACTTGCCTTTACGGGTGCGGGCATATCTGTAGAGAGTGGCATACCTCCATTCAGAGGTTCAAAAGACAGTCTATGGGAGAAATACAACCCAGAAATAATAGACCTAGATTATTTTCATGCACACCCCAAAGAGACGAGGGAATTCATACGTGACGTATTTTACAAATACATGAGTCGCACCGACATAGTACCAAATGCTGCGCATAAATTTTTAGCTGCTCTAGAAAAAGAGGGGAAACTCCATGCCATAGTAACGCAGAACATTGACAACCTACATCAGATGGCTGGATCGAAAACAGTATGGGAGTTTCATGGCACTACAGCTACACTATCATGTGAGCATTGCGATTATAAGATAGCATCAAAGGACTTAGACTTAGAGGCAGAATTTCCTCCTCGGTGTCCGAAATGTGGGAAGGTGATAAAACCAGACTTCATATTCTTTGGAGAGGGCATACCTAGAGAGGCTTATGAAGGGAGCATTGCAGCTACTGAGGATGTGGACGTCTGCATCGTGGTGGGCACATCGGGGCTTGTGATGCCTGCAGATATGATACCTATCATGGCAAAAAGGAATGGAGCTAAGATTATTGAATTCAATACGCAGCCATCAAAATTCACAGAACAAGGAATGACAGACATATTTGTACAAGGCAAAGCAGGAGAAATAATGAGCAGGCTTGCTGAACTCATAGGAGCGGAATTATAATACATGAACCATGAAACAAATGCCAGCTAGAGCCCAAAGCATATTTTGAAAAAACAACGGAATAAAATACGTTGAGGTTGACCACTCTTCACACTCACTGAGGCAAGAAAAGATTTAACGTATATTAAATGCAACGTTATACATTGAGTTTCGTATCATTTACTGAGTGTATGCTATAATCAACACTAACACTACAGAAACATGAACAGAGGGAAGACTAACGACATTGCTGATACTACAGAAAGAGTAAATATCAAGGCATCAGCAGAAGGAGAGACTGTTGACGCAATGGACATTGACATAAACAGTGCCCTTGCGTTTATTTCCCTTATTGATGGTATAAACGGTGGCATAAAGATTAGCCGTAATGAACTACATTTCCCATTCTACTATGTCAGTGAGGCCATGGCGGCCATACAAGGCTATACTCCCAAAGAACTTATCGAAAAGCATCCTACTGCGGTGGGGAACGGGTTTTCAGAAGACATTGCCCGTATTGCAGCTAAGATGGTGAAAGACTTCAAAGAGACTGGTAAATATACAGCCAAGTATCGCGTACAGCACAAAGACGGCAGATGGATATGGGTACAAGACAATGGTAAATTGGTGACATTGCCAGACGGGACCCAATTGGTATACAGCCTCATACAGGATATAGACGAAGCGGAGCGCACCAGGATAATACTACAGACAGAGCGTGCCATGTTTCGAGAGGCATTGTGTAAGGGGTCGCTATACACTCTAGTAGCGGACCTGACTACTAGTCAGATTACGGAACCGGCAATTATGCCTGATGGCAAAGACCTATTTGCGGAGAATGGGGTCAAGATACCTTGTGACTTTGACTCACAAGGAGAATATTTCTGCAAGACGTTTGACGTTGTTCCAATTGGAGAAACAGCAGTAAACTACTTCAAGTCGTCCGAAATTCTGAAGCTATATAATCAGGGAATGCGCTACTGCAGTCAGCAATACTACATGAGGGCAGTGGATGCATACATAAAAGTTGATGGTTATATGACCAAAGACCCTGTGACCAACCACATTATCAGTAATGGGGTCTGCTTTGACATTACGGAAGAGAAGAAGAAGGAGCTTGTCATGAAAGAGCAAGCAAGATTGGCAGAGGAGAACAAGAAGCGCATTGAGGAGTTGACTATGGCGAACCGCATAAACAGTCAGTTTATTCAGAATATGAGTCATGAGATACGAACTCCGCTTAACGCTGTAGTGGGATTCTCCAGCATACTATCAGACTCTGAAATGGCATCAGGAATGAGTGACGAAGAAAAGCGAGAAGCGATGAAACTCATAAGCAGCAATGCCTCCCTTTTAACCAGCATTGTAGACGACATATTGGATCTAAGCGATCTACAGAGTGGCAAGAACAAAATAGTACTAGACACTGTGAACGTCAATGACGTATGCCGTATGTGCCTAAACAGCATAGAGCATAGATCGC
>JAKSLC010000110.1 GCA_024401415.1 Bacteroidales bacterium | reverse complement strand
GGCATGAAATCTGTATCAGGCTTAGCCTCTGTTGCACTTGTAACTGTTGCCAGGAGGAATGTTCCACCGCACTTAACCATAACTGAGCCATCGGCTTGCTTAGCGAGCTTGCCAGTCTCGATGGTAATGGTGCGGCCGTCTCCTAGATCGATAACCTTTTCGATAGGTTCTGGTTTAATCATCATGACTTTTTAGTCTTCTAAAATTTTAACAACTCTATATATCGGTGCAAATGTACGTTTTTTTCTTGTTGTGGTTTGGTTTTGAGGGAGATTTTTTAATTACTAATTACTAATACATAATTCTTAGCCTACCTGATTAGATTTTTGTTGGCCAGTGACCCATTTCGAGTTGACGCACCTCTATGCCCTGGGATTGCCAGAAGGCGAGTTGATTCTGTGGGGGGAAGATACGATCCTGCGTTCCGATGACGGCGAGGGTATAGAGATTATACTCGCTACCCATAGGCTGATCTATGCCATCACCTTTGTTCATCGCAATTTTTTTATTTGCAGACAGGGCGTGAGTAATGAAGAAAGAGAGTTCTTTTCTTAGACTCTCTACATTTCTTTCAGAAGAATATTGTTGGTTTTCTGCATATTCACTTCGAGAAGAGAACATACGGATGTTAAACTTCTGGCGCGATGCCTCAGAGAGATTGTCGAGAGTCCCCTGAGCGATAGAAACAGGGATTCCGAAGGCATCATCGACGGGCAGGCAAGTGCCGTTGATAGCCGTTGCGGAGACGATTTGGGAAGATATGCCCCATTGGTTGATAAGGATAGGGGCGATGTATACGCCGAACGACCAAGCGTAAACATTATATAAAGCATTCGGGTCGGGAGAAAATGAAATCTCCTCTGCGTAGTTATAGAAATAAGTTGAATCAGGCATACGGAGGATGGGAGGAATGGAGTTGAGGTCCATTCCCCAGCCTAGGAAGATGAGATTATGTGGGGTTTGCATGATATTTACGTTTAATGCTACAAAGGTAAGTAAATGTGGAGAAGAGGAGATGATTTTTTGTGAGAGGGCTTTAGATATGGGATATTTTTGGAAAGTGTAGTTTTGAGAATAGTATTTTTCCAATTTGGAATTGGAAAATTGGAAAATTTTATATTCATTGCAAGCAAATCAGTAACTTATGAAGAAACAGATATTGTTGTGCCTCCTTTCCTGCATTGCGAACAGCGTTTTCTCACAAATGTCTATCGTCGGCAAAGTTGCCCAATCAGATAATTCTCCGGTAGATTATTTTACTGTCAGGTTTCTTTCGGATACGACATCTATCATGTCTGGTAGTTTTGTGGGAGGAATGTTCTCGGCAGCTGTACCTTCCAGTGTAAACAAAGTAGAGGTATCGGCGTTGGGTTTTGATGCTGAGCGTAAGATTATCAGCACACGAGGAGACACATTGCAGTTCACATTAAAGAGCCAGCAGCATGAGCTAGGCGAAGTGAATGTGTTTGCCCGCAAAAATAACCTGACAGTGGACGGCAGTACATATACCCTTTCGGTCGAAGGCAGTTCAATGGCAGAATTGGCTAACATCAACGACGTGCTAAGCAGGGTTCCGTTGTTGATGGTAAATGAGAAGAACGAGGTCTCTATGTTTGGCAAAGATAACGTAGTGGTATATGTCAACAATAGACGTATTGGGAACAAGAAAGAGCTGGAAAAACTGAATCCTCAGACAATCAAGGACGTCAAATTGATCAGTTCTCCTGGTGCTCGTTATGATGCTAACGCTGATGCCGTGATATCTATAACAACCAAAGACTATAGTGGAACTGAAGTTGCTGTGCGTAATATTGCAACAAAAGGGCGGCTCTTCTCTAATGCCACAAACACTATGCTTAATTTGCATCATGGGGCGACAAATATCCACACTGACTATACGTTCACTGCGTCAAAAAACAGAACCAGCGAATGCAGTAACATTCATAACACAGAAGGCTGGCAGGAGTATAATGACGACAAAAAGACTCGAGACGAACTTAGAGCACACACATATTCCATTGTGGGGGAGCATACATTCAGCAACGAGCATAAACTTTCTGTTCAGTTCGCAGGATGGAATGAGCGCAGTCGGCCTGAAATTGAAGGTGGTCAAGAATGTCACTATAGCGAAAACTTAACTTCAGTTGCGACACGCAAGAGAGTAACAGAGAATGAAGACCATTATGACATTGGTGCTGGTTATGACATAAAACTTGGGGCACAAAGTGGAATAACCGTCTCTGCCAATTATACAATCCATCGAGTGGAAGCGAGCAGCAACATTGCAGAAAATCTACTGATTCACGATTATGATTTTGTCTCGAAATACAGCGCTACAGATGCGCAAGTTGACTATCAGACCACTACGGATAATGGATTCAATATAGGCATTGGAGGTAAACTTTCAGCGGTGGCGAATGAGTCGGAGAGTGAATTCAGTTCTAGCAACACAGCTTTGGAGACCACATTCTCTTATGAGTATGATTTCACAGAAAGAATCATAGGGGCATACCTTGAGCTAGGCAAAGCGATAGGCAATATTGATACTAATGCTGGCTTGAGGATAGAAAGCACGAACTTTGAGGGCAATCACAACAAAAGCAATGTGATAGATACTACGTACATTACATTTGCTCCAAACTTGAAATTTTCATGTACTACGGGAGAGAAAAGCAAGCTATCTCTTACTTATAGAACCACGATAAGTCGCCCTTCATTCAATAGTCTAAGTCCAAACATTCGATACGACAATACATTTTACTATCGAAAAGGGAATCCTACCCTCTTGCCTACAATAACGAGCAATATCACGCTTGCTTGGAATATGGGTTCAAGTTTTTGGATGAATATTGGATATAGACATAAGCGCAATGCTACTATTTATCAGTACAAAGAATCCGAAAATGGCAATGCGATTGAAGTCACTTTGAGTAATCACAACCATATTCATTTTATTCTAGCTTCGGCAGGCTATAACTTTAGCAAAGGCAGATTTCGATCTACAAACAGCATAAGCATAACAAAGCCATTTGCCAAGATAAAGTTGTATAAAGGTGGGTATAAGATTGACAGATGTGCGTACTATTTCAAGACAATAAACGACTTTGCTATCAACAAACATTTTGGGGTGAATGCGGACTTCATATTCAATGATCTTGGAGAAACACTTTTGGAAAAGAAAGATGCCATGTACAACCTCTCAGTCGGAGCGACTGCATATTTCTTTAATCGCAGTCTGGCATTGTCTTTAGCTGCAAATGACATCTTGGACTCATATACATTCAAGGATCACAGAGAGTTCGGAAGTTACGTGATAGATCATAGATACAACCCAGACAACACATACGTGCGACTTACTGTAAGATACCAATTCCTCTCCGGAAAGACGAAGCGAATTAAGGCTGTTGACAGTAACTCACAGACAGTTGATAGAATGTGACAATCTTTATAATGAAAGGCTATGAAGTTGTAGTCAAGATTACAGGAGACAGGATTGCCAGACAAATAATTGGTTGGAAATTGTGTTACACGTCCTTTGAGAGGGCGCCGGATTCAAGGCCATTTGCGATGAAAACCTCCTTCATGAAATCCCAAAGAGGCTGAGAGCCGAGGGCGGTCTTTTCGTTTCGACGCAAAACTTCCGAGAGTTTGCGGTTGCACTCTCGCCAAGAACGATTGTTCGAGGCATTTTGGAGCATAGTAGGCTGGAAGTTGTCCAAAGAGTGTGCGAATTTGGATTCTGGGGTTTCCCAAGCTTCGAACTCATCCCAGAGGCTACGCATATAATTGCACAAATCTTCGGGGAGTTGAGAGAAGAGTTTATCGGCAGCTGCGAGTTCGCGTTCGCGCTGGCTTTGCTTACCAGCTTCATCATACGCGAAAGTATCACCAGCGTATATTTCGACGAGATCGTGAATCAGCAATATGCTGATTACCTTGAGGGTATCTATCTTTTCATTAGCATACTCCTTGAGAAGAAGAACCATGACAGCCATATGCCATGCGTGCTCGGCATCATTTTCGAGACGATTGCCGTCGGTCAGATATGTGCGACGTTGAATGAACTTCTCCTTGTCGATAAGACGACAGAAGTCAACTATTTGAGATAATCTCTTGTCCATAATAGAAAGGTTGTGATTTAGAATGTGTGGCAAATGTATGTTGTTAAAGCAGAATGCGCAAATGTGCAGATAGAAATACTGTACTTTGGGGGCATATTTTTAATATAAGCAGCCTTCTGCTATACTCGGGCTATACTCGGCCATCACTCGGGGAAGACCTATAGAAGACTCGGTTTCATCGCAAATTTTTAATTTGTGGGGGATGATTTAGGAGGGATATACCATTAGGCAACTTGCGACAAATAGTGAATTGAGTGAAATAATCAATGTGTATGAGCGTAAATTTCACTAACTTTGCAACATAATGGAGACGTCATCACTTTTAGCGGAAGCTTCTACATATATTTGTTCTATTGCGTCGGGGAGCAATGGTAATGCATACTGGATACAATGTCAGGATACGGCTATTCTGATAGATTGCGGTATTGGTTATAGGGAGATGGTAAAGAGAGCCAAGATGGTGGGAATAGATCTGAAACTACTCTCGGCCATATTTATTTCCCATGAGCATTCGGACCATGTAAGAGGCTTGAAAGTTCTTGCCAACCATCATAAGCACATGCAGTGTTATATGACAGGAGGAACAGCTAAGGGGGTGAGAGAGTATTATATGCCATTGGACGGGGCGAGAGTACACCTGATGCCATCTGAGGGTCTAGTAACAGTAGGGCCTATTGAGGTGACCAGTTTTGCGAAGCCACATGACGTGAAAGAGCCGGTAAGCTTCACGGTGAGGACAGTGGACGGAGTGACAATTGGCGTATATACAGATATAGGTCGTCCGACAGAGAGACTGGTTCGAGAGTTGGAGCAGTGCGATGCTGTTTTCCTTGAGAGTAACTACGATATTGAGATGCTACGAAAAGGAAGTTACCCTGCCTACCTTAAGAACCGTATTACTGGAGGAGAGGGGCACATCAGCAACAAAGAAGCGTTTGACCTAGTGAGCAACTTGCCAAAACCATGCAAGATGCAGACACTAATATTGTCGCACTTATCGGGCGAGAATAACAAGCCTCAGATAGTGAGAGAGCTATTCGAACCATTTGAGGAGCATATGAAAGTCTACACTGCCAGCAGAAACGGGGTAGGAGTAGTGATAAAAGTAGAAAAAAAGTGATTTGAAATGAATATAGAACAGAAGATTCAACAGGCTGCTGCTGCGGCAGTCGAGAAGCTATTCGCTGCAACAGTAGATGCTTCGACAATTCAAGTAAACGTCACAAGAAAGGACCAGAAAGGCGACTATACACTTGTGGTATTCCCATTGGTAAGACTTTCGAAGAAATCTCCAGACGAGACAGGAAAGTTGCTCGGAGAGGCAATCGTAGCAGAAGTTGCGGAGGTATCGGAGTATGAAGTTATCAAAGGCTTTCTGAACCTCAGTTTGGCAGCGAATTACTGGACAAACGTGATGAACAATGCGACAGCAGACGACTACGGATATGCAAAAGCAGACAAGAAGTCGCCATTGGTAATGATAGAGTATTCTTCACCAAATACCAACAAGCCTCTTCACCTTGGACATATCAGAAACAACCTTCTTGGTTCTTCATTAGCAAGATTGGTAAGCGTTTGCGGAAATAAAGTCGTAAAGACAAATATAGTGAACGACCGAGGTATCCATATCTGCAAGAGCATGTTGGCTTGGCAGAAGTGGGGAAACGGCTGCACACCAGAGAGCCTTGGACAGAAAGGCGACAACTTGGTAGGAGATTACTATGTAAGATTTGACACAGAGTTCAAGAACGAGCCCAAAGGCATCAGAGAGAAGGATCCAGAGGTGAAAGCCATCAAGGGGAAAGATGACGAAGAGACAAAAGAGCTCCAGAAGGCAGCAGCTGAAGCTAAATCGCCACTCATGGCAGAAGCACGCGAGATGCTCCGCAAGTGGGAGGCAGGCGATGCAGAAGTACGCGGTCTCTGGGAGAAGATGAACTCGTGGGTATATGCCGGATTTGACGAGACATACAAGTTGCTCGGAGTAGACTTTGACAAGATCTACTACGAGAGCCAGACATATAAGATTGGCAAAGGCAAGGTACTTGAAGGCCTTGAGGCTGGAAAGTTCTACAAGAGAGAAGACGGCTCGGTATGGGCAGACCTCAGAGAAGACGGACTTGACGAGAAATTGCTTCTCAGAAAAGACGGTACCAGTGTATATATGACACAAGACATCGGTACAGCCAAGTTGAGATTTGACGACTTCCCAATCGACAAGATGGTGTATGTGGTAGGCAACGAGCAGAACTATCACTTCCAGGTACTATCCATACTACTTGACCGACTCGGTTTCAAGTGGGGCAAAGACCTGGTACACTTCTCATACGGTATGGTAGAGTTGCCAGAAGGAAAGATGAAGAGCCGTGAGGGAACAGTAGTAGATGCTGATGACCTTGTGGCAGATATGATCTCTACAGCCAGAGAGATGGGCAAGGAACTCGGTCGTCTTGACGGCTTGACAGAAGAAGAGTGCGAGAACACATACAAGATATTGGCACTTGGTGCATTGAAATACTTCATTTTGAAGGTAGACCCTAGAAAGAATATGACATTCAATCCAAAAGAGTCTATTGATTTCAACGGTAACACAGGTCCGTTCATCCAATATGCATACGCACGTATCCAATCGGTACTCCGTAAGGCTGCTGAGGCAGGCGAGAAAGTTGCTGACAAGGCAAACGACTCAGCGTTGGCAGACAAAGAGATACAGATACTCCGCCAGGTAGAGCAGTTCCCTGCAGTAGTCAAGGAGGCGGGTGAGGTATACAGCCCTGCTTTGGTAGCTAATTATGCATACGATTTGGCGAAGGAGTATAATCAGTACTATCATGATTTCTCTATTTTGAAAGAAGAGAATGCAGAAGTGAGAGCCAACAGAATACTTTTGAGTTCTGTCGTTGCCAAGGTATTGAAGAACGCTATGTGGATACTTGGTATTGAGATGCCACAGCGTATGTAAGATTATGTATACACTAAGATTTATAAATTTATGAAATCAGTATTAGTCACTATATTGATGGTGTTGAGCGGAGTTTCTATCTCCGCTCAACTTGTTTCTGGATTCCAGAAAGAAGAGTACCTGGAATGTTTGAGAATCGCATCACATTTCAGAGATGGCATGATAGACGACAAATACAAATGCGATAAGCCACAAAGCTATCAGCGTCTGTATGAGTCGCCTTCTATGGGATTTGATAACAAATGGGAATTGTGGGAGAATAAAGAGAAGAGAGTATTTCTGATAAGTATAAGAGGCAGTGTGCCTACTATGACAAGCTGGTTGTCTAACTTTCATGCAGGAATGCTGCCAGCGCAAGGCAAGTATCATATAGGAGAAGATTATGAATACCGGCTCTGTGATGATCCCAAAGCTCTAGTGCATGCCGGCTGGCTTGGTAGCGTATTGGCATTGAGCAAAGACATTGAGGCAAAGATAGATTCGTGCTACAAGACCGGATTAAGAGATTGCATATTGACAGGACATAGTCAGGGAGGAGCCATCTGTTCTCTGCTTACGGCCTATGTATTGCAAAGACAGAAAGACGGAGCGATACCTGCAGACCTAAAGTTCAAGACATATTGCAGTGCAGCACCTAAGCCAGGAGACTATCTATTCGCCATGCACTATGAAAGAATGACTAGAGGAGGTTGGGCATTTAATGTCATCAATGCTGATGACTGGGTGCCTGAGACTCCGCTTAGTATTCAGACACCAGACGACTTTAATGAGACGAATCCATTTTCGAGGGTAGACGACATGGTGAAGACAGCAGACATGAAAGGAACTGACCGTATGAAGGTAAAGATGCTGATGCGTATTCTGAGGAAGCCGACAAGAAAGAGTGAAGCGAAACTTACTAAGTATTTGGGGTACACAATGTCTGATATGTTAAGGAAATTGGGGATAGATTACCAAACGCCCGAGTTGGAGAAGTGTGCTAATTTCCAGCGTGCAGGCACCACGATAGTAATGATGCCAGATGAGGCATATCATAAGAAACATCATAGGGATGCTGAGGATTTGTTTGAGCATCATATGTTTGGGGCTTATATGGAGTTGGCGGTTAGGGATTTGTAGAAAGGAGACTGTGAAAATCATGGATTTATGTTGTAGATTGATTAATTTCCCATTTAATAGGATTAGGCGCATTCGGAGCAGAATGCGAATGCGCTGTTTTGCGCCTATCAAAATGGATTTGTACCCAACGGTTATATGCAATGATTGTACTGGAGGAATGATACTTCATGATCTTCACATGCCATTTAATTCGCCATTTATTAATGCTTGTATGTCGGATGAAGATTATCTGAAACTTTTGGGTAATCTCAGAGAATACATGAGCATAGACCTGACAGACGACACAAAAGGTAATCGTTATCCCATTGGGTTACTTGGAGATATTCGCATTCATTTTATGCACAATGATACATTTGAACAAGCAAAGAAAAATTGGCAGAGAAGGCTTAAAAGAGTGAATTATGAGAAAATAGTAGTCATAGGGTCATGTATTGATACGCAGGCAAAAGATCTAGGAGAGCGCTTTTATAATTTGCCATATAAACATAAAGTGTTATTGCACAACGATATGTCAATTAAGATTCCATGTTCAGTATATATTAAAGGATGCACAAATAAGAAGAATAAATTACTAAACCATTCTATCTCCATTATAATAAATATCAGC
>JAKSLC010000011.1 GCA_024401415.1 Bacteroidales bacterium | reverse complement strand
CGGAAACCAAGGTCATCACGGCTATCATCCTCATGGAGGAATCGACGTGTACCTGGGCTCAACCAGTATGCACGGTCACGCCAACCACCACCTTTGTAAACTCGCGTTGAGTCTGTTACAAGTGAACGGAGGTTGTTGTCGGCCTTCGAACCATCGTACATGTCTGCTGTAGTCATCTCAGATGCTGTCCAGTCTCCATTACCCTCAACTTGGTTCGACCACTTGTCACCATCACCGAAGTTACGGTTGTCAGCTGTTCTATAGTTCTTGCGATCTGCAATCTGTGACTGACGCTGAACTTCGTAACGAACATTACCTACTGAGTCTACCTCTACGAGCTTGCCCTCGTCATCAAGAAGCTTCTGACGGAATACGTTGCCACGGAATGGGTTGAACTCATCGAAGTCATCCATCGACTGAGCACGATAAACATCTGCTACCCACTCGTTAACGTTACCTGCCATACAATAGAGTCCGTAATCGTTAGGCCAGTATGAACGAACAGGAACTGTGATATCACCGGCATCATTAAGGTCGCCTGCAGTACCCATGTAGTCACCATTTGAACGAACGTAGTTGGCCATCATTCGACCGCGGTCAGCCTCATCTGGGTTACGGAGTACGTGGCTATTCCATGGGAATATCTTACGCTCAGAAACACGCTCCTCTGCTGTGTTACCTACGATACCGAGAGCTGCAAACTCCCACTCTGCCTCGGTTGGGAGACGATACTTAGGGAGAAGTACACCATCTTCAATGCGGATATGTCGCTTTGTAACCTCACCTTCATCATCTTCACCCATAGGCATCTTTACGCTCTCGTATGGGTTGTTCTCCTCGTCCATTACGATAACATCATCACCAAGTGCACCATAAAGATATGCCTCTGTGTTGAAGTTGTGTTGGCCACCTCCACCTTCGTCGCTCATCTGCTTCTTAAGTGTCTCTACCTTGTTGAGTACTCCACGCTCGAAAAGTATATTCTCGTTTACACGGTCAGTACGCCACTTACAGAAGTTCGTAGCCTGACGGTGAGATACACCTACTACAGGATAATCTGAATATGCTGGGTGACGGAGATAGTTCTCTACGTATGGCTCATTGTAAGCCAAAGAACGACGCCATACCAATGTGTCAGGAAGCGCATTGCGAAGCACTTGTGGATACTCCTGACGGCTGAATACTTTGCTGAGCCACCATAACCACTCACGATAGTTCGAGTTGCTCACCTCACATTCATCCATAAAGAATGAAGATACAGATACGCGACGTGGTTGAGCATCCCATGAATACATCACGTCTTGCTCCACGCGGCCCATAATGAATGTACCACCTTCTACACGTACCAAACCTGGACCTACTTCCTGCTCATAGCCAGAATAATTTTCAAAGCCACCCATGTTCGTTGGGTCGTTATATGCCCAACCTGTAACAGAGCTTGTCCCTTGATTTCCTCTACTTGAGAAACAAGATGTAAGCACTAGGCCCGAGCAAACTGCTACAAGAGCAGCGGATAAATGCTTGAATTTAAAATTCATAGTATCTTGATTTGTGTCGTTTTACACGTTATATTCATTTGAGAATGAAGCGCATAGCTACACGCTACTACACTGCACTCAAACTCCTTATACTATCCAAATGAGAAAAAGTTTCAAAACTCTTTCAACAAATATCTAATAATTTCGGAACCGAGTACACCCTTATCCTCGTTGCAAATTTATTATTTTTTCATTGTAATGGTACTGTATAGTAATATTTTTTTGCCTTGCACTATTTCCCCATATCAATTTGCAAATTATGTTGCGTCAATGCCAAACTCTATTTCGCACTTGGTATTCGTTTATCTGCTAGTGCCTATAGTTGCAATATTCCTCGCCTGATAGCGTACCTTACTAGGGCAACGTTGTTGTTAATGCCAAGTTTCGTAAATATGTTGGTTTTGTGGGTCTCTACCGTGCGAATAGAAATGTTCAGTTGCTCTGAAATATCTTTCGCTCTCAGACCCTCGCAGCAAAGTCGTATGATGTCTTCTTCTCTCTCACTCAGCTCTACGTGTAGCTCGGTGGAATTGCATACATCTCTGATCAGTTTGGCTATGTCTTTGGCAAAGTATGTTCCACCCTCTATAATGGTGTTTATGGCTACCAATAGTTCGTCAGTAGGCGCGTTTTTGCTTACAAATCCCTCTACACCAATGTCTGTCAGACTTAGTATGGTCGACTCCGAAGTTTCCGCTGATAGCATAAGTATTTGTATGTCAGGATGCTCCGAACGCAACTTCCTGGCTATGTCTATGCCACTCATGTCTGGTAGCATTATGTCTAGTAACGCTAGATTCGGTTTGGTTTCTAGCGCGTTTAGTTTCTCGAAAAATTCTTCACCACATGCTGCTTGTGCAACTACGTTGTAGTTTGGTATGGATTTTAGTACCATCGTCGTTCCCATGCGGAATAGATCATGGTCATCTACTATTATTATGTCTATCATGTGTGATGTGTTATTCGATGTTAGTATGTTTTTGTCGTTTACGCTTTCGGCAATGTTACTCTGAATGTCGTTCCCTTGCCTGGCTCACTGTCTGCTTCTATATTTCCTTTGTTCATTTTAGCCATGTCAAAGCATACGGCTAACCCGAGACCACTTCCTTGTTCTCCGGTAGTCCCTTTGGTGCTCTTTACACGACCTTCGGAAAAAACGCTTCTCATGTATTCTTCTGTCATGCCTATGCCTTGATCTCTGATGGTAAGTATAATAGTTTCGTCAGTAGTATTGTATTCAAAGGTTATTGTGCTGTCCGGATATGAAAATTTTACTGCGTTCGATACTATGTTCCTCACAATTACTGATACCATATTGTGGTCTGCCCATATCATCAATCCTTTCTCCTCGGGTTTGTTGAATCGTATGTTTTTTGCCTTGGCTTGTAATGCAAGCAACTCTGTTATGTCGGTTATTATTCCACTAATATCTATCTTGGATGGTTCAAATTGCATTCTGCCCATCTGTAGACGTGTCCAGTTTAGAAGGTTGTTTAGCAAGTCTACTTGTACCACGGCCGATTTGTGTAAATCATCGTACATCTGTCCCAGTTGCTCCTGATTGAATGATTTTCCGTATTGTTTGAGTAGCTGTAGCGCATTGCATTGAGCAATGGCCGGATTTTTTAAGTCGTGAGATATTACTGAGAATAGCTTGTCTTTTGTCTCATTGGTGGCTTTCAGTTCCTCATTGCGCCTCCTTTGGAATCTGAGCATGGTGAAGAACTGGAGCATGATGATTAGTAAAAGTATCGCAAAGAGACTTATTAGTAAAATTGTAAAGTGATGTTGACGCTCTTTCCTGTTTTTCTCCGCAGTTAATTGTTGCAACTCTTTTGCCCCTTTTTCTCTCTCATAGTTTACACGAGTATTCAGAAAGCTGTTGTTCTGACTCTCATTCTTAACTCTGTCAGAGAATGTCCTTGCTTTTAATACATAGTCCAATGCTTTTTTGTCATTGTTGTTCTTTTGCTCGTACTTGGAGAGCAGTGTACACGCAACTTCTGCTTGCTCTGGCGCATCTATCTCTATGGATACTTTATATGCCTCTGCCAATAGCTGTGATGCTTTACGCATGTTGCCAAGTAGCATCTCAACTCTGCCTAATGATAAGCATGATACTAGCCAATGCCATCTGTCAGCATCATGAAGTAGAAGGTCGTAACTGATTTGGTATTCTACTCGCGCTGAGTCTATCATGGCTCTCTTCTCATATATCTCTCCTAGGGCATTATGACATAGCGAGATTCCTACAACGGAGTTTGCCAGCTTGTTGTGCTCCATCGAAAGACAGTAGTATGAGAATGCTGAGTCGTATTTCTCTTCATAACTGAATATGGAACCGATATTGGCGTAGTTGATGGCCTGCCCAAGATGACTGTCCAAAGAGGTTTCTATGTCAAGTGCCTCTTTGAAGTATAGCTTTGCCTCGTCGTAGTATTTAAGCGTGAGGTCAATATTGCCAATGCCATTGTATGCTATCGTCTTGTTCTTGCGGGCAGTGTAGCTCTTTTTGTCTGAAAATGCATCGGCTAATTGTAATGCTCTGTAGTGATATTGTGTGGCATCTCCTAATGAACCTATACGCCTGAAGTTTGTTGCCAGGTCGTTCAGGGCTTTGGTCATCTCTATTGTGTCCGATATCGATAATGCCATGTCGTAGGTTGCTTGGCATTGTTCTATTGCCTCAGAAAAGCGCGAAGCGTGTCTCATCTTCGAAGCAAACATCCTTGATGCTACCACATTGTATATCGTGATGTCGTTCGTCGTATCTCTGGCCATCTCCAGCAATTTTTCACTGGGTGTCGATTTGAGTTCCGATTCTACCTTTTGCCTGTCTTCTTCTGACAGCACTTTGTATTCTTTCTCTGAAGAGCAACCGCTTGATATGCCGATAAGCATTAGCACCGCTAGTAGTGTCGTAGGCACTACTTCACGAAGTGTGTTAAAGCATATTATACTCCTTTTCATATACCAGATACTCCTCTTTACAATGATAATAGTATGCGGTCAAAGATACAAATTATCATCTTCCCTCAATATATCATTAAATAAAAAACTGCGATGAATAAAGGTGATCCCCGAGTCTTCCCCGAGTGTAGCCCGAGTATACATAAATATAAAATTGCGAGCAACAAGGGTGCTCCTCGAGTGCTCATAGGGTGCAGACCGAGAGCTTCTGCTCTATTCCATTCTTTATAATTTGGCTATCTAAGTTCTATTTATTAACCTTGCAAGCAAGATTGTTTCTGATAAAAATAGCATGAAGAAGATAAAGATAACAGTAATGCGCAAGGCTTGCTATACCGACCTCATGGAAATGTACGAAAATCCTATTGAGCATGCTTGCGATATGCAAGAGGGTCAGGTTTTTATTGCTAATGGGTGGGAACGTCCCAAGGGTATGTGCCTTAGCGCTTGGGAGAGTATATCTCCTTTCGTGATGACTTTAGCTCACGGCGGCGAAAATTTCTATGACGGGTGGATGAAAAACCCAAAGTCTGCAATGATATCTTGCAATGATGGGTTTCGCCCAGTAAGTTTCCTTATTGAGGTAGTAGAGTAGTTTTCGTTATATAATTTGTTGAACGTCAAGGTCGCCTTTGAAGAATACTTTCGCAGTAAATTTGAATTTGTGCGGATTCTCTGTCGTTAGGAATCTTACCGTGCCTCCTTTTGTCAGTCGCTCTTCCATCTCCGGATGCCGTTGCAGATAGTTCTCTAGACTTTTCGCTACAATATCTCCCTGACATATGATATTGACACTCTTTGGTAGATATTGCCTTATTTTAGAAAGCAATAGTGGATAGTGCGTACAGGCTAGGATGACTACGTCTATCTTTGGACATTGCGACATCAGTGCATCACAATATTTCTTTACAAAGTAGTCTGCCCCTGGATCTTGGTATTCACTGTTCTCTACAAGTGGCACCCACATAGGGCATGCTTGCTGTACTACAGTAATGTCCGGACGTAGTTTCTGCAACTCCATAGGGTAACTCAAACTGTCAACCGTGCCTTGGGTCGCAAATACTCCTACATACCCTGTCTTTGTATATTCACCTATAGCTTCTACACTTGGCCTGATCACACCTAGAACTCTGCGGGAAGCATCTATGTGTGGTAGGTCGTTCTGCTGTATGGTACGTAATGCTTTCGCTGATGCTGTATTGCAAGCAATAATGGCTAATGGCGAATCAAAGGAGAATAGTTTGTTTACACACTCTAATGTGTATTGGTATACAACATCGAAAGAGCGCGTGCCGTACGGGTTGCGTGCATTATCTCCTAAGTATACATAGTCATATTGTGGAAGTAGCTTTCGCACACTATCCATAATGGTTAATCCGCCGTATCCGGAATCAAAAAAAGCTATTGGACCACACACGTTGCTCATTTGTACCAAGTAGTATAAAACTGATAGTTTGATGCGTATTGTTCTATTGAGGATGGGTGAATGTCTGTAGGCAGATCTTTTACTTTCTTTGCCGGAACACCTGCGTATATCGCATTCCCTTCTAAGTGAGTATTGGCTAGTACCAGCGCTCCCGCAGCAATAATGACGTTGCTCTCTATCTCCGCATTGTCTAGTATCGTAGCTCCCATGCCAACGAGAACTTTGTCATGTACTATGGCTCCGTGTATGGTGGCGTTGTGTCCTACCGTGACTTCTTCGCCTAGTATTGTCTGACTTTTGTTGTATGTCGCATGGATTACTGCATTGTCTTGTACATTGGAATTTTTGCCTATGCGTATGGCTCCTACATCTCCTCTAAGCACAGCGCCGTACCAAATGCTGGCTCCTTCTGATATCTCCACATCGCCTATGAGTACTGCTGTCTCTGCTATGAATGCACTCTCATCTATTTTTGGCGTGAATCCTCTTAATGGTTTTATTATGGCCATATATTATCTTCCTCTGAATTCGATGTTGGTTTCTGGTATTATTGGCTCTCCACGCATGGCAATCAAAACTTGCGCTGTAGCTACTACGTCTTTCTGACAGTACGTCGATATTCGGTCAAGGTTGTTCTCCTCAAAGAAAACATCTCTTACTTCCGACCCGTGAATGTCGTCTTTAGGGGTGGGAATCCCAAAGACATTGGATAGTAGCTCCAGTGATGCGCCTCCTTTGTATGAGCCGAATTTCCATAGGTCAAGGGTGTCAATGTATGGTATCTCCCACGGTTTCTTGCCGCTTACATCAAGGGCAGGGGATAGTCGTATGCGGTTTATCAACATGCGCTTGGCTATATACGGCATATCAAATTCTTTAATGTTGTGCCCGCAGAAATAGCGCGACGGAGTCCAATATTTCTGTAAGAATTGATCAAAGTTGTATAGCAGGGCTGCTTCGTCTTCGCTGCAGTACGATTTTGTAAATATCTTCCATCCCATCGTGGTGAGTTGCATTACTCCTATGGAGATGCATACAACTCGTCCAAATTCTGGGTATAGCGCTGCTCGCTCATCGTAATAGTCTGCAGCAGAAGTCTCTTCTCCTCGCTCATTGATGGTCTTCTTGTCCCATAGCTCTTGCATGGGCTCCGTCAACTCGCTTAGCCTCTTTGTAGTTGGCGTCGTCTCAATGTCTATGAAGATGACGTTCTCTAACTTTATGTCGTATATCGCACTCATGTGTGTCTTATTTTGGAAGGTGCGCGTCTATGTATTTCGCCATAACATCAATGGCTACCTGATTTAGGCCGCCTTGCGGTACAATAATGTCTGCAAACCTCTTCGTAGGTTCTACAAATTGTATGTGACTCGGTTTGACAGTCTTAGCGTAGCGATCTAGTACTGTCTGCGCATCTCGTCCTCGCTCAGCTATATCTCGTTGTATTACTCGAGCCAGCCTGTCGTCATCATCTGCGTCTACGTATACTTTTATGTCTATCTCTTTGCGTAGCTCGTCGTTGCCTAGAATTAAAATGCCTTCAACAATCACAACCTCTGTGGGGTGTACCTCAACGGTCTCTTGCTGGCGCGAACATGTGATGTAACTGTATGTGGGCTGTTGTATGGTTTTCCCAGCGCGCAGATCTCGTACATGCTGCGCCAGAAGCGAAAATTCAATAGAATCAGGATGATCAAAGTTCTTTTTACGACGCTCTTCTAATGGCAGATCCGAACTGTCATAATAGTATGCATCTTGTGGTATCACACTCACTCGTCCTTCGCCTAATCGCGAAACTATCTGGCGCACTACGGTCGACTTTCCTGAACCTGTGCCTCCTGCTATCCCTATAATCAACATGAGAATATATTTACTATCTTTGCAATGACAAACTTACGCAAAAAACTTATACAGATGATAAAACATATCGTACTATTTAAGATGAAAGAGGATATCGAGACAGCCGAACTTCAAAGTAAACTTGTCTCTATCCGCCAGGCTTTACTGAATCTCAAAGGCGAGGTGCCTTCTCTCAAGAGCATCGAGGTAGGTATCAATTGTAATCCTAACGAAAAGTTCCACCTCTCTCTAATCTCTACTCATGACGATATGGAGGGGTTGAAGGCATATGCTGTTCACCCAAAGCATGTGGCTGTTTCGCAAGACATACGTGCCATATTGGCAGAGCGTGCCTGCAACGACTTTGAGTATTAAAATATTGACGAATAAGACAACATAGCGATGGGATTATCTTTCTTTAAACTACCGAAATACAAGGTATATGACTATCAGCCTAGATTCTACGACCCAGACAAAGAGCGCTGGGAAGAGAGGAAGCGTGCACTAGGTCTGGATTCGATAGAGAACTACAAAGAGAAAGACCCTAACGCTATTCCGGAGGTCAACAAAGTGGGACAGCTTGTGAGAAGCGGTGCCATGAGAGCACGACACGACCAGTTCCAACAGAAGATGCAGAAGCAGAAGAAAGTTTCTCGCATTATCGTTGTGGGCCTAGTGCTTGTGATGTCAGTGATGATATATCTGTACCTTACAACCCCAGTGGTAGGATAACAACATACATTCATTGTCAATTATGAGTGAGAATAACGGTAACGTCATCCGACAGCTACCCGACTCTGTTGCTAATATTATTGCCGCCGGCGAGGTAGTGCAAAATCCTGCTTCAGTATTAAAAGAGCTGGTCGAAAACTCTATTGATGCTGGAGCATCAGAGGTGCGTGTCGTCATAAAAGACGCAGGCAGAACTCTCATACAGGTAATAGATGATGGTTGCGGAATGAATGATATCGATGCCCGATTGGCTTTCGAACGTCACGCTACATCAAAAATCAAAGAGGCAACAGATTTGATGCAACTCCATACCATGGGTTTCCGCGGTGAGGCTTTAGCTTCTATCGCAGCTGTTGCTCATGTCGACCTTATTACCCGTAGAGAACAGGATGAACTTGGTATCAAGATAGAAATTGCAGGGTCTAAGCTTATTAATGAAGAGCCTGTCGTAGCCCCTAAGGGTAGCCAATTCTGTGTCAAGGATCTGTTCTTCAATACTCCAGCTCGCCGTAATTTCCTAAAGAAGGACTCAACTGAACTTAAAAACTTGGAGACTGAGTTCATTCGCATCGCTCTCGCTCATCCAAATGTTTCGTTGGTTTTTATACATAACTCTCAAACATTATATGATCTCAAGGCTGCTAATCTTAGAATAAGAGTTTCTGCTATAGCAGGTAAGGCAATGTCTAAGTATTTGCTGCCTATAGAGTGCAATAATGATATTGTCAGGTTGAGTGGTTTCGTAGGAACAACTGAGAGCGCTCGTAAAACTGCCGGAAATCAATATTTTATCGTAAATAATCGCTTCATGAAGAGCTCTTATTTCCATAAGGCTATTATTGAAGCGTATCGTAATATTATTCCCGCTGATCAGTCTCCTGCGTATTATGTATACATTGATGTCGATCCTCAGACTATTGATGTTAATGTCCACCCTCAGAAAACGGAAATTAAGTTTGAGAATGATTCCGAGGTGTGGCGTATATTGAATGCAACTGTCAGGGAGTGTCTAGGCAAAAATAATATAATGCCTACTATCGATTTCGATGTCGATCATTCTATAGATTTAGGGTTCACTGCTAAAAGTGATTATAATCTGGATCAGATAGCCGACCTTCTGTCTCTTGATCCTAATAGAAGAGCAGATGTGTATAATCCTTTCGAAAATGAAAGCGATAGTAGGTACAAGTCTGTCCCTTATACTTATGCAAATCATGATGACCAGTCTCATTTGCAGACTTACACTAGTAAGCTGGGGCAGGTGTCATCGTCAGGGGGAGGGTATTCTTCCCACTCTTTTCCTTCTCACATTCCACAACCTTCTGCTAAGGGTTGGGAGAGTTTGTATGAGGGGCTTGAGTCTAATCGCGAAGAGCCTGTGCAGCAGACTTTGGATATTCAGATGTCTGACTCCGCTTCCGAAATTTCTTTTACTTCGCCAGAACGTTTCTTCCAATATAAGGGTAAGTTTATTGTTACTCAAGTTGGAAATGGCTTGATGCTGATAGATCAACGTCGAGCACACGAGCGTATTCAGTACGATGCCATCAGTAGTATGGTTAGTAGCGGAAATGTAGCATCTCAGCAACTTATGTTCCCTGAACTTATTGCTACTGGTGCAGAAGATGCTTGTATCGTGGAGGAATTGTCTGCTGAACTTTCGCGAGTTGGTATGGAGGTCGAATATCTGTCAGAGGAGGGTAATCTCAAAATGACATCTATACCAGCGGTATTTGAAGTAGATCAGGCTCGATCTTTTATCGAGCAGTTGATATTCGATTGCCGTAATGGAGAGGTCGATATACAGTCTGGTATACAAGAGTATGTCTGTATAGCTGTCGCTACTCAATCGGCTATACCTTATGGTAAGATGTTGACTAATGAAGAGATGCTTTCTTTGTATAATCGTCTTTTCGCTTCCTCATCTCCAGCACTCACTCCTCGAGGTAAACGTGTGTTTGCTCTATTGGATGATAATTCATTAAATAGTATGTTTGCATAAAACTTCATAGATTATGCCACCGATTTCTGCTGCATCAAAGAATATCATTATCATAAACGCTTTGGCGTTCCTGGCATCTTACATGTTGACTAATATAGATATCAACAACATGTTTGGTTTGCACTATTGGGCTTCTTCCGAGTTCAATGTTTGGCAGTTGCTTACGTTTATGTTCCTTCATGGTAGCTTCTCGCACTTGTTCTTTAATATGTTTGCCGTCTATATGTTTGGCGCTCCTATTGAACAGTATTTTGGTACGCAGAGGTATATCATATATTATCTGATTACGGGTATAGGCTCTGGTTTGGTCCAGGAAGTGGCTCTTTATTTCGAGATTCAGCCTTTCATAAGAGCTGTCGATGTTTGTATGTCCGACCTCACCAATAGCTCAATAAATAATTTGCTGTCTCACTATGGACCTGCCTCTCAGAAGTGTCTGATACTTATTAATGAGTTTTTCAACAAGGCAGAAGGTATGCCTATTCAGGAGGCTATGCCTATCGCTCGTCAGTTCTTGATGGATTATCAGGAGGCTTATATAGCTAGCCATAATACTATTGGAGCATCCGGTGCTGTGTTCGGCTTACTTCTGGCTTTCGGTATGCTTTATCCTAATGCTAGAATATTCCTTTTCTTCCTTATTCCTATAAAGGCTAAGTATTTCGTATTACTTTATGGCGCTATAGAGTTGTTTGAGGGGCTCGGTGTGATATTCAAGCCAGATAATGTCGCCCATTGGGCCCACTTGGGCGGTATGTTATTCGGTATAGTCCTTATTCTTAAGTGGAGAAGAGAATGAACAATAGACTATGGAATAAGTTCGTAGAAGATAAGGTGGCAATGTTGATTTATATCAACATTGCTGTGTTCTTGTTGATATCCGTGTTGACTTTTTTTGATATAACAGGAATCTCGGAGTCCTGCGGGCGACTCGCTAGTGCTTTGTCTTTACCTTCATCTGATATAGTAATTACTCTGACTACTCGCCCATGGACTATTATAACGTATATGTTTACTCACTATGACTTTATACATATCTTATTCAATCTCATAGCGTTATATTGGTTCGGCAGACTGATGTCGTTCCTCATAGGTGAATACGTAATAGTGAGGGTTTATCTTATTGGAGGTATCGCTGGTGCAGTTGCATATTTCTTGACTCCTAGTTCGCTGATTCCTACTTATATGAGTATGACTGGTGCTTCGGCTTCGGTAATGGCTATTATTCTATGTGTGGCTGTCTCGTATCCTAAGTATTCTGTCAGATTAGTGCTTATTGGTGAGCTGAAACTAGGGTTCATCGCGGCTGTGTACGTGCTGATAGATATAATCAGTATCCCTGCTCTTTCTAATGTGGGTGGTCATATAGCTCATCTTGGAGGTGCAGTCGCAGGCACGTTAATAGCTCTTTGGTGGAAATATAGGGGGATGCCTTCTGCTAATAAAACAATTTCATGGCCAAGACGTAATCGCCATCTAAAAATAGTTCGAGGTGGTATGGCCGATGCAGATATGGAATGGAATAGGCAGAAGATTAATCGTATAGCGGAGATAGACCGTATTTTGGATAAAATAAAGGCTTCTGGTTACGAAAGCCTTTCTGAAGACGAAAGAAAAACTCTATTAGACGAATCTAAGAAATGAAAACTCTTCTCAGAATATTATTGATATTAACCACATTGGCCATATCATCGGCTACATGTGTCACCTATTTTTCATCATATTTCGAGCCGGATAAACTCGGAAATTTTGTCTTGGTTCAGTATGCTTTCCCCTATCTTTGGGCTCTTAATGCTCTGATGGCTGTCTTGTATCTTATTTTCAATCCTGATTGGAAGATTGTATTCCCTGTTTTAGCTGCAATTCTGACTTATAATGGTGCTGTATCTGTATTCAATATCAGTTCAGCTGATATCCCTTCAGATAAATCAATTAAGGTGCTGACATATAATGTCCATTATATGTCTTTGGCTTCAGTTGACTCAATCGGTGAGTTTATTAAGACTCAGGATGCCGATATTGTATGTATGCAAGAGGCCGACTTGAATTGCTATAATAAAATAAAGAATTGGTTGACGGCTTATCCTTATTTTTTGGACCATAAGGTGAAAAAGCCTTCCTCTAAATCTGGAGATAAACAGTTGTTGTTGTCAAAGTATCCTGTAAAGGTTAAGAGTGTCGGGGTGGATGTCGAATCGTATCTTCAGTGTGTAGAGATCTCTATTGATGGAAAGCCAGTTACGTTGTTTAATTGCCATCTAGCATCTATAGGGCTCGTTTCTGATGAAATAAATGTCTTTGACCCTTCCCAGTTGCCAGAGCAGAATAAGGGTAACGTGAAAAAGCAGTTAAGTACCACTCGTTCTAAGATGACTGATGCATATCATCGCCGTCAGGAACAGGCTACGTATGTTGCTAAGGCTATAGAATCTGTCAAGACTCCGTTATTGATTTGTGGAGATTTTAATGATACTCCTATTTCATATACCTATTACATTATGCGAAAGCGTAATATGAAGGACTCGTTTGTCGAAGCTGGTAATGGTTGGGGTGATACATATAACGGCAATCTGCCTCCCATCCGTATTGACTATATTTTACATTCGGAGGATATGAAGGCAGTTGTTTACAAGGAGCATGATGTCGATTTTTCCGATCATTTCCCTGTGTCTGCAACTTTGGTCTTGAAGGATTAGCACCTAAGATAGTAATCTTCTACCAATGCTTTGAATTCTGCGCTCTTTTGTGTCGGCGCATCTTCTATGGTTAAGCGGTTTTCTTCTATTTCTTTTTTTTGACGTGAGTATTGCACTACTACTCGTTTTGCGTCTTTGTGATTATTAGGGTATATTTTGGTAATGTGGTTTGGATATATCCCTAATGCTATGCAGTGAGTTGTCAGCTCTGATTCTGCGTATGTAGGTATTATTACCGAGAATTGTCCGTCGTCTGATAATAATCTCTCTGTTGCAGTGGCTAATTCTTTGAAGGTCAGACTAAGTGTATGTCGTGCTAAGGTGCGTTTGGAATCCGGACGTGTAAGTGTTCCGTTGTAAAAAGGAGGATTACACATTATCAGGTCATATCTCCTCTGTGGCGCATAATCCTGAATGGCCGTTTTTACCACTGATAATCTTGATGCAAACTTGGAGCGTTCAAAGTTCTCTTTCGCCTGCTCTGTACAGTCTGCATCTATTTCAATAGCGGTTATTATCGCTGATGGTATTCTCTGGGCTGCAATAAGGGATACTAATCCTGTTCCAGTGCCTATATCCAGTACATTAGGTTGCTCTTTTAGAAATTCTATTTTTGTAAGCACTCCTAATAGTACGCCATCGGTCCCTACCTTCATGGCGCACTTGTCTTGATATATTATGAATTGTTTGAACTCGAAATACTGGTTGGACATGATTTTCTGTTGTCAGTAATCAGTTTACTCTTACTCCTCCATATCCATACTGAATAGGGCGAAATCGTATGCGACTGGATCTTCAGGTCGGAACTCTTTTAGTTTTTCTGTAATGGCTGAAGCCGTTTTCCAGTCTTTCCCATTTTTGGTAATTAAACCTAAGCTAAGTGCTACATTGCCAACATGGACGTCTAGTGGGAGTATTAAATCTTCTTTCTTTATGCTATGCCATATGCCAAAATCTACACCTTTGTCATTAGATCTGACCATCCAACGCATGTACATGCACATGCGTTTCGCCGCAGAATCTTTTAGTAGATTTGGTACATGTTTTCTGGTATGAGGGTCCAAAAATGGAAGCATAATCTCTCTGAGATTAATAATGGAAGATCTTATGCTTGAGTCGTTTGGCTTTTGTGCTAAAACAGTTTCCAATCCTCCGTGATTCGCATATATATGACGTATGGCACGTACAAAGCATGGCAGATCTGTATCTTTGAAAGTACGATACACGAAACTTTGTAGATTGTCTATCTCTTTGTCTGAAGCGTTTAATACAAAGTCAGCAGGAGAGTTGTCGAATCTCTGCATCATCTCATTGGCCGACTTTAGAATAGCTTTCCTGTTGCCCCATGCAAGAGTAGCAGCGAGAAATCCTGCTATCTCAATATCCTCTTTCTTTGTAAAGCGATGAGGTATACTGATAGGGTCACTTTCTATGAAGCTAGGTCGCTCGTATTGGTCAACCTTTGCGTCTAGTATCTCTTTAAGGTTATTTGGGAGCATTTCAAAGATTTAGTCTTCTATTAGGCCGTCTTTAATTCTTATCATACGGTCGCAACATGCTGCCATCTGCATATCATGTGTTACTATAACGAATGTTTGCCCATATTCTTCTCTGAGCGAGAAAAAGAGTTCTTGTAGTTCCCGGGCATTATGTGAATCAAGGTTGCCAGAAGGTTCATCTGCAAATACTACGCTTGGGTTGCATGCTAAGGCGCGAGCTATGGCTACACGTTGCTTTTCTCCTCCTGATAGTTCAGATGGTTTATGGTCTAGTCTGTCTCCAAGTTTCAGAAACGTCAGCAGCTCTCTTGCTCGTTCTTCTGCAGCTTTGTCGTTCTTCCCTCCAATCTGACATGGGAGCATCACGTTCTCCAGTGCTGTAAACTCAGGTAGTAACTGGTGAAACTGAAATACAAAGCCTATATGTTTATTTCGGAATGTAGCCATGGCTCCCTCAGATAGTGAAGAAACATCTTCTCCTGCTATTTTCACAGTGCCTGTAGTAGGCCTGTCTAATGTCCCTAAAATCTGTAGAAGTGTAGTTTTTCCTGCTCCACTTTGACCTACTATAGCCACTACTTCTCGCTCTTTGATGTGAAGGTCTATCCCTTTAAGTACTTCAAGAGCCCCGAAACTCTTATGTATATTCTCCGCTATTACCATAGATTAGTGCGCTATATCGTAGATATTCTTTACTTGATTGTTCTTCTTTCCTTTGTTTGCTATCTCTCGCTTATAGTTTATCATCTGATTCGCTATCGATTGTTCCAGGTTCTCTGTCGGACTAGGTGCTGGAGATAGGCTGATGCGACCATCTGGGTCTATTAAGTAATATGTTGGCAAAGCAACTATATTATATTCTGATATAATCGATTGTTGAGTAATGTATGTCAGAGCCAGCCAATTATGCTTGGCGTTCTTCATACGGGCAGATAGTTGATCGCTCTTCTCATCCGTGAAAATGCCTACTACCTGTATGTCTTTTTGATATTTGGTTTGCATCGCATCTAGTGCTGCCATATCTTTTACCGCAGCAAAGTTCTGAGAATGCAAGAAACATAGGTATACCCACCTGCCTTTTAATGAACTGAGAGAAACCTCTTTCCCTCTCATATCCATTAGCGTAAATCCAGGGGCATCTGTGCCTGGATGTAGATGGTTTTTCTTGTCGAGTATATTTTGGGCTAATATCTTGGTGTCAGGATGCGTATTCTGACTAATTGCGCTGTTCAATAGGTGGTCTACGAATGATTCCGAGATTTCTTGACTGTAATATCCATCGTATATTCCCATAAGTAGAAGGTTTTCACTTACGGTTCTTTTGTCATATACTGTATCAGACTGAAGGGCTGCGCATATGCTGTTGAAGTTTGCCTTGCTACTACGAATCTCTTTGCGACATCTATCTTTGGCATCTGTGTAGATAGTAATTGATGTTAAGAAATTTGGACAAATCATTTGTAGTGTCTGCCAATATGGTGGCATGTCTATGGCCGACTTCTTGTTTTGCGTGTAGAATCTGGATATTACGCTTCTTACGTTTCCCATTCTTGGTGTCGCATATATTTGCGCTTTACGGTAATGCACGTAATCCTTGAAAAATTGTACCTTGCAATTTAGGGTGTTGGCCATACTGTCACATCGTGATACCAATTTGTCGGCTAACTTGCGGTCGTTATATCGGGCAAGTCTAGCTATGTTGGCACCATATTGATCTTGCCACCAGCCATCGAATTCGCGGATAGCTATATTTAATCTGGATGGCTCGTTTACTATGCCTGCTTCTATCGGCTCTTGTTGATAAAATGGATTGAATCTGTCAGCATCTGGCCGAGCTTTGAACGGAGGTAATACTAAGTGGTAGTCTTTCCCTGATTCTAGGTATATATACGCTTTGTATGCTCCCAATTCCATGAATGCATACTTAATACCTGTTTGTTGAAGGTCTATTTGACAGTCAAAGTTACCATTGTCGTCTACGTCCAGGACTCCGATTGCTGTTTTGTCTTTGGTAATGAAATCTTTATATACAAAAACCTCAATATGGTATCCTGCATATTGTAGCGCTCTGCCATGTAGACGAACATTACAATCTGCTACTTGCGCATAAAGCGCAGGTAGCAGAGTAATAATCAATGATATAATTGTAAGTATACGTTTCAAATCTTTGCGCAGATTATTTCATTTTTGCCCACTTGATGAGGTCCTTAAAGGTAGGCTTCTTGCCATACATCAAGATTCCTATACGGTATACTTTTGCAGCAAACCAGGTAGTGAAAAGGAATGATCCTAAAAGTATAACTAAAGAAAGTACCAACTCCCATACCTCTACTCCGTTAGGTATTCTCGCTAGCATTACGATAGGTGAGGTAAATGGAATCATTGAACCCCAGAACATAGCACCACAGTTTGGATCTTTCATGCCGAATGATGAAACAATAACTATAGCGATAATAATAGGAAGGATGATAGGTGTCTGTAGTTGTTGCGCATCCGACTGCTGCTCGCATCCTGCTGCAATAGCTGCATATAATGAAGCGTAGAGAAGATACCCAAACAAGCAGTATATTACGAACATTGATACAATTAATGGCATATTTAGTCCGTTTAACATATTCAATACCGAAGTTACTATGTTATTACCTTCTGGCATGTTCGCAGCTGCAACTTCTGCAGTGGCTGAAACGGCAGCTTGTGGACCAAATGAAGCTCCTACTACAGCTGATCCTATACCTATTAGAATTATCCAAATGGCAATTTGTGTGAGAGTTACCAACGCGATGCCGATAATCTTTCCTAGCATAAGCTCAATAGGTTTCACTGCAGAGGCAAGAACTTCCATGATGCGGTTTTGCTTCTCTTCCATCACGCCTGTAAATACTTGGACACCTGACATCAATATAATGAAGTAGATGAGCATTGCAGCTACTAAGCCGACAATGATGCCAACTCCTGCGTGATTCTCAACAGCTTCCCCTCCTTCTGCAGATTCTTTCATCGTGGTAATCTTGACAGAGACATTATTGACTGCGTTGAAAAGAGAATCTATGCCCGTTCCAAGTGCAGAGTATTCATTTATCATATCTCGCTTAACCTTATCACGAAGTGTACGCTCCATGTTTGATGTAATCTCAATAGGAAGAGTCTTTTCGCTGAAAATATGAATGTTGTTTTTATCTGTTGGAATACCACTGATATGAAGCATAGCATCGAAGCCTTTTGCTTGATAGCTGTTACGTAATGACTCTGCAGTCTCGTCAGAGATAAGTGTATACTCTATCTCTTCTGTATTCGCGAGCACGCTTTGGTAGTTCTGTGTCTCATCAACTACGGCTATTCGTTGTGTCGTAACTGATGAAAATTCCATGATTATTGTCGGCAATAACATCATAGTTAATAATGCTATCGGCATTAATAATGAAACTATGATAAAGCTCTTTTTGCGAACTCGAGTCATGTACTCGCGTTCTATGATAAGTCCTATTTTTGACATTTCATTAATGACTAAAGTGGTTAAACTTATTTGTTTACTTGCTGAATGAATATCTCTTCCATAGATGGGAGTATCTCTTTGAATTCAGACAGTTCTACGGCAGAAATAAGCTCACGGAGAAGCTCGTTGGCACTTGTCGCGTTTGCTGTTTGTACTCTCGCTTCAGTTGTGCCGTCTATAGTTTTCGCAGATAATATCTCAAGACCATTTACTTTTTGTAGATCTGTCTCCACTCCTTGGAATGTTAATGAGAATTTGCCGTCTTTGTATTGCTTCTTAATGTCTTTAACCTTGCCATCAAGTACTACATGACTCTTGTTGATGAGCGAAATGCTGTCACAAACGGCCTCTACACTTCCCATGTTGTGCGTAGAGAAGAGTACTGTGGCTCCTTTGTCTCTTAAGTTCAGAATCTCTGATTTGAGAAGATTTGCATTTACTGGGTCAAATCCAGAAAATGGCTCGTCGAAAATTAGCAAGCGTGGCTCGTGTAAAACGGTAACGATGAACTGAACTTTCTGTTGCATACCCTTTGAGAGTTGCTCTACTTTTTTGTTCCACCATTCACCGATTTCGAATTTGTCAAACCAGTACTTGAGACGAACTTTTGCGTCATGTTTTGAGAGACCACGCAACTGCGCCAAGTAAATAGCTTCTTCGCCAACTTTCATTTTTTTATACAAACCGCGCTCTTCTGGTAGGTAGCCCACCTGCGCAATGTCTGCAGACGTCATAACATGACCGTCAAATAAAAGTTCACCAGCATCTTGTTGCGTCATCTGGTTAAGAATGCGGATAAATGTTGTTTTACCTGCACCATTTGGGCCTAGTAGTCCATGTACTGAACCCTCGGCAACCTCCATATTCAAGCCATCGAGTGCGACGTGTCCTGAATAAGCTTTTACAATACCTTTAGCTTCTATAAGCATTGTTTTGAGTAAATGAAAGGATTAATAATGTGAATTAATGCTATGTACTATTTCGACTATTTAAGTTTAATACCCATTACTATGACGTCATCCAACTGCTCATGTGTTCCCTTCCAATCTTCAAATTCTTTTTCTAGTTTCTCTTGTTGCTCGTACATCGGTAGAGTGTATATATCTTGTAATAGTCTCTTAAGTTTTCCTGTCGTGTATTTTTCTTCTTTTTGATTGAACTGATCAGTGAATCCATCAGAAAATGCGTAGATAACATCTCCTTCTGCAAGTTGAGTCGTCTCCTCTGTATATTCATTGCCGTTCCTACGCTCTCCAACGCTTCGGCGTGTCGGGCGTATCTCCATAAATTTATTCTTGTTGAATATGATAACAGGACGACGGGCTCCAGCTGATACAAGTTCCCTCGTCTTCAGGTTGATGTTCAATATCGCACAGTCCATACCATCTTGCGCCTCAACAACTTGATTTTTATTGAGGGTATGCTTGATATCCATGTCTATCTTGGCAAGAAGTTTTGCCGGACGGCGGTTCTCTGGTGTGCGTGTCGCATCGTTTATGAGTGTCGTAATTATCATACTCATGAATGCACCTGGCACGCCATGCCCTGTACAGTCTCCACAACAAATCAGTAGATGGTCGTCGAATTGTCCCACCCAGTAGCAGTCTCCACTAACTATATCTTTAGGACGGAAGAGCAGGAACGAATCTGCCAGATCATACTCTTTCAAGCATGTCCTCGACGGAAGAATAGCTGTCTGTATCCTGTTGGCATAGTTAATACTATCAGTTATATCTTTATTCTTACGCTCAATGACGTATTGCTGATTCTGCAATTTCGCTGTCTGTTTCTGTACCTCTCTCTCAAGTTCCTCTTCTCTCTTTTTTATCTTTCTCTCTCTGTTACGAACTATTACTCGTATCAGGTAGATTATCAATATTACTGAGATGATAGGGAAGAATATCGATTTCCAGAATGGCTTGTCTATGTGGATAGGTATGGATACAATATTCTGTGATGGTATCCCATCAGGAGAAAATGCCCTTACATGGAGGATGTAATTTCCATCAGGAAGATAGTCATAACTCTTTACCGCCTGTGTAGTAGATGCAGACCATTTAGGTTGTGTGTCATCCTCTCCTATTTGTAGCCAGTACTGGTATTTTACGTTCTTTGGGTCTCGTAGATTTACAGCAACAAAACTGAACTCAAATCGGTCAATGTCTCTGAAGTATGGGTAGCTTAAGTCTATCTCTTGTGATGGTAAGTACGATTCGTCAGAAATTATCGTCTTCGTTCTTGATAGAACAGGAGCTACCATACTGCGTACATCTAGTTTTGCTGAGTAGTGAAGTATACTCTCTCTTGAAATAAACCAGATGTCTCCTTCCTCATCCGCATAGGCATGTATATACTCTTTATTGAATCCTATCGACGAGTTAAATGTTCTTATACCTCCAGAACGTAAGTCTATACATGATAGCCCAGGTTGATGACATACCCAAACTTTATCTTGATTGTCTGTTACTACATCGTAGCAGAAGTTTTTTTCTAGTCCGTCAGTCGTCGTTATTGATACTACTGAGTCATTGGTCGCGCATAAAATACCATTGTTAGCAGATACAAGCCACTTCCTGCCACGAGAATCTTCTGTCAGCGCCGGTACATTTATCGGATCTTCTGATAGTCGGTGAATATCCCATGTTACGTTAGCAGGCAACTCTCTCGAAATATCTACATCGGTCTCAAGTTTTGTTATACCACTATCTTTAGGGCCAATCCATAATTGTCCTTCAGAGTCAATATATACAAAATTGACACAGTTATGGGGTAGCCCGTTATTCGTAGTAAATACTACACTCTGATTGGTTGTGGTAGAATATGCAACAAGGCCTCCTTGTGTCGCAATATATAGTATGTCACCATTCATCACCAGACAGTTTACCATATCAGTGGTCTTTGTCGGTGATGTGTAGTATATCTTCTGGAAATATTTCTTGTTGTTTTTCTTCAGATATACTCCGTTGTCTTCTGTTCCTACATAAACATCTTTCTCGTCGGTGATCCGAATCTCTGTAATCGGACTGTTTGGTAGACCATGTGATGTGTCGTAGAACTCATGATTCATTATGCACTGACGATCCATCTTTAGGATGCCATAGTTGAGCGCCATCCAAATATAGTCACTGTCCGCACAGCCGTCCATAATTTTCATTCGCTGGAATCCTATGTCAGACAGCTTATATTCTGAAAAGTAGTTGTTGTGCCACGAAACTACTCCTTCTCCGTACGTGCTGAACCAGAATATTCCTTCTCGGTCTACAATGATGTTAGAGATAAAGTTGTTGCCTAAGCCATTGTCTATATTCAAGTTTAACGTCTCAACATATTGCCCGGTGTTCTTTATCTTCTCTAATTGCGATACTCCATTGCCCCAGGTCGCTACATAAAGGTAGCCATGTGGGTCTTCATATATAGATCGTATTGGTGCCGACTTTGTCTCGCCTGTAGGTGAACATTTTACTGCGCATTGCGCTATCTCCGTAATGCCGTCATAAAGACCGAATTTAAATACTCGCCCCTCTTCTGTTCCTATCCAGTAGTGCTCCCCATCTAGCGCTAGCTTGATGCACTCAACAGATTGATATTCTATCTGTTCAAATGTCTCAATATTATTGATCGTTCCATCAACATCAAATTTTGCAAGCATCAAACCATTGTTGGTTCCTATCAGCATGTTGTAGGCATTGATGGCAACTAGCGCATTGTATGTTTGGCGACCAAATTTCTTCCTGTCATGAAATTTGGTAATCTCTTTGTTGGCTGATACGCGAAATAATCCCTTCGATTGCTCAATGGCCCAGATATTACCTCGGTCGTCTATACACATGTTCTTGATAGGGGCCGATACGTCATCAAGGTATATCTTCTCAAATGTCTCTCCATTCCAATGTGATAGCTGCCCATCTCCATGACCACACCAGATATTTCCTTCTGTATCTACAACTAAGGATGATACATAGTTGGATGAGAGGGAGTCTGCTTCAGTATATGTTACTAGTGATACACCATCATATCGCGATAAGCCATCGCTCGTCGCCATCCACAGAAAGCCATCTCGGTCTTGCGCAATATCATATACATAGTTGTTCGGCAGCCCTATTGTCGCTGTCGAATATATTGTCATATTGTAGTTCTGTCCGTTCACGTTGATCAACGTGAATATCGACAGTATTATTGCTCCAACAAGTTTGACTATCAGTTTCATATTTTTTTACCTCGATGTGTGGGATAATTGTACGAGGGTATACCCTTTTCGTTACATATAATTATACACTCACTACACCTTTGATGTGTGGATGCGCTTCATAATCTATAAGTTCAAAGTCTTCGTATTTGAAATCTTCTATAGATTTGACATCAGGGTTTATCTTCATTTTAGGTAGAGCATATGGAGTTCGGGTCATTTGCAACTTCACTTGCTCTATATGGTTCATATATATGTGTGTATCCCCTAATGTATGTACAAACTCTCCCGGTTGCAATCCACATACTTGCGCTACCATCATGGTCAGTAAGGCGTACGATGCTATGTTGAATGGTACTCCCAAAAATGTGTCCGCACTGCGCTGATATAGCATGCACGATAGTTTGCCGTTAGCTACATAAAACTGGAATAGTAAGTGGCATGGTGGCAACTGCATCTCATCTATCTGTCCTACATTCCATGCCGAAACAATATGTCTGCGGGAATATGGGTTCTGTTTGATGTCTCTGATAACGTTGCCTAATTGGTCAATGTGCCCTCCTTTGTAGTCTGGCCAAGAACGCCATTGGTACCCGTATACTGGCCCTAGCTCGCCATCTTCTTTAGCCCACTCATTCCAAATGCGTACACCATTTTCTTGTAGGTATGCCACATTTGTAGATCCTTTTATAAACCACAATAGCTCGTGTATGATGCTCTTAAGGTGTAGTTTCTTGGTCGTTAATAGTGGAAATCCTTCTTGTAAGTCAAAGCGCATCTGATGCCCAAATACACCTATCGTTCCAGTGCCCGTACGGTCTTCTCGTACCACACCTTCGTCAAGGATCCTCTGTAGTAGGTCTAAGTATTGTTTCATCGTCAAATAATAATCTTGTTAGTAATCAGCTGAATACTTTCTGTATCCAAGATACTTTCTTGAAGGGATCCTCAATCTTTTCTAAATCCGTTAGCATTGCTGCCGCATTTTGATATCTCCCTTCAACACCCCGTTTCAGCGTCTGCTCTATCTCTTGCTGCTCCATTCGCCTCGGCGGAACCCGAAATTGCTCTTTGTACGCAGCTTTGCTCAAGCAGGCAAATAGGTCATCTGCCATCCTTGTCGGTTGCTTCATCGGATAAGTCAACTGCAAGTTAACTAATATTTCCGGATTACAATCAGTGTAAGGCGCTTTGCCCATGATTAGTTGAAATAACATTACACTGAGTGCAAATAAATCAGACCACGGACCTACCAGACTGTTGTATTTCAATAGCATCTCTGGCGGCGAATATACTAGAGCAAATGCCGAACGAACTCCTGATGTGTCCGGGTAGGCAGAGGCTTGCTCAAAGTCTATTAGCACGGCTTTCGAAAAGTCTGCTTTCGTAACGTCTTCGTTCTCAGCATGGGGAATGATGACGTTCGATGGTTTTATATCTCTATGTATTACTCCTGCAGCATGTACTGCATCAAGCGCTTTGAGAATAGCACAGCCGGCATCTATGAATTTTTTCTCATCTACGTGCCGGTATATCGATTTCTGGGTGAATATGGTCTTGAGGTCTGTCCCCTTAACCATCTCTCGTATAATATATAATCCCTCATCAGGGACGTCAAGGACGTCTATGATGGGGGCTATATTGTTGTGTTCTATTTGTTTTATTTGTTGTAGGAGCGGGATAAGTCTCTCTCCATAACGGTCTATGCGTTTGATGGTTACTGTCTTGTCCGGTCGACTCTTCATGCGCGCTATCTGCACTCCTCCAAATTTCCCTTTGGAGCCTAGCGAACCTATTATGTCGTAACCATCAAGCGTCACAATATATTATTATCTTCGGTTGTACCCAAGTATTCTTAGCATATCCTCTGGATTCTGCTCGTCGTTGAAGAGGTAATCAACTACTTGCCCGTTCTCATCTCGATCTATCACAATGTGCTTTGGCGATGGTATAAGACAATGCTTGATGCCTCCATAGCCACTGATAGAATCTTGATAAGCGCCTGTGTGGAAGAATCCTATGTAGAGTGGCTCCTCATCATCGTTCTTCACAATAGGCATGTACACCTGCTGGTTCAAGTCCTCTGTATTGTAATAGTCTGAATGATCGCAGGTTATACCACCAATGTTCACTCGCTGGTATGCCTTGTCCCATTTGTTGCATGGTAGAAGGATGAATTTCTCGTTAATCGACCACGAGTCTGGAATTGTCGTCATCAGGCTGTTGTCAATGAGATACCATAGCTCTGTGTCGTTCTGCTGCTTCGCCTCCACTACCTTGAAGATGACTGCTCCCGACTCACCGACAGTGTATTTGCCAAACTCCGTAATGATGTCCGGATTGTCTATCTCTTCATTGGTACACATCTCTGAGATATTGCGCACAAGCTCGTTGACGATATATTTGTAGTCATACTCAAAGCCAAGGTTATTGCGTATTGGTAGCCCTCCTCCTAGGTCTATGATGTGCAAACTCTCACATTGCTTCTTTAACTCAGCATACACGCCAAGTGCTTTCTGGAATACTCCCCAATAGTAGATGTTGTCTTTGATTCCAGAATCTACAAAGAAGTGAAACAACTCAAGGTTTACTCTCGGATTGTCTTTTATCTTCTCATTGTAGAATTTCACTATCTCCGTAGGACGTATGCCAAGTCTCGACGTATAGTATGCTGCCTGTGGCTCCTCATCAATAGCCATTCTGATGCCAATATTCACAACATCACTCTTTACTACTGAAAGAAGTCGGTCAAGCTCTCCCTTGGAATCCAATACCGTAATGCAGTTCTTGAAGCCAAGGTCCATAATCATCTTTATCTTCTGTAGATATAAGTCTGTCTTGAAGCCGTTGTTGATGATGATGATATCTTTGCTGATCGAGCCCTCTTCATATAGCTCGCGCACAATGTCAAGGTCGTATGCCGATGAGGTCTCTAGTTGTACCTGATATCGCAACGCCTCCTTTACGATAAACGAAAAGTGCGAACTCTTTGTACAATAGCAATATTTATAGCTGCCACGATAGCCTTGTTGCTTTATGGCTTTTGAGAAAAGGTTACGTACACGCTTTATTTGGTCACCTATCTTTGGTAGGTAGGTTATCTTCAATGGAGTGCCATACTTTTCTATAATGTATCGTAGTGATACGTTATGGAAGAAAAGATTACCATTTTCTAGATCAAATCCATCTTGAGGAAAATAGTAAGTCTGATCTATAAGATCAAAATAGCTACCGCGAGTTTTCAATTTACAAACGTATTATTAAAATGATTGTAATGGAGTAACCTTTATATATCTATTGTTTTTGTTTTATCGTGCTATACTGTATCGGTATATGCGTAACTGTTTATTTAAACCAGCCAAGGATAGTCTGACTTCCTACCACTTTGTCCTTGAGTTTCACATCTATCTGTGTGCCAAGTGGTAAGTATAGGTCTACACGTGAGCCGAATTTGATGAAGCCCATCTGGGTCGATTGCTCTATCTTCTGTTCCTCCTTGGAATATGTGACAATTCTACGCGCCAATGCTCCTGCTATCTGTCGTACTAGTATCTTTGTGCCGTTCTCTCGCTCTATGACAACAGACGAACGCTCGTTCTGTGTGCTGGATTTCGGTAGCCAAGCCGCCATAAAGTTGCCGTTGTGATGACGGTAATATTTTATGGTTCCTGAAGTAGGATACCAGTTGATATGAACGTTGAATACCGACATGAATACTGATACTTGTAGACATCGGCATTTCAGTACTTCTGGTTCATCAACTTCTTCTATGGCAACAATCGTGCCGTCTGCCGGCGCTACTATCGCTCCTTCCATCTTCGTATTGTGGCGGGTTGGCACTCGGAAAAAACTGACAACAAGCATAGTCAGAATGCCAAAGACCGCTACAATAATATATGTAGCAATAGACAACCCCATGGTATAGTAGCAGGCCGCAAAGACTGCAGCAAACAGAATAATAGCGATAGCTATCGTTGGATACCCCTCTTTATGTAGTCTCACAATAATTATGCGTTAAATGATTAGACAAAGAAATAATATAGGAGGGCTACAATAGGACTGACAAACATCACAGCGTCAAATCTGTCTAGTATTCCTCCGTGTCCAGGTAGCATATGCCCAGAGTCCTTAATGTTGACAGAGCGCTTGAACATACTCTCTATAAGGTCTCCACATGTACCTATGATAGATGCTACCAACGCTGTGACTACACAGAACCATAATGGTAAATCTATCCACTCACTACAGAAATGGTGCACAGCTATGGCCGCAGCAAGCGTCAGTAGTATGCCTCCTATAAAGCCCTCAATAGTCTTCTTAGGCGATACTCGTTCCATTAACTTGTGCTTGCCCATTGTCACTCCCGTAAGGTAAGCTCCCGTATCGTTTACCCAACAGAGTATAAATAGGTATAGAATTGGCCAATAGTCATACTGCTCACCCTTGAAGGCTAGTAAATTGAAAAGTGCAAATGGCAAACCGACATATACTATACATAGTAATGTCATCGCAATGTTTAGAAATGGGTGCTCATTATGACTGAATAACTCTATAAGGAAAATGAGCCATATCATGCCCACCATCACTAATAGTACTCTCGTATCTGTGCCTGCTGTATTGATGAGAAACCCAAGCATGAACCCTACTAGGTTTATACTTAGTGCTATGTAAAAGTGAGGAGCCTGTCCGCTTGCTCGTGACATGCGGCAGAACTCATTGGTTGCTAATGTAATAATACACGTCATTATCATGGCGTATGACATCGGACTTAAGTATAAGGCCGCGCCAATCGTCATGACAAAAAGAATGCCCGTTACGGCTCTTGTCAAGAAATTTAACATTTTTGAATTCGCCAATTCTACACTTTAACGGGACAAATTTAGATATTTTATATGTAATGACAATCCAAAACGGACAAAAAGTTAGTAACTTTACATCGCAAGACGTGGTCGTTGTCCGACCTCCCTATTACCTTACGTACAATACAAATTTGCATAATACAAAACAATGGGTGGCATTTTTGGCACAATAGGCAAGACGAGTTGTATCAAAGATTTGTTCTATGGAACTGACTACAATTCGCACCTGGGTACAAAACGTGGCGGTCTCGCTACTTATTCCGAAAAGGGTTTTGTCCGTTCAATTCACAATCTGGAAAGTACTTATTTCCGTACCAAGTTCGAACCCGACCTTGAAAAGTTTATCGGTAATTCGGGCATCGGCGTCATCTCTGATACCGATTCTCAACCTATCATCGTAAACAGCCACCTCGGCCGTTTCGCGCTCGTTACCGTAGCTAAGGTCGCCAACATGAAGGAAATCGAGGCTGGCCTCCTTCGTCGTATGCACCATTTCGCTGAATTCAGCGGCGGCGATACTAATCAAACCGAACTTATCGCTATGCTTATCACCGAAGGTAAGGATTTCGTCGATGGTATAGAGCGCGTGTACAATCATGTCAAGGGCTCTTGCACAATGCTCCTCCTTACCGAGGATGGTATCATCGTCGCTCGTGATAAGTATGGTCGCCTCCCTCTAGTCATAGGTAAGAAGGATGGCGCTATGGCTGTCAGCGGAGAGTCTGTAGCTTTCCCTAATCTCGGCTATGAAGTGGTATATAATGTCGGCCCTGGCGAAATCGTTAAGATGACTGCCGATGGTTATGAACAGCTCCGCAAGCCCGAAAAGAAAATGCAGGTATGCTCGTTCATGTGGATCTATTACGGATACCCACCTTCAACTTACGAGAATATCAATGTCGATGATTTCCGCGTAAAGAGCGGTATCCTCATGTCTAAGGACGAAACCGTTACTCCTGATTTCGTCGGCGCTATCCCAGATTCAGGTATCGGACACGCTATCGGTTACTCTGAGGGTCTCAAGGTTCCTTACCGTCGCGCCATAGTTAAGTATACTCCTACTTGGCCTCGAAGCTTCACACCTACAAATCAGACAATGCGAGAACTCGTCGCTAGCATGAAACTCGTCCCTAACAAGCATCTCCTTAACGGCAAGAAGGCTATGTTGTGCGACGACTCTATCGTTCGCGGTACTCAGCTTCGCGATAACGTGAAGGTGCTTTTCGATTACGGAGCTGAGGAAATTCACATGCGCATCAGCTGCCCTCCTTTGTTGTACGGCTGCCCTTTCATTAATTTCTCCGCCTCTAAGTCTGTCCTCGAGCTTATCACTCGTCGTATCGTCCAAGAGGAAGAGGGCGACATGAATGCTCATATCGACGAGTATATCACTCCTGGTACCGAACGCTACAACAAGATGGTAGACATTATATGCAAGCGCCTCGGCATGACATCCCTCAAGTTCAATACTCTCGAGAATGTCATCGAAGCCATCGGACTCCCTAAGGAGTGCGTTTGCACCCACTGCTTCGATGGAAGCAGCTATGGCCACGAATAAATCAGTATATCCCGTTCTTTTGATAAAAGAGGCTGTGTCAATTTACAGACACAGCCTCTTTCGTTATGTGTTGTAGTATGGCTAGACATATTGTCTGGTTTTTTTGGACGTTTGTCCCCTAAAGTCCGACTTTTGCAGAAATCATGATTATTGCTTGAAGGAATGTTTTTAGTTTCGCTGACGTAAAAACAAATAAGAATTTCAAAAAAATTAAATCATGACAAAAAACTCAAAGTATTACGCACTACTGGCGTTCCTGGCTATGGGCGCAGTTTGTGTTACGTCTTGTGAAGATGAGGACAGTGATGAACTCGTAGGTAACTGGGTCAATGCAAGACAAGCTATGGGCGGTTCTCCGCGTGGTGGCGCTGTTAGTTTCGTAATTGACAATGTCGCTTACATAGGAACTGGCGCTAATACATTGAATAGCCTGGGCAGATGTCGACATTCAGATTTCTTCTCATGTACTCCTGTCTTAGGGGGTGGCAGAAAAGGTGCATTTGAAAAAGTTGGTGTAGCATATTCTTCTTCAGGGACTATTGCTCCTATGCCAAAGTTCAACAAGGATGGTGTAGTCTGTTCTCGTAATGGTGCTGTGGCATTTTCTCTTAATGGTAAGGGCTATGTTGGTACTGGTTACAATGGTAATACAAATCTCAATGATTTTTGGGAGTTTGACCCTAAGGCTGATTTTGATGCATCGGCATACAGAAGTGCAAGTGAGGAAGATAAGCGCAGTATAGAGACGTCAGCAAGCTATCCTTGGAAGCAAGTGGCAGATTATCCAGGCGATACTTGCAGATTTGCTGTTGCATTCGTAATTCCAGGTACATCTGTTATGAGCGATGGTACTGTATCTCAGAATACAAGGAGCGGTAAGGATCTTGCTTTTGTAGGTACAGGAGAAAATTGTATCGGCATTAAGAAGAATGAATTCTACTCTTTCGATGGGGAGAAGTGGGAAACTGTAACTTCTATCGGTATGCCACGAGCTCAGGCAGTAGCGTTTGTAGCTGAGGGTTACAACGAAAATGGCCAACTCCAGTTGTATGGATATGTCGTAGGTGGCATGTCGTCAAGCCCTATTATAGGTTTTCAGAGGTATAATGCTTTGACTGATGAGTGGGAGTATTTGCGCGACCCCGCAGATAAGACTGTTGGTTTTTTGGGTGACGACTACTATAAACTAGCTCTTACAGGTTCTACAGGTTTTGTAGTTAATGGTCGTGAGCCTTATAGCCAGAGAGCATATTTGGCTACTGGCGGTCCTTATGTTCTTGGCTTATATTGCTGGGAGTACAACCCTTACAAAGATAGTTGGGTCCAGAAGAGCTCTTTTGAGGGGGACCCTCGTAGATTCGCAGTGTCTTTTGTGCTGCAGTTCCCTAGTCCATTCTATGATGGGGAGATGATGGATATTCCGTTTGTAACATGTGGTACAACATCGACTTTGAATGTCTCCGGTGGTTTCGGTTTGTTCTTTGACGATACATGGTTCTTCTGTCCCAACGAGTCAAGAGAGCCATTGGATTAATAATTGGATATTAATCCCCCCATTACACTTATTACACTTATTACACCCCTTGTGGAATCCACACAGGCGCGTCAAACTAACATGTTTTTGTCTATCAACCAAAAATTTAGACACAAAAATATCCAGCTGTAACATATCCAGCTGAAAAAGACAGTATTAAACATTGGGAGTATGTTTTCAGTCTATTGAATCCATATCCTAGTGCCCAAAGAGCTCTGATGGTAAGCTTACTATGATGCCGGTAAGCAAAAAAATCATCAGAGCTCTCTTTTTTCTTTGTAGTTTTCGTTTACTCAAAAAATATTCGTATTATGACGCGCCTGTGTGGGTCGCCAAAGGGGTGTAATAAGTGTAATAAGTGTAACGAACGATAGATTGGCCATCATCACTTTTCTTAATATAACACCTCCTCAATCTTATCACGTCTTCTTCGAGTCTTCCCCGAGTATAGCCCGAGACTAGCCCGAGTGTAGCGATGTATACAATATCATAATTTATACCATGATTATTTCCCCGTTCGGCGTAGACTCCAGCCTTGCACCACCACACCACATTTATCCCATTCTCTATTATCGTCAGAGCAAATATACAAAATAAAAAATTACGAGCAACCATAGCCTTCACAGAGACTAGACATAGCTTATCTAATGCTCACAAAACTTCCTCTTCTATTATTTCCTCTCCGTTACTTGCTATTTGTGTGAATAACTCTTAACTTTGGGAAAATAATACACAAGTTAGGTCTATTTCATATATATTTAAGTCTCGACAGTGATGACCATTGCAATAATACTGCTTATATCACTTCTAGCACTAGCAATCGTTGCTTACGGAAGTAGCAATATACACTCAGGAATGTTCCTTGAGGCATTTTGTAAGAACAACTCCGAGGAGTTGTTACTCACTTTTGATGATGGGCCTGACCCCGTCAATACACCAAAACTACTGGACGTCCTCGACAAATACGGCGTCAAAGCCACTTTCTTCATGATCGGCGAAAAGGTCGACATGTACCCCGATGTCGTTAAGGAAGTATATCGCCGCGGACACCGTATAGGTGGTCATACTTATTACCACAATCCTTGGCACAATTTCTACATTCACCGTAGATACATGGACGAACTCAAAAGAGCCCACAATGCTTTCGCTAAACTGGGTGTAGAAATATCCGATTTCCGCCCGCCTCTTGGCATCACTACTCCTACCGTTTCCAGCGCATGCACCAGAATGAACTATAAAGTTTGGGGCTGGTCAATCCGCTCTTTCGATACCATGGACAAGCCTCGCGAAGAGGTGTTCGCCCGCATCGTCAAAAGACTTAAGCCTGGCGGAATCATCCTCCTGCACGACAGAATGGATGGCGTAGCTGAACTCGCAGAAAAAGTTATATTGGCTATTCGTGAAAAAGGCCTTAAAGTATAAATTGATATGGTTATGCAATACGTATACAACACACAGGGTACCTGTAGTAAGCAGATCGCTATAGAAACCGAGGATGGTAAAATCAAAAGCGTTAGCTCCTTCGGTGGTTGTAGCGGCAACTTGCAGGGTATCGCTCGTTTGGTCGAGGGAATGAAAATCGAGGAGGTGATAGCTCGTCTCGAAGGCGTTCAGTGCGGAATGAAAGGGACTAGCTGTCCAGATCAGCTTTCTCGCGCATTGAAGTCTATATCTGAAAAGGAGAAGAAATAATTCTACAACGGGGGGCAAATGACACAGAGAGTTTTCCTCATAGGTTTTATGGGCTCAGGTAAATCTACCATCGGTAAGTATGTAGCGCGCGATATGGGGTGGAATTTCATAGATATGGATCACTTGTTCGAAAAGGAACAGGGGTGCACTATTAGCCAGTTCTTCGCCGAGAAGGGCGAAGCCGCTTTCCGTCAGGAGGAGACTAAGCTCCTCTCCAGATTGGCTAAGGAAAATATGGTTATCGTCTCTACTGGTGGCGGTACCCCATGTTCCGATGAAAATATCCGAATTATGCGCGAGAGCGGTGAGGTGATATATATCAACGTAGAACCGGAAATCTTGTGCAAAAGACTCTCTACTGCTAAGGCTAGCCGACCTCTTATCGCTAATAAGTCCGACGAGGAGCTGCTCTCGTTTATTCAGAGTAAACTCGCCGAAAGAGATAAATATTACCGCCAGGCTACTATTATTGTAGATGGCGACAAATTGCCGTTCTCTTCATATCGTTTCTTGATAGAGATGGCTGATAATAACGAATAATCCATAGTAGTATGGTGATTCTTTGTGTTGAATCTTCTGGCAATATTTGCTCTGCCGCTCTTTCCGTAGGGGCAGATAAAGTATTCTCTTCTATAGTAAGTACTACCGGAGAGCACGCTTCTTTGCTCACTACAGCCATAGGTAATGTCATGGCCGAAGCCGGTGTCGCATTCTCAGGCCTCGATGCAGTAGCCGTTAGCGCAGGTCCCGGTTCTTATACCGGCCTCCGTATCGGCGCTTCTACCGCAAAGGGTATATGCTATGCTAATGACGTGCCCCTGATCGCAGTGCCTACTCTGGAAATCATCGCCGAGGAGTTGTTTTCTAAATCATCTTCCGTAGAGTACGCTTTGCCTATGATCGACGCTCGACGTATGGAGGTGTATTGCGCTGTCTTGGACCGCAATTTCAAATACGTCTCTCAGACAGAAGCTAAAATTTTAGACAGCTCTTCTTTCGCAGAGCTTTTCAAACATCATCGTGTGGCTTTGGGCGGTAGCGGAGCCGATAAGTTTAAGCCTATTGTCTCTTCTGCTAACGCTTCTTTTATCGACGACTCTAATGCCAAGGCTCAGTATATGGTTAGGTCGGCTGTGAGAAAGTTCTCTGATAAGGAGTTCGCAGACGTGGCTTACTTCGAGCCTTTCTATCTCAAGGAATATGTGGCAGTAGTATCTAAGAATAAGGTGTTGGAAGACGCCCTTAAACAACAATAGTATTTATAACAACAGCACTGATTATGTCTTTAGAAACATTCACTTTAGAATCCCTTCGCGCAGATATAGAAGCATGGGTCAAGGAAATACAGTTCAAAAAGGAGCCTCGTAATCTTTATGCTCCTATCTTATATTCCCTTTCCCTCGGCGGAAAGAGACTGCGCCCTTTGATGTGCGTGGCAACTTGCTCTCTCTTTAGGGACGATACTTATAATGCCCGTAACGCAGCTATGGCTATCGAGATGTTCCATAATTTCACCCTCTTGCACGACGATGTTATGGATAATTCTATGTTGCGCCGTGGTCAGCCTACCGTACACGCTAAGTGGGACGCTAATACTGCTATATTGAGCGGCGACCAAATGCTCATCGAAGCTTATAAACTTATATCTGATGTAGATAGCCCTGCCGCTACTCTCATTCTCGACGTCTTTAACAAAACCGCAACAGAGGTTTGCGAAGGCCAGCAGTATGATATGGATTTCGAAAAGCAGGATAATGTTACTGTCGACCAATATATGGAGATGATCCGACTCAAAACCGCCGTCCTATTGGCTGCTAGTATCAAGATCGGAGCACTCATCGGTGGCGCTAATATCACTGATACTAACGCTTTGTACGATTTCGGTATCAATATAGGTCTGGCTTTCCAGCTTCAGGACGATTTCCTCGATGTCTACGGCGATGAGAAGACTTTCGGTAAGCCTATCGGTGGCGATATCATCGAAGGTAAGAAAACTTTCCTCCTCATCACAGCTCTTCAAGACGCTTCTTCTTCTCAAAAAAAGGAGTTGTTGCAATGGCTAAACAACGAAAATGCTAATAGAAGTGAAAAAATTGCCGCTGTAACGAACCTATATGACAAAATTGGCGTAAAAGAAAAAACGGAAAACAAAATAGACGAGCTACTGAACAAAGCTATGCGTATGCTGAGTGCTATGGAAATTTCAGCCGAAGGCAAACGTTTCATGGCCGATTTCGTAAGTATGCTTGTTAAACGTAACCGATAGTTAAGTATTAAAACAATTATACAGATGGCCAAAACAGGTAAAATAATCCAGATCGTAGGTCCTGTAGTCGATGTCGAGTTCGACATCGCTAATGGCGAGCTGCCTCAGATCTATGACGCTCTCGAAATCACACGTGAGAATGGTAACGTGGTCGTTATCGAGTGTCAGCAACACATTGGTGAAAATACAGTACGCTGTATCGCAATGGATTCTACAGATGGTTTGACTCGTGGTATGTCCGTTGTTAATACAGGTTCTCCTATTATCATGCCTAAGGGCGATAATGTTAGAGGTCGTTTGTTGAACGTTATTGGTGGCGCTATCGATGGCCTCCAAAATCCAGCTAAGGACGGTGGCTCTCCTATACATAAGCCTGCTCCTAAATTCGAGGACCTTTCTACCACTGCTGAAATTCTTTATACAGGTATCAAGGTTATCGACCTTATCGAGCCTTATGCTAAGGGTGGTAAAATCGGACTCTTCGGTGGCGCCGGCGTAGGAAAGACAGTGCTCATCCAGGAGTTGATCAATAATATCGCTAAGGGCCATAACGGCCTCTCAGTATTCGCCGGCGTTGGCGAGCGTACTCGTGAGGGTAATGACCTCCTCCGTGAGATGATTGAATCTAATATCGTTAAGTATGGCGATAAGTTCAAGGAAGGTATGGAGAAGGGTGAGTGGAACCTGAACGATGTCGACCATGAACAACTCAAGGAGAGCCAGGTAACAATGGTCTTCGGTCAGATGAATGAGCCTCCTGGAGCTCGCGCTCGCGTGGCTTTGTCTGGTCTTACTATCGCTGAGTCTCTTCGCGACGGCGATGGCACTTCTGGCGGTCGTGATATCCTCCTCTTTATCGATAATATCTTCCGTTTCACTCAGGCAGGTTCTGAGGTGTCGGCCCTCCTCGGTCGTATGCCTTCTGCCGTAGGTTATCAGCCTACTCTCGCTTCTGAAATGGGTGCTATGCAGGAACGTATTACTTCTACTAAGAATGGTTCCATCACTTCAGTACAGGCCGTATATGTGCCTGCCGATGACTTGACAGACCCAGCTCCAGCTACAACTTTCGCCCACCTCGATGCTACAACAGTATTGAGCCGTAAGATCTCCGAGCTCGGTATCTATCCTGCCGTAGATCCTCTCGACTCAACTTCTCGTATGCTTTCAGAGGAGACCGTAGGTAAGGCTCACTATGAGTGCGCTCAACGCGTTAAGGAAATTCTCCAACGATATAACGAACTTCAGGATATCATCTCTATCCTCGGTATGGAGGAACTCTCTGAAGAGGATAAGCTCGTCGTTCACAGAGCTCGCCGTGTTCAGCGTTTCTTGTCGCAGCCTTTCTTCGTGGCAGAGCAGTTCACTGGCCTTAAGGGCGCTTTCGTCTCTATCCAGGATACTATCAAGGGCTTCAACATGATTCTTGATGGCGAACTCGATAAGTACCCAGAGGCTGCATTCCACATGGTTGGTACCATCGAACAGGCAATCGAGAAGGGCGAGAAGCTTTTGGCAGAGGCATAAATCTTCACTAACCTAAAACCAATAGTGTCATGAAAGATTGGTATCTCGAAATAGTGTCGCCAGAAAAGGTTCTCTTCAAGGACAATATCTCCTAGGAAGAAGTGCCTGGTAAGCG
>JAKSLC010000109.1 GCA_024401415.1 Bacteroidales bacterium | reverse complement strand
GTTTTATACTGGTGAGGAGGATGTGTTTGAACTTGACCCTAAAAATCCTGATCCAGAAGTGTTGGAGATGATGAAGAAATATGGCGTAATAAAAGAATTGGAATAATTACAATTGTTCATCAGGTTCAAAACAATAACAACAATCAAGGGAGTTCCGGGCATTGTCACCCATCCTTGACTGTTGATTGTTTCGTTTTGCATAATGCCGATTCTTATATATAGATGGTAGCGAGGGTACGGAAAATTTTGCTTGTGCGTATGACGTGCGTATGACGTGCGTATGATGTGCGTATGACGTGCGTATGTGTTTGGAGGGGGATAGGCGTTGGTATTACTGGGGAAAGTATGGTCGCAAACATTCCAGAATTGTTGAATGGATATGTTGGATGTTGTATTAGTGCAGGGTTAAATGAAAGAGACGTAGATGCTACCCCACAAAAAATGTACTTTCATGAGTCTAATTCAATACTGGGTAGCTTACAGAAGAAAGACGGAGTGCGCTCCGTCTGTATGGTGAGGCTGTGCTCGGGGATCACTCGGGGAAGACTCGGGTTGCTCGCAAATTTTATTCTTGAGAAGGAGTTGGAAGAGTAACAGAAAAGGTAACATGATAAGAGGAGGGATGAGACTCGAGCAGACGAAGATCACCGCCCTGCTTTACCATAATCTGACGAGACAGAGACAATCCGATGCCATTACCAGTGAGCTTAGTAGTATAGAAAGGGACAAAGATATCATAAGCGACTTCTGCAGGGATAGGGGCGCCATCATTTGATACCAACATAGATATTTTGTTATTCTTTTCAGGCACAGCTACAATACCTACACGATGAGCACCTGCCTCTACAGCGTTTTTTATCAGATTAATCATCACCTGACGAAGGAGACCCTCATCTACGAAAATGTCTATATCCTGGGGGATATCGACATTCCACTGAACGTCGGCATACATGGGCACAATAGAATTCACGAAAGAAATGGCATTCAACACGACAGGCTGAGGCTTCTGTAATTGAGTAAACGTTCTGTAACTATCTACGAAATGACCTAACCCCTTCCCTGTATCATATATTGCGCGTATACCATCTTCAAGAGAAGTACCCTTGACATCATCACGTTTAAGAAGAGATTGAGCGATACTAGAGATAGGGGTAGTAGCATTCATAATCTCGTGAGTAAGGACGCGTGTCAGTTTTTGCCACGACTCCACCTCATTCTCATTTATCAGCACTTTCAGTTCCTGGCCAGTATCGTTAAGGGCATCCATAAGAGCTTTTTCTCCAGACCACAACCCATTGCTTGACAATCTGAATGAGAAATCTCTGTTTCGTAAAGCCTCGCGCATGATATATGCATTTCTCTTCATTCTCCACTGATGATAGAGATGCAAAACGACGAACAAGACTACAAAGACAGACAACAGACCGATTACCCACTCCATATCACTCTAGTTTTTTCACCTTATTATAGAGCGTCTGACGAGTGATACCGAGCATTTCGGCTGCCAATTTCATGTTGCCTTTACATTTATCAATAGCCTTACGAATATGTTCAGTCTCGACAGAATCCAGAGTAGCCACCTCATTATCTGCCTCCATTACAGCTTTAAGTTTATCGAGGAGATCGTCATTATCCCAAGGCTTAGTAATGAAATCAGCTGCGCCACTCTTCAGTCCACGTACAGCTAGACTGACATCAGCATAAGCCGTCATAAGGACTACAGGGAGGTCGGGATGACGGCGACGGATAGCCTTAAGCCAGAAGAGACCATCCTGACCAGTATTGACGCCCAGCGTGAAATTCATATCGAGGAGGACTAAGTCTACATCCTCCTGCGCTATTATTTTCAGAGCGTCATCTGGAGAAGGCAGAGTAATGACTTTCTCAAACATATCCGTCAGGCAATACTTCAGTGCGGTGAGCAAAGCGGCATTGTCGTCGACAGCTAATATAGTACCGTATTTAATCATGATGCACGAATTTATAACTTTCTGCTCAATAACCGACAACAGATGAGGCTTTGTGTAAAAAAATCATACACATTTGTGTCAATAATTCATACAAACGAGTCTCTGAGACCGATAAACACATTGTACACAAGCGAATAGTCTCTATACTTGCACCATCAAACAACAAATAAAGCTTCGTAACATATGAATTTCATTATTCAAACACTTTCGTCATTATTCCGAAGCGGGCAATCGAATCTGATAAAAATCGTTTGTCTAGCAGTGGGTCTTTCTCTAGGCTTGATACTCATTGCCAAGGTATGCTTTGAGAATTCTCTCAACTCATTCTTTCCTGATTATGAGAGGGTATTCATAGTAAAAGAGTCATATAAGCTGCCCAACGACAAGGAATTTAATGATTTGTATTATATACCTGGAGGTGCAGCCACAGGATTTGCCAAAGCCATTCCACAAATAGAACTAGCTACACGCTTTACCCCACTTGCGTACGATGACAATAAAATTGTGGTAGATGAAGCAGAACATCTCTCGGCGCATGTTTGGGGAGCAGATACTTGCCTATTTGACCTGCTTGGGACAAGCATTCTAATAGGAAACGCAAAGACCATCCTTAATAAACCTGGAGGAGTCATGGTATCGCGCTCCATGGCAGAAAAAATGGGAGGAATAGAAGCAGCCATAGGAAAGAAAGTCCGACTGGAAGATATGGAAGATGGCAATAATATGGTCATAGAGGGAATATTTGAAGATTTTCCAGAAACGTTTATGGTTGAAGCCGATGTCTTAGTTTCCATACATGTAATGGGAGAGAACAGTACAAACAACTGGATGGGCAACGAGCGCTACCTTAGCTTTGTTAAGTTGGTACCAGGAGCGAGTCGTGATGAAGTTTTGAAATCAATGAAGATAGAGCAGGACATTCATGTCAAACCAGAATGGCTCGAAAACGCAGGAATTGAGGCTTCATTCCAGTTATTGTCATTAGACGAACTTATAAATAATGATGATAAGGATCGGAATCTGAAATATCTGATGCTCTTCTTAGGCATTGCCCTTATTCTCATATCGACACTCAACTATCTGCTAATAGTCATCAGTACCCTTATCAATCGAGTAAAAGAGATAGCAGTATATAAGTGCTACGGTGCATCGTGGAAATTTCTACTTGGGATAACATTACGAGAAAGTGCGGTTCACTTAACATTAGCACTGGTAATGGGTGCTATAATCATAATCAGTACGAGAGGAATTGCAGAAAACCTTTTGAATGCATCCCTTGAAGCACTATTCGCATACAGAACATTAATCGTGATATTTATAATATGTGTAGTATTATTGGCGATTACAGCTGGGGTTCCTACATATATTTTCAGCAAAATACCAGTGGCAGCCGCATTCCGTAATTTCAAGGAGTCTAAGAAGAACTGGAAATTAGTGTTGCTATTCGTGCAATTTGCATCGACAGCCTGCATCGTTGGTCTATTAGTAACAGTCACATGGCAATATAATTACATAGAGAAACTTGACCGAGGATATGACTATGAGAAGATAATGATGGTAAACTGTACTGGTGTTTCTGTAGATCAGCAAGCGGCACTGATGTCGGATATACGCAAGATGCCAGGTGTGGAGTATGTGTCAAGTTGTTTCGATCTTCCATTTGGCTTATCTGGCAATAATGCTCACCTTCCAAATACAGTTCAGGAATTGTTCAACATTGGAGACTTCTACAACATTACAGATGATTACTTCAAAGTAATGGGAGTGGACATTATTGATGGAACAGCATTCAACCCTGAGTCAGACAACCGACGTACCATCATGATCAGCAAAAAATTTGTAGACCGTATGCACGAGCTTGGCTTTTGGAACGAAAGCGCCATAGGCAAAAATATATACATAACAGAGCATAGCAACGACTACAATGACACATACACTATTGTGGGAGTCTATAATGATATCATGTCTATGCAAGGAGGCAGCTTTGATGACAGACCTACAGTAATGTTCTATGACGGCAAAGACAAGGCTGAATACTCGCATCCACGCTACCTACTTATAAGGATGCAGAATATGGACAAAGAGACAACAGATAGAATCAATACATTATTGAGCAATGCCGTTACAAGAAGAGAGTGTATAGCAGAGTCACTCAAGATGGTGATACTATTGACACTTTCCCAAGAGCGTAATATGCGAGATGCGCTTCTTATATGTACCATTGTAGCGCTTATCATATCGCTTCTTGGTCTATATGGCTACACGATGGATGAAATCAACCGCCGCAGGAAAGAGATAGCTATACGTAAAGTCCTTGGCACCTCATCATTCGACATAATGAGAATAATCAGCCAAGACATTACATATATTGCGATACCAGCATTGCTTATAGGAGCAGCAACAGCATACTACTTATCAATGGAACTACTGAAGATGTACGCTGTAAGAATTGACCCGAATGTAATGCTCTTTATAGGCATAGCGACAGTCATATACCTAGTCATCATGCTCAGCGTTGCGTTACAGCTATACAGAGCGTCAAACGAAAATCCAGTAAACAATCTTAAAGCAGAATAATAACACATTAAATATATACGACGATGATAAAGATTAATAATCTAACCAAGATATTCCGTACCGAAGAGGTAGAGACAATAGCACTTAACAATGTATCGCTAGAGGTAAAAGAGGGAGAATTTGTAGCCATAATGGGACCATCAGGCTGTGGCAAGTCGACATTGCTCAATATACTTGGGCTTTTGGACAATCCGACATCAGGCACATACGAGTTCGACGGCAAAGAAGTAGCAAAACTGACAGAACAACAGAGAACAGATGTACGGAAAGGCAAATTAGGCTTCATCTTCCAATCATTCAACCTTATAGACGGGCTAACGGTAGAGCAGAACGTGGAGTTGCCGCTCAAGATACAAGGCATACCAGCAAAAGAGCGCCAAAAGAGAGTGACATCAATACTACGCGACATAAATATGAGTCACCGTGCATACCACTACCCCCAGCAACTATCGGGCGGTCAGCAACAACGAGTAGCAATAGCGAGAGCTCTAGTAATGAACCCACGACTAATACTCGCCGATGAGCCTACAGGAAACTTGGACTCAAAAAACGGTCTAGAAGTAATGCAACTTCTATCTCAACTAAATGCAGAAGGCACAACCATAATAATGGTAACACACTCGCAACGAGATGCCAACTATGCCACCCGCACGATTAACCTATTTGATGGTCAGCTAGTGAGCGAACCAATAGAATAGTACATATAACGATGACAAAAAACGACGAAGGGATTATCAAACACACGATAATCCCTTTTTCTTTTTTACAATAATTTACGCTATACGACAGCGCAACCACCTGATAATCATTAATACTATCCTACTATAATATAATTGAGGTTAATAAATACAAAATACGTGCGCAAGCATATAAGTAATACCCTTAATAGAGGTAATTTTGTAACAGTTTGATATCCCAAACGAGAAATATTATACAGGAACAAAATACCATGGCAGACAATGCATCTACCGCATGGAGCGGTTTCAAGGGGCAAAGATGGCGTACTGAGATAAACGTACGCGATTTTATTCAGAACAATTACACACAGTACGATGGCGACGAATCATTCCTCGCCGGTCCAACAGAAGCGACAAGCAAACTTTGGGGCAAACTCAAAGAGCTCCAGAAAGAGGAGCGTGCTAAGGGAGGCGTACTTGATATGGAAACAGAGGTTGTATCCAGCCTCACAGCTTACGGTGCTGGTTATCTCGACAAAGAACTAGAGAAAATAGTAGGACTCCAGACCGACAAACCACTGAAGCGCGCCTTCATGCCTTACGGTGGTATCAAGATGGCAGAGCAAGCCTGCACTACATACGGCTATACTCCATCACAGCAGATTCATGATATCTTCACAAAATATTGCAAGACACACAACGAGGGCGTATTCGATGCTTACACTGCAGAGATGAAACTCGTTCGTCACAACCATATCCTCACAGGACTTCCTGACACATACGGCCGCGGTCGTATCGTAGGTGATTACCGTCGTGTGGCACTTTATGGTATCGACTTCCTCATCAGAGAGAAGCAGAACGACCTTGCCAAGATGGGCGACCGTGGCATGATAGACGATGTAATCCGTCTTCGTGAAGAGGTTGCTATGCAGATTAAGGCCCTCAAGGGCATGAAAGAGATGGCAGCTATCTATGGCTTCGATATCTCTAACCCTGCTACAAACGCTCGCGAGGCTGCACAGTGGCTCTACTTCGGCTATCTTGCAGCAGTGAAGACACAGAACGGCGCTGCGATGTCAGTAGGACGTGTATCTACATTCCTTGATATATATATCAACCGCGACCTTGAGGCAGGTATTCTCACAGAATCAGAGGCTCAGGAGCTCATAGACCACATGGTAATGAAGTTCCGCATGGTTAAGTTTGCGCGTATACCTAGCTACAACGAGCTCTTCACAGGCGACCCAGTATGGGCTACACTTGAGGTAGCAGGCCTTGGCACAGACGGCAGACACATGGTAACAAAGAACGACTACCGTTTCCTCCATACACTACAAACCATGGGTCCTAGCCCAGAGCCAAACCTCACAGTCCTCTATAGCAGCCGCTTGCCTGAGACCTTCAAGAAGTTCGCTGCTATGATATCAGTTGAGACAAGCTCTATCCAGTACGAGAACGACGATGTGATGCGCGTTGTCTGGGGCGATGACTACAGCATTTGCTGCTGCGTATCTGCAACACAGACAGGCAAAGAGATGCAATTCTTCGGTGCTCGTGCCAACCTTGCCAAGTGTCTTACATACTCAATCAGCGGTGGTGTAGACTCAAAGACAAGAGAGCAATGCGGTCCTAAGATGCGTCCTATCACAGGCGAGATACTTACATACGATGAGTTCCTCCCACGTTTCGATATCATGATGGACTGGTTGGCTAGCGTATACGTTAAGACTCTCAACCTTATCCACTATATGCACGATAAGTACTTCTACGAGGCTGCTGAGATGGCACTCATAGATACAGACGTACGTCGTACATTCGCAACAGGCATTGCAGGCTTCAGCCATGTAGTAGATTCTATCTCGGCTATCAAATATGCGACTGTCCACGTCAACTATGACGAGACAGGCTTCCCTGTAGACTTCAATACAGAGGGTGAGTTCCCTCGCTACGGCAATGATGACGACCGTGCTGATGAGATAGCAGTATGGCTCCTAAAGACATTCCTTGAGAAGATCAAGAAGTACCATACATATCGTAACAGTGAGCCTACTACATCTATCCTTACTATTACATCAAATGTAGTATACGGCAAGTATACAGCAGCCATGCCAGACGGACGTAAGGCAGGCACACCACTTGCGCCAGGTGCCAACCCATCATACGGAGCAGAGAAGAACGGACTCTTGGCATCACTAAACTCAGTTGCCAAGCTTCCATACGAGTACGCTCTTGACGGTATATCGAATACGCAGACAATCAGTCCAAATGCACTTGGTCATAACGACGAAGAGCGTGCCAATACTCTCGTATCGGCTATGGACGGCTACTTCGACCGTGGAGCGCACCACCTCAACGTCAACGTATTCGGACTTGACAAACTCCGCGATGCTATGGAGCACCCAGAGAAAGAAGAGTACCAGAACTTCACAATCCGCGTATCAGGTTACGCTGTTAAGTTCATTGACCTTACTCGCGAGCAGCAGCTTGACGTTATCGCGCGTAATGCACACGAGACACTTTAATACATACCAAATTATGAAAGAGAAGACGCACCACAGATGCGTCTTTTCTTTTATCTTTACTGCAAAGAATAATCAGACATCATGACTAAAGGCTACATTCACTCCACAGAAAGCTTTGGCTCAGTAGACGGTCCAGGCATACGCTTCATAATCTTCCTGCAAGGTTGTGACATGCGATGCAGATATTGCCATAACCCTGACACATGGACTCACGGCAATGCAGCCAAAAATGTCACAGAGATGACTGTAGACGAGATACTCAGCAAAGCAGAGAGATACCGCACATACTGGAGGCAGAACGGGGGAATAACAGTCAGCGGAGGTGAACCCCTGCTACAGATAGACTTCCTCATAGAACTTTTTGAGGAGGCACATAAGAGAGGAATCACTACATGCCTTGACACATGTGCTCAGCCATTCAGAACAGATGGTGAATTCTTTGAGAAATTTGAAAGACTAATGGCTGTGACAGATACTGTTCTTCTTGACATAAAACATATTGTATCAGAAGAACACAAGAAACTCACCGGTCATAATAACGGGAACATACTTGAGTGTGCCAAGTACTTATCAGACATTAACAAGCCAGTCTGGATAAGACACGTACTAGTACCAGGCATCACAGACAGAGTGGAACATCTGAAAGAATTGAGATCATTTCTTGACACCTTGACCAACGTGGTAAAAATAGAAATTCTGCCATATCACTCTATGGCAGAATTCAAATATGAGCAACTAGGCATTGAGTACACCTTGAAGGGTGTGCTGCCACCAAGCAAAGAATCTGTAGAGGAGGCCAGGCGGATATTACTCGCCTAGTATCCTTAAACCCCTCTTTGGGATATTATATTTCCTGAATCAGAGATTTACCAGACTCACCATTCTCCCATTGCCAAGATTCATGGAACCTTAGTTTCCCACTCGCCATGAATTCTGGAGAAGAGTCACAGTGACCCTTTTTGAACTCGTTATGGACATTGACGTGCTGATAGTCGAAATGCAAGCAACCATTCTCGTCCATATTGCCGAATAGGATTCCCTTAAACACCATACCTCCGGAATACTCCGCCCAGACAATATTATCTTTCT
>JAKSLC010000108.1 GCA_024401415.1 Bacteroidales bacterium | reverse complement strand
CTTGTGGGTATATGATTTCACGTGCTATGATATCACAGGTGAGCATCGTTGCACTTCCAAGTAATATTCCTGATGGTAATGATATGCGATGGTCGTGTCCGATTATTTGTCGTGTGAAGTGTGGAATTATCATGCCAATGAATGCAATTATGCCCGCCGCAGCGACGCTTATGGCTGCAAGCGTTGCTGCTATGGTTAACATCAACGGGATGTATAATCGAGTGCGAATACCTAAGGTATGGGCGTTGACTTCGCCTAGTAGCAGTATGTTGAGTATGTTTCCCATAAATGGCGATATGATAAGGGTGGTTGCTGCAATGGTGCTGCATAGGGTAGTGGTAGCTGGTGTCGTGCTTCCGAATCCTCCTATCGACCATGTTATAATGCTGCTCATCTGTTCTCTTGTTGAGATGCTGAGAAGCAGGGTTGTGATGGCACTTGCTACAAAACTGAACATAATGCCTGAAAGCAGTATCTTATTGGTTGATGTCGAAGATGATGTTGTATTCTTTCCAAAAGGGTTGACTGCCAGTATTGATACAAGTGCTCCGATTATGGCAAATATCGTAATGCCGTTTCCTGCAAGGATACCAGAAAGCCCGAAACTGATGCATATCGCTACGCCCAGAAGTGCACCTCCGGATGTGCCTAGTGTGTATGGTTCGACTAGCGGGTTCCTGAATATTGTTTGCATTATTATGCCTGATGCTCCTAGCATGGCTCCTATGGCAAGCGCAGCTAATGTGCGTGGAAGCCTGATCTGTGTCAGGATAATGTACTCAACACTGTCTGCCGGTAGTTCAGACCAAGAGAGAATGCTGGATAATGATAATCCGTTCTCTCCTACGCATAGTGACGCGACTGTTGAAGTAATGCAAAGCAATGTAAGCGTTATCAGAGAGATGGTTTTGCGCATGATGTCATTCTGTTATTGCTTTGTACATCGTCTCTAGTGTCTCACGGTAGAATTGTGGGGTAGGGCAGCACGATTTGTTGGCGTCTATTATTACCGTTTTGCAGTTCGGGATGAGTTTTTTCCATTGCTCCGCTTCTGTGTCGGCCAATCCTGTGTCTCCCATATCTGATATGAAGATGATGTTTGGTCGTTCGGTAATGACGAATTCGCGGTTTATCTGACCGTTTTGTGTCTTTACTATGTTGTATATGCCAAGGGTAGTCAGATATTCGTTCATGTATGTGTTCGGCGTAACGACCCAAAGTGGGTTGGCGCCTATCTGAAACATTGCTGTTTTGCTGTTTTGTGGCATGTATGGGTTTGTCGCCCTCGGTAGCTTTTCGGCTATCGCTTCTTTAAGCGCTTTGATATTGTTAAGTTCGTTTGATAGGTAGGCTTGTGTTTTGCCTGGTTCTCCTATGTGTTTGCCTATTTTTAGTGTAGTAATTGCAATCTCATCGAATGTAGAAGGTGTGTTGAAGTTTACTACTTCTATGCCTAGTGATCTGAGCTTGTTTATGACATTTACTTGGGTGAATGCCATGGAAAATACTACGTCTGGTTTTAACGCTATGATGCTCTCAATGTTGGTTGTAAGCACGTCGCCTACTATCACACTGCCGTCTGTTTCGGGGCAGTAGGAGGTTCTGCCTACAATGGTGTTCTCTGCTCCTAGCTGAACGATGGTGTATGTTATGGACGGCGATAAACTAACAACGCGCTTCTGTGCCATAAGGTGAAGCGCGGTCAGTAGAAATATTGTTGTTAATAGTATTTTTTGCATAGTCTGTTTTTATGCGGTGAAGAGGAAAATTGTAGGCTTTTTGTGGAAGTCTGGCGCTCCTGCTTTTTTCCAGTCTGCTATTGTCTTGGTAAGTATAGACTCTGTCGGACAGGCTACGTCTGTTGCTATGCACATACGTGTCGATGGTCGTAGTATGCGTGTCAGATCTTCAAATAATTTGCCGTTCCTGTATGGGGTCTCAATGAATATCTGTGTCTGGTTCTCTTTGGCTGAGCGCTCTTCCATTTTGCGGATTCGTTTGTCTAGCTCTCCTTTGTCAACTGGCAGATAGCCTACAAAGGCAAAGTTTTGACCGTTCATGCCAGAGGCCATCATTGCTAGGAGTATGCTGGACGGACCGACTAATGGAACTACTTGTAGTCCCATGCGGTGCGCAGCATCAACAGCAAGTGCGCCAGGGTCAGCTATGCCTGGACAGCCGGCCTCGCTCATTATGCCTATATCTTCGCCCGAAAGAGCAGGTGTCAACATTGGTTTTATCTGCTCCCATTTGGTGTCTTTGTTTAGTTGAATGATGGATAGCTCGTCTATATTGATAGCTTTGTCCATGCGTTTCAAATATCTGCGAGCTGTGCGTATCTCTTCTACAAGGAAATACTTTATGCGACGTACAACGTTAATGTTGTACGTCGGCATTGTCTGTTCGGCTGTAGATTCGTCGCCTAAGAATGTTGGACTCAGATATACTTTCCCACTCATTACTTTTAATCTTCAGGGACAATAATCCACAAAAGGAGGTAAAATAGGATGCCTGTACCTGCCGCCATTACTAATATCGCCCAAGCTATGCGAACTAGTGTTGGGTCAAGTCCGAAGTTCTTTGCAATTCCATTACATACTCCTGCGAGAACTCTATTGCTTTTTGGTCTTGTTAGTGCCATGTTGTTATTTGTTTGAAGTTAATATATTGTTGTTTAGGAATGATATCAATTCATCGGCCATTTTTCTTTGTTGTGCCATGCTTGGGTGCCAGTCTGCACCAAAGCCAAGGTCGCCTGTTTGTGGACTCATATCAAATCGATATACGTTCTCGTCTCCATTATCGTTACGTGCCTTGCATGTGTTGTCGAGGCATTCTTTCACGTCTTCTAATGCTTTTCTTGATAGCATAGATCCTGTCAGAAGGATTATTTTGCTGCTAGGGTATAGCTGACGTAGTGTGTCAACAAACTCGTTGTAGGCACTCTGAAGTAGGCCTTTGTCGTATGTGTCAAGGCTGGTGTCGTTTGTGCCTAGGTTGAGCATTATTATGTCTGGCTGATACTTGCTATGATCCCACTGATACTCCTCATTGTCAAATAGGGTGCGGTGAAACTGCTGGCGCATGCAGATGTTGCTGCCTTCTCGTACGTCTCCGTAGTTTCTGTATATGCCAATGCCAGAACGTGAAATCGAATGCCATTGTGCTCCAAGTGTGCGTGCTGTGATTGCCGCGTAGCTGTGGTAATGGTTCTCTGTCAGGTAACTGAATGGGTGTGAAGGTATTGTGTCTTCAACACCGTATCCACAAGTGATTGAGTTGCCTATAAAGAGTAGTTTCGTCTCTGGTAATTTGTATTTCTCCAACTCAACTTCTCCTGCATATCCTGTTACTGTTAGTCCGCGGAACGTTGGGTCGTGGGCGTAGCCTTCCGTCGCCAGCATTATTGATAGGGTATGTGGGTTGTCTCCTTTGATGGAGTCAATAGTATAGCTGTTTGTGTTTTCGTCAAATTCTACTCGTATAGGCTCGTTCTCGTCGAGTGTTATCATGAATGAGCCTGAACCTGGTTTCATGGATATTCTTACTTTCTCTCCATTGAATTTTGCGTATATGGACGATCCTGGATAGTTGAATTTTACCTCTTGTTCGTTATCTAGGAATACCATGCGCCCCATATATTCAATATTTTTGTAAGAAGGGGGGTAGTATGTGGTTGCCTTTTTCTTTTGGCAGCTTGTCGTCAATAGAGCGGCAAGGGTAATTGCAAATAATGCTCTCGCTTTCATGATATGCTAGTGAATGTTGTGTGATAAAAAAGGATAGCCCACGCCAATGGGCTATCCTATATAGTGCTAATTAAATTATGCGTCAATATTTGCGTATGTAGCGTTAGCCTCGATGAATTCGCGACGTGGAGCAACTTCGTCTCCCATAAGGGTGCGGAATACTTCGTCAGCCAATGCTGCATCTTCAATGTGTACTTTTCTGAGTGTGCGACGGTTAGGGTCCATTGTAGTGGCAAACAACTGTTCTGGGTTCATCTCACCGAGACCTTTGTATCGTTGTACGTTTACACCCTTGCCGTCTTCGCCTGTAGCATGCTTCTGGAGGAAGGCAATGCGGTCGTCTTCTGTCCAGCAGTACTCTTCTATCTTGCCTTTCTTGCAAAGGTAGAGCGGAGGGGTAGCAATGTATACATGACCGCCGTCTATAAGCTCTCTCATGTATCTGAAGAAGAATGTTAGAATAAGTGTAGCAATGTGCGATCCATCGACATCGGCATCGGTCATGATAATTACCTTGTCGTATCGTAGGTTCGATATGTCAAGACGTTTGTCATTCTCGCCGTCCGATGGTAAAGTCTTCACACCAAGTGCTGTGTATATATTCTTTATCTCCTCAGAGTCGTATGCTTTATGTGTCTGTGCTTTCTCAACGTTCAGAATCTTACCTCGAAGCGGAAGGATTGCCTGGAATTTACGGTCGCGACCTTGCTTCGCTGAACCTCCAGCGGAATCTCCCTCGACGAGGAAGAGCTCGCATCTTGTTGGGTCTTTCTCTGAGCAGTCTGCTAATTTGCCTGGTTGTCCACCTACACGCATCACACTCTTGCGCTGAACAAGTTCTCTCGCCTTGCGTGCCGCTGTACGTGCTGTGGCTGCCAGAATAGCTTTATCAACAATTAATGCAGCCTCTTTTGGGTGCTCTTCCAGATAAGCTTCTACAACTCCGCTGACAGCATCAGATACAGCTTTGTCAACCTCTTGGTTGCCAAGTTTTGTCTTTGTCTGGCCCTCAAACTGAGGCTCCATAACTTTAACTGATACTACTGCTGTCAAGCCCTCACGGAAGTCCTCTGCAGTGATTTCTACGTCTTTCAGGTTCTTGAATTTGCCTGCCTGCTCTCCCCAAGCACGTAGTGTCTTGGTTAGACCACGACGGAATCCTGTAAGATGAGTACCTCCTTCGTGTGTGTTGATGTTGTTTACGAAAGAGAGTAGCTTCTCAGAGTATGACTTATTATATAAGAACGCAACTTCAACTGGTATTTCGCCTTTGTCTACGTTGAGGTAGATCGGTTCAGGAATGAGGGACTCGTTGTTGCCGTTGATTATCTGAACAAATTCGAGGAGACCCTTCTCTGAGTAGAATCTATCGTTCTTTTCTGGTATTTCGTTACCGTTGGCGTCCTCAGTGCGCTTGTCGTGCAACTGAATTTCGATACCCTGATTGAGGTATGCAAGGTCGCGGAGACGGTTTGCGAGAATTTCGTAACGATATAATGTCGTTGTGAAGATAGAACCATCAGGTTTGAAGGTAACGATTGTACCTGTGTCTGATGCTTCGCCTGTGACGTGAACCTCGTTGAGAGGTTTGCCGATGCTATAATCTTGTTCGAAGACCTTCCCGTTACGGTGAACTTCGACGTGGAGACTTGTAGACAATGCGTTGACGCAAGATACACCCACACCGTGTAGACCACCGGAAACTTTATATGAAGACTTGTCGAACTTACCACCAGCGTGGAGGACGGTCAATACCACTTCGAGAGCAGATCGGTGCTCTTTTGGGTGCATATCTGTAGGAATACCACGACCGTTATCTTTGACTGTGATGGAATTATCTGGATTGATAGTAACGTCGATCTTATTGCAGTATCCTGCAAGCGCTTCGTCAATAGAGTTATCTACTACCTCATATACAAGATGGTGAAGACCTTTCTCTCCTGTATCTCCTATATACATGGCAGGACGCTTGCGAACTGCCTCCAAACCTTCAAGTACTACAATGTTTTCACCTGTGTACTCTTTGCTCTTTTCAATGTTGTCACTCATTTATTCAAAAGTGTAATTACCGCACAAAGATACAAAATATGTTTTTATTATTCAAGAATTCTTGATATTTGATCGCTCTCAAATTTGATGTGTCTCGACCTCGCTTTAATCCTGTCGCACATATTGTCTGTCGCGCAGTTTCGTATCAACTATACTGCAGTTCCATAGCATGGTATCGGTATTTGTTCTAATATCGTTTTGTATTTGTCTCGTTTCGTTGCTATTGTGCGTATTTGGCATTGCTCGCTATCGAGTCTCTTTTTTCGTGGTTTGTAGTTGATGGTTCTCATGCTCTTGCTTTGCATCGCGAAAAGGTCTTCTTCTCCGCTTAAACCACTTTCTTTTAGTAGTTTGTAAAACGCAGATACTGCCATTCTGTGCGCTCCGCTGATTTTGTGCCTCTTCGCTTCTCTTTGCCAGTGTCTCTTTCTGTTCCAGTTTAGCAGATCTTTCGAGGCTAGTCTCTGCGCATCCGCAAACATATCTCTGCAAGATCGCTGTTTCTTGCTCACTTCTACGCAGATGAGTTTGTATTTGCCGTAGTATCTCTTGATGAATATTGATCTCCCTGTCATGCGCGATATTGAGTCTCTCTTTGCCGCTTCTCTCGCAATCGTAATGCATTTATGTCTGATTTCTACTCGTGCCATTTTTGTATTTGTTTGATTTGGGCACAAATATATTTCCATGGTGTGCCATACTTTTACCTAGCCGCAGGGATTTTCAAAATATTTGTCGATATTTTTCCGCTTTGTGTCGTTTGCCATCTCTCGGTTGACCGTAATGAAATTTTGCGAGTAACAAGAGTGATCCCCGAGTGCAGCGTATGTGTTCATGGAGTCTTCAAAGATACGCATTTCCCCTTTTTGTCGATATTTGTAGTGCGATTGTCTATACATGTGTTGTTAATTCATAATTAGTGTTACATTTGCAATGGGTAAGTGTGCCCCAAGTTAACTCAATAATGATTCTAACACATAAATATGAAGAAATTTTTATTTAGTATCGCTCTCGCAGCGTTAGGTACGGTCGTTATGGCTCAGCCTAGAATGATGCAGAGACAAAAGCCAAATGTGTATTTCACAAAGGAAATTACACCAGAGGCTTTGGTGCGAATGTTTAATGTTCTCGATGTTAATCCAGAGGGTCATGTGGCCGTAAAGATTAGTACTGGTGAACGTGGCAATAATCACTATCTTAAACCAGAGCTTATTCGTGATCTTGTTGATAAGGTTAATGGCGTCATCGTTGAGTGCAATACCGCTTATGGTGGTTCTCGCCAAGATGTCAAGGAGCACTGGAAGACTATCGAGGAGCACGGCTTTAGTAAGGAGTTCGCTGTCGATATCATGGACCAGTATGGACAGATGCGTATACCTGTAAAGGATAAGAAGAATATTAAGTATGATATCGTAGGCGATCATCTCGCAAATTACGATTTCATGATCAATTTGGCTCATTTCAAGGGTCATGCTATGGGCGGTTTCGGTGGCGTTCTTAAGAATGCTTCTATCGGTGTCGCTAGTACGGAGGGTAAGGCTTATATTCACTCTGCTGGTTTTACAGAGGATCCAGTAGCAGCATGGAAGAATCTTCCAGAGCAGGATCGTTTCCTCGAGTCTATGGCCGCTGCTGCTCAGGCTGTTCATAATTATATGAATGGCAAGGTGCTTTATATTAATGTCATGAATAATATGAGCGTCGATTGCGATTGCGATGGTCATCCAGCTAAGCCAGAACTTAAGGATATGGGTATCGTGGCATCTCTCGACCCAGTAGCTTGCGATCAGGCTTGCCTCGATATGGTATTCAATCACAAGGCAACCAAGGGCGACGATGAGAAGCCTCTTATCGAGCGTATCAATCGCCAGCATGGTACTTATATCACAGAGTACGCAGAGAAGATTGGCCTCGGTTCTCGTGAGTACAAGCTTGTAGATGTCGATGAGATTGTTGGTGGTCTTACAGATGCTTACAAGGGTTATTTCGATGTCGGTGTTGCTCTCAATATGTTCAACCTCAGTACAGAGCGTCAGGTCGAGTTGATTAAGGCAAATTATAGCTCAATTACTGCTGAGAATTGTATGAAGCCTGCATCTCTTCAACCAAAAGAGGGCGAGTGGAACTGGGCAGACGCAGATAAGCTTGCAAATTTCTGTCGTGAGAATAAGATTAAGATGAGAGGACACTGCTTGTGCTGGCACTCTCAGTTCGCTGACTGGATGTTTACAGGTCCTGACGGCAAGCCAGCTTCGAAGGAACTCTTCTACGAGCGTTTGGAGAAGCATATCAAGACAGTTGTCAATCGTTATAAGGATATCGTTTACGCATGGGATGTTGTAAATGAGGCTATGACAGATGATGAGAAGGCTGAGGTTCCTTACCGTCAGTCACGTCACTATAAGCTTTGCGGTGATGAGTTTATCGCTAAGGCTTTCCAGTGGGCTCACGAGGCTGATCCAAAGGCAATCCTTTTCTATAACGACTATAATGAGTGTACTCCTCATAAGCGTGATAAGATTTACAATATGGTAAAGAAGATGCAGGACGCAGGCGTGCCTATCACAGGTATTGGTATGCAGGCTCACTATAACATCTACGAGCCATCTGAGGCTGACTTTAAGGCAGCTATCGAGAAGTATTCTGAGCTTGTTAAGCATATTCATATAACAGAGCTTGATGTTCGCGTTAACAGAGAGATGGGTGGTCAACTCCAGTTTAGCCGTACAGGCGAGGCTGTTACTCCTATGGTTAAGATGCGTCAGCAGCGTCAGTATGATATGTTGTTCCGCGTGTTGAGAGAGCATAAGGATGTTATTGATGTTGTTACATTCTGGAACTTGAGCGACTTGGATACATGGTTGGGGACAGCAAATTATCCATTGCCATTTGACAAGAATCTATTGCCAAAGGACTTCTACTACTCATTGAGAGATTGGGAGAAGCAGCCAAAGAATCCATTCCCTTGGATGGGCTTCTAATGTCCAGTCATAGTACATAGATTTTGTTTCCTGAATAATAAAGCCCCGTAACATGAATGTGTTTCGGGGCTTCTTTTTTTGTTTTGAAAAAAATTGCAATATTGCATGAGTACGCCGGTATTGCTTCAAGTTTCAGACTC
>JAKSLC010000107.1 GCA_024401415.1 Bacteroidales bacterium | reverse complement strand
GATGTGGCAATCGAGATTAAGTCAACCGACAATATAGAAACACGACACTTAAAGGGAATAAAAGCCTTCAGAGAGGATTTCCCTCAAAGTCGATTGATGGTTGTATCGTTAGACCCATTCGACAGAAGGACAGAAAAGGGAATAGAGATAACAAACATCCACAAATTTCTGAAAATGCTTTGGGGTGGGGAGATAGTGTGAAAAAGGCAAGAAAAAAGAGACGCTGCTGATGGGCAACGTCTCTTGATGTTTTTGTTTGGTTGCTGTCCCGAACCTCACGCCCTCTCCGAGGGCAATCGGCACGGCCACTATAGGGCACTCAAGGGCGACATGGTAATTTATTGACTTCGTCGACCTACGGTTCTGCGGAAGGGCACACAGGGCGAACCGACTGACCGTAGTCACGGCTGTAGTAGACCCAAGGGCTGAAGAAGCCCGAGTAGAAGAACAGGTCACAGCCGTAGCTCGCGTCGTGCTTGTTGAGCGACGACGACCAGTAGTAGCCGCCGGAGCCCTCGTAGTAGAGGTCGCCGCCGTCGCGATAACCAGCGGTTGGAAGGAAGATAGAGGCTCCCTCATGACCTTCCTTGGTGCTGGTAAGTATATAGCCCTTTACACCTGTACCTTCGTAGTTATCGATCCATGTCTGCGTTGTGTTGTTGTAGAGTTCCTCCCACTCGGCTGCCGTAGGCATTCGCCATTCAGAGCCCCAAGACTGTGTTGCCACGTCGTCCTTGGCTTCAAGGATACTCTTCTTGTCGCCTTGGTTGCAATATTTCACATCCTTGTACCATACGCCGTCGAACTGATGGTCTTCTGCTTGATACTTGTTGATGTAATACCACTCCGACTTCCCTTCCTGCATATACTTATAGGTACTCCATGAATAATCGCTTTTAGCCTCGGTTTCGCCCCATGCAAAATAGTCGCCGCTGGTCTCCGGCGTGCTGGCGCCCACATTGCATTCTGCCCATAGTTTGCCGCTTGGCAAGCCAAGGTCTACGGCCACATGACCATTGGTATCCCCTGCGGACGGGCAGACAGGGCGAATCGACGGACCGTAGTAACGGCTGAAGCCGTACCAAGGGTAGAAGCTGTCCTTGCTGAAGTCCAGGGCACAGCCGTCGTCCGAGTCGCCCTCGTAGAGCGACGACGACCAGTAGGAGCCGTAGGAGCCCTCGCCGTCGAGGTTGCCGTCGTAGCGATAACCAGCGGCTGGAAGGAAGATAGAGTTGCCGTTAGTGCCCTTGATGAGATAACCGTTCACTCCGTTCTGGGGTGTCCACGTGCAGGTGCAATACTGCTGCAACTCACTAAAATCATCTGGAGATGGCATTACCCAGTCGCCGCCCCAGTTGGCCGCTGCTGCATCATCGGCTTTTTCGAGGGTGGTCTTGTTGTCGCCAATGAAAGTGCCACCATACTTATATGTGCTCCAGTCATAGCTGCTCTTGGTAGCGGTTTCAGTTTCGCCCCACGCTATGTATGAACCATATTCCTGAGGAGCTGTTGCGCCTACGTTCATCGTTGCCCATTTAACAGAGAGTCCAAGGTCTACCCATTCATGGCCGTTCTCGACACCTCTGTTTCCGTTATTGGCGACTCCTTCTCCAACAACAGCGTCAATTACCTCTTCGTTGTTCCAATCGACTATGTCGACATTGCCAAGTGTGATTTCGCTTCTCTTGAGTGTCAGGTTGACTGTGGTGTAGTAGCCACTCTTGAGCGTGAAGTCCTTGCTGTGCGTGTAGGTGAAGGTCTGGCCGTCGGCCTCTACCACAATCTCGTTAATGCCTGTCTGAGGAACCATTATAGAGTTATAGCTCAAGATGTATCCGTCGGCTGTTGCAACATTCTGCAGAACTATGTCCGAATTGTCACCCTTTGCTGTAACTGTCTTTGTGAGGTAGTTGATAGTCGCGTTTGTTTTGCCATTGACCTTTACCACGGCCTCTGTCGGCTCTGTGCTGAAATTGACTACATTGATGTTTACGTCGAGGCGCGACATGATGTGAGTAAATGTCAGAGGCACAGGAGTCACGCGGCACGATATACCCTCAAGATTCCTTGCCACCAGAATATCACTCGCCTCCTGGTCGGCTGTGTTGAGCACGTATTCGTCGGCTGTAAAATCAGCCAGAGCCCTCTGTGGATAAACACCTATGAAATAGTGCTTGCTCGTGCCGTCCTTCCACAACATCCTAGGGTCAGCAATCCATGTGCCGTCGTCCTGAAGCGTGTTGATAGAATTGTTGACCTGCAGTTCAGTAGGCACAACTTCAGCAGAGCCCGTCCAGGCATATACCGAAATCTCATCGCCGGCATCGAACGACGTGCCGAGCTTGAGAGATTTGTTGGCAGACATTTGACCAACACTAGCGCTGATGGTCAGTTCGTCTGAGGAGAATATTGATACATCGTCCTTGTCGTGCTTGCACGACGACAGAATTGCGAGTGCTGACAGGGAGCACAGTAGTAGTTTCTTACTCATAGTATAATAATACTTAGTTGTTTTTAATTGTATATTCAGTGTGGAGGTACACTGCAATATTACGAATTATTTCCAATATTGTTGAGTTTTTGAAGGTAGGGGTAAAAGAAATGACTAAAAGAGAGTATATCTATTATGTGAAAAATTTTGCAATCTTTGTATGAAAAGCTATTTTTGAACCAAAATAAATATCTCGAACGACTAGTAGATAACGAAACGATGCAGGTATTGTTACTATTAGACCAAAGGAATTCCTAATGAATAGAGGCTGTCTGGGAATATAACAACTGCCAGGAACTTTATCCTACTCATAACACACATAAACGAACGGAAGAGCCAATTAGTGTCGTCTTTTTTTGTTTCATTCGAAAAAGTGTGTTTAGACTACACTTTTTCCGCGGAAAAAGTGTGATAAGGAGACATATATTCCGCGGAAAATGTATCTTTGCACGGAGAAATAATGGGGTGCTGGTGAGGCTGAGATTATACCCAAGGAACCTGATGCAGGTAATGCTGCCGTAGGGAAAAACGGAGGATTGAAGCCTCACCCCCTGCCCCCTCCCCCAAAGGGAGGGGGTGAGTTAGACTCTCCTTATTTAGGGATAGGGGATTTGTCTACATTGCTACCTCTCCCAAAAGGAGGGTATGAACTCGATGAAATGCTTGAGAGATTTTCCTTGTTTAGGGACAGGGGATTTGTCTGCATTGCTACCTCTTTCCAAAAGGAGGTGGTGAGTACGATGCAATGCTAGAGATTTGTCTTGTTTAAGGATAGGGGATTTGTCTATTTGGTGAGGAAATAAAAAAACTACAAGATATGCAGAAATTAAAGATTGCGGACAGAGAGTTCGATAGTCGTTTGTTTTTGGGAACTGGCAAGTTCAATTCCAACGATTTGATGAAGGCTTCGATATTGGCATCGGAGACACAGATGGTAACGGTAGCTATGAAGCGCCTAAATACCAAGAATTCGCAGGAAGACGATATGCTACAGCATATACAGGCTCCTAATATTCAGCTATTGCCAAATACATCAGGAGTAAGAAATGCAGAAGAAGCTGTTTTTGCAGCACAACTCTCGCGAGAGGCGTTCGGTACAAACTGGCTCAAGCTAGAGATACACCCTGACCCACGCTATTTGTTGCCAGACTCGATGGAGACACTATTGGCTACAGAGAAGTTGGTAAAATTGGGCTTTGTCGTTTTGCCATACTGTCAAGCTGACCCTGTACTCTGCAAGCGCCTTGAAGAGGCTGGTGCGGCTACTGTCATGCCATTGGCTGCGCCTATTGGAACAAACAAAGGCTTGAGAACAGAAGATTTTCTCAGAATTATCATAGAGCAATCAAATGTACCGGTAGTAGTAGATGCCGGAATAGGTGCACCTAGTCATGCTGCGGCAGCCATGGAGATGGGAGCCGATGCCTGCCTTGTAAATACAGCCATTGCTGTTGCAGGCGACCCAGTAAGAATGGCCAAGGCATTCAGAGATGCCGTTATCTGCGGTAGAGAAGCATACGAGGCAGGTCTTGGAGCCATTTCGGAAAGTGAGGCTGTAGCTTCATCACCATTGACAGCATTTTTGGGATAAGAATAATACAAAACACTCATTTACATAATATGAGCGAAAAGAAAGATACGAAATTCCGCGCGAAGCGTGAGAAATACTATATGCAAGGCGAGATGTTCCCATACATCAAAGTCGGCATGCAGAAGGTAAATCTTACACCATCTGTAGAAGTAGACAAAGACGGGAACAGGAAGGTAACAGAGAATGAGCCAGTATTTATATACGATACATCCGGACCATTCTCCGACCCCAACATAGAAGTAGACCTCAAGAAAGGTCTGCCAAGAATGCGAGAGCAGTGGATACTTGACAGAGGCGATGTGGAGCAACTAGACGGCATCACATCAGAATACGGCAAGATGAGACTTGCCGACAAGTCGCTCGACAAGTTACGCTTTGAGCACATACAGAAGCCATACAGAGCCAAGGCAGGCAAAGCAGCTACGCAGATGGCATACGCCAAGGCAGGCATCATTACCCCAGAGATGGAGTATGTGGCCATAAGAGAGAATATGAACTGCAAGGCACTTGGCATAGAATCGCACATCACGCCAGAATTTGTGAGAAGCGAGATAGCCAGGGGACGTGCTGTACTGCCAGCCAACATCAACCATCCAGAAAGTGAGCCAATGATTATTGGCAGGAACTTCATGGTAAAGATAAACACCAATATCGGCAACTCAGCTACCACATCATCCATTGAAGAAGAGGTAGACAAAGCAGTATGGAGCTGCAAATGGGGAGGCGATACACTAATGGACCTATCTACTGGAGAGAACATACATGAGACACGCGAATGGATTATCCGAAACTGCCCAGTTCCAGTGGGTACCGTGCCAATGTATCAAGCGATGGAGAAGGTCAACGGCAAGGCAGAAGACCTCACTTGGGAGCTATTCCGAGACACCCTCATTGAGCAATGCGAGCAAGGAGTCGACTACTTCACGATACACTGCGGCATCAGACTCAAGAACGTACATCTAGCGGAGAAGAGACTGACAGGCATGGTAAGTCGCGGCGGCTCCATTATCTCCACATGGTGTGTAAAGCATCAGAAAGAGAGCTTCCTCTATGAGCACTTTGACGACATCTGCGACATACTTGCGCAATATGACGTAGCAGTATCGTTAGGAGACGGACTTCGTCCGGGTTCAATTCATGATGCAAATGACCTAGCGCAATTCGCTGAGTTAGACACTATGGGAGAACTCGTAGAGAGAGCGTGGGCAAAGAACGTACAAGCCTTCATAGAAGGTCCGGGTCATGTGCCATTGCACAAGATCAGAGAGAATATGGAGAGACAGCTAGAGAAATGCCATGAGGCGCCATTCTACACACTCGGTCCGCTTGTTACAGATATAGCGCCAGGCTATGACCATATCACATCAGCCATAGGTGCAGCGCAGATAGGCTGGCTTGGAACTGCAATGCTCTGTTACGTAACGCCTAAGGAGCACTTAGCTCTACCAAATAAAGAAGACGTAAGAAACGGTGTCATCACATATAAGATAGCTGCACATGCGGCAGACCTTGCAAAGGGGCACCCTGGAGCGATGGTAAGAGACAATGCCCTTTCGAAAGCGAGATACGAATTCAGGTGGGTAGACCAATTTAACCTATCGCTAGATCCAGACAGAGCTGAGACCTACTTCAAAGAGGCAGGACACCAAGACGGAGAATACTGCACCATGTGCGGTCCGAACTTCTGCGCTATGAAACTCAGTCGAGGCATCAAGCAATAAGAAAGATGGCATTCGTAGTCAAGATATCCAGCGGACTAGGCAATCAGATGTCGCAATATGCCTTTGGACAGTTGCTCAAGCACCTATATCCAGAGGCAGAAGTGCGGTATCATATTGCCTGTGAAGGGAAGATACACAACGGGTATGAGCTAAGTCGCATATTTCCTGACATAGAGATACAGGAAGCCAGTGCGAAAGAGCTCAGACCATTCGGTATCATTGCAGGTTGGAGGCGCCTTACAAAGATATGTAAGCTCTTCATGACGCAAAACTATATCCGCCAGATATACGAAACACGTTACCCTGTGGATGAGAGAGTTTGGAAGCTTGATATAAAGAAAAACTACTACTTCCAAGGAACGTGGCATAACTACGATTACAGCGAGATACTTCCAAGGCTGAGGAAAATGTTCAGCTTTGCCATGCCGACGATAGACACCTGTTCGATCTGGCTTCAAGAGATAGAAACAGAAAACTCTGTAGCCATACATATAAGGCGAGGAGATTTTGTCAAGCTAGGCTACGCTATTTGTACCGAAGAGTACTACAAGAGAGCTATAGAAATTATTGAAGCTAGAGTAGCTAACCCGTTCTATTTCATTTTTTCTGACGATACAGAATATGCCAAACAACTATTTGCATCGTTAGAGAATAAAGAGATAGTAGTGGGCAATACAGGAGCCAACAGCTATCTGGATATGTATCTTATGTCGAAATGCAAGCACAACATCATGGCCAACTCGACATTCAGCTATTGGCCGGCGCTGCTGAACAAAAACGAAGATAAGATCATTATCAGGCCAAAGATGCAGACGCCAGACAGAGAGGCTTGGGAAGCAAAAGGAGTAATAAAGATATAAAAGAGCAGTTTATACAACACGCTCTAAAACACAAGAACATAATACATTAGAAAACGATGTTTTCAGATGAGTTATTGAAGATAGACTGGGAGGAGACAACTGCCAAGATACTATCAAAGACAGACGTAGACGTGCAGAGAGCACTTGCCAAACAACACTGCACAGTTGACGATTTCATGGCACTGATATCACCTGCTGCTGCACCATACCTTGAGCAGATGGCGCAACTCAGCAGGAAATACACCATGGAGAGATTCGGTAAGACAATATCGATGTTCATACCATTGTACATTACAAACAGCTGTACGAACTCGTGCGTTTATTGCGGATTTCATGTTTCCAATCCGATGCCACGAACGATATTGACCATAGAGCAGATAGAGAACGAGTATAAAGCCATTAAAGAACTCGGTCCGTTTGAGAACATACTCCTTGTTACAGGAGAGAACCCAGCCAAGGCCAATACAGACTATGTTGTGGAGGCGATAAAACTTGCCCGCAAATACTTCTCGAACGTAAAGATAGAAGTCATGCCACTCAGCACAGAAGACTACAAGAAATGTGCAGACAACGGCATGAACGGCGTCATCTGTTTTCAAGAGACATATCACAGAGAGAACTACAAGATATACCATCCAAAGGGCATGAAGAGCAACTTCGAGTGGAGAGTCAACGGATTTGACCGAATGGGACAAGCCGGAGTACACACGATAGGCATGGGCGTACTGGTAGGTTTGGAGGACTGGAGAACAGACATGACTATGATGGCATATCACTTGAGATATCTGCAGAGAAACTACTGGCAGACAAAGTATTCCGTCAACTTTCCACGTATGCGAGCAGCAGAGAACGGAGGCTTCCAGCCAAACGTCATAATGAACGACAAAGAGTTGGCCCAGCTGACCTTTGCCTTCAGAATATTTGACCATGACGTAGATATTTCATACTCTACACGCGAGCCAGCGTTTATCAGAAACAATATGGCCTCGCTAGGCGTGACAACCATGAGTGCGCAAAGCAGTGTAGAACCTGGAGGATACTACACATACAAGAAACAAGCATTGCCACAATTTGACGTTACTGACGACAGAACAGTGGCAGAGGTAGTAGCTGGATTGAAGGCTGCTGGACGCGAGCCAGTGTTTAAGGATTGGGACGATATTTTTAATTAATAAAAGCCTCACCCCCCGACCCCCTCCCCGAAAGGGAGGGGGAGGAGCGGGATTGAAATAAGTTAGGATAAGTGGTGGGCTAGGGTTAGCGTAGACTTATTGTTATGATAGTTATTACGGCGCCGGGTTTTGTTTCTGATGAAGCAAAGAAGATAAACTTACTTTTTGAGGAGGGTATCAGGCGATTGCATATGCGAAAGCCTGATGCTACATCAGAAGAGGTGGGAAGACTTGTGGCGCAGATAGACGAACGGTGGTATGAGCGCATCTCCGTTCATTATCACTTTGATGTAGCAGAAGCCTTTTCGCTAGGTGGGGTGCATCTGAGTGGACGTACACCTGAGGCTCCTAAAAGATGGACAGGCTTGATTTCGGCATCTTGTCATTCTTTAGAAGAGATTGAGCTACGGAAAACCAGATTAGACTACTGCTTTCTTTCGCCCATATTTGACAGCATTTCCAAAGAGGGTTATAAATCGGCCTTTACTACAACAGAACTTGAAGCTGCACGAGACAGAGGACTGATAGACAACAAAGTAATAGCCCTTGGAGGAATAAACGAAGAGAACATAAAAACAGTCAGAGACCTCGGATTTGGAGACTACGCTGTACTAGGCGCTATTTGGAAAGGACAGAATAGTGCAGATATAAGAAGATTGCTAGAAAAATATCATATACAATAACCCGACACAAAGGGAATCCCCTTGTGTGCTACAAACGCTATACAACAGACTACATGGTAAAATTGAATCCAACAGTTATAGTATGGAGGCTACCGCTTGCATGATAGTACTTGCGTTTGAAATCGGAAACATTATACTGATAATTCAGTCGTACTGAAACGCTTTCGCCTGTGAGATTGCAAAGCTTCTGCACTTTGATATCGAAAGCGCACCCTGGTCCCCAAGCCATAGTTGCAGACTTGAAATTCTGATCAGAATATTCATCCTCATCCTCGCCAGATGTCACATCATTCATACCGAAAAAAGCGTGAGGAGTGAGACGGAAATATTTAGAATCGTAAACCATATACCCACCATAAAAAGAGAGATTATTCAAGCACAACCTATAATCCTTTTCCCAGTACTCATAACCCTTCTTCTTCATGAAATCCCTTTGAAGCGTGCCACCATTTATTATTGCCTGAAGTCCAAAAAGGAACTTATTGCAACGTGCCGAAAAGTCGCATTCAAAGGCACCAAGGGCCTTGAAATAATCCTTCATATCGAGATTTGGGATAGACACACCACCAAGAAGAGAAAAACTTAACCCCCATTTATCAAGTTCAGGAGTTGTCTCTTCCTCAAAATAAATAAACTCATCATTAGACTGTGCATTTATAGTGCAACACAGGCAGATCAAGAACAGTATAGCTGTGATAACCTTTTTCATTTCAAATTACGATTTTGAGCATTGGGGCTGCAAGTTATGCAAGAAATGCATAAAAAACAATTATCGGGAGCAAGCAGGAGCAAAAACTAGAGATACGTAGGCCAAAATGCACTTTTTTCATTTTTTTCTTGCATAATGAAAAATCTCGCATTACCTTTGCACCGCTTTCGAGAGGGAAACCTTGAAGAAAAGTGGTCATTCTCTAATAGCTCAGTTGGTTAGAGCACCTGACTGTTAATCAGGGGGTC
>JAKSLC010000106.1 GCA_024401415.1 Bacteroidales bacterium | reverse complement strand
AAACATACAAACTATTTTTCACAAAACAAAATTTGCACGTCAAAAAAATTAAATAATAGTGTAGTAGCATATTTTTTTGCCTAGGGCAAAAACAAGAGAGTATCCAGTATTCAGGACACTCTCTAAGCATTATAATATAGGTATGATTATTTCTTTAATTTAGAAATTATCCAAATTAAGAGGACTGCGCCGATAGTAGAGAAAATGAAGCCACCAGACATACCGATGAGGCCTGCGATCCAATTACCCAACCAGCTACCACCGACACCGACGAGAATGTCAATATACCAAGGGAAACCCTTCTTCATGATCCAGGAAGCCAAGCTACCTACAAGAAAGCCAATGAGGCAAGTAATGAGAATATCCATATAAAAATAGTGTTTAATAATTTTCTGACACTATATACGGCACTTAATTTAAAATGGCTACATTTTAGAGTAAAAAAATACCATATCACATCCAATTAAGCAAAAAGAGATAACTTTGCACCTAATATATAGGTATATAAACGATATCAAACAACATCTATAAATGAAACCTACATTATTTGTATTAGCTGCAGGTATGGGCAGCCGTTACGGCGGACTCAAGCAGCTTGACGGTCTTGGGCCAAATGGTGAAACAATCATGGACTATTCAGTATTCGATGCCATGCGAGCAGGCTTCGGAAAGATTGTATTCGTCATACGCAAGACATTCGAGGACGACTTCCGCGAGAAAGTACTCTCAAAATATGAGAATCATATTCCGGTAGAAGTAGTATTCCAAGATATCAACGACCTTCCTGCAGGATTCAAATGTCCAGAGGAGCGCACCAAGCCATGGGGAACAAACCATGCTGTACTTATGGGCAAAGATGCTATTAAGGAACCATTTGCAGTGATCAATGCAGATGATTTCTATGGTCGCGACTCATTTGCTGTACTTGGCAAATACCTATCTAACCTAGCGGACGATGCAAAGAACAAATACTGCATGATAGGCTTCCGCGTAGGCAACACACTCAGTGAGAGTGGCACTGTAGCCCGTGGCATCTGCTCAACAGACAGCAAGAATCTACTTCAGACAGTAGTAGAGCGTACAGAGATCATGCGAGTAGACGGTCCTGTATGCTACAAAGACGAAGAAGGCAAGTGGGTAGCGATAGAAGACAACACACCAGTATCCATGAATATGTGGGGCTTCACACCAGACTACTTCCAATATTCGACAGAATACTTCGTTGAGTGGCTCAAGGAGAACGGCACACAGCTCAAGTCTGAATACTACATACCATTGATGGTCAACAAACTCATCACAAACGGCACAGCCACAGTTGAGGTACTTGACACTACATCTAAATGGTTTGGTGTAACATACGCTGCAGACCGACAAGGAGTAGTTGACAAAATCAACGCACTTATCGCAGCAGGAGAGTATCCTAGCAAGCTATTTTAATGAAGAAAAATGCGGCTTTTAGCTTATAAACTGTAAGTCACAAAGAGCATTTTAACATTTCGTCATACAAAAGTCCCCTTTTTGAGGGGACTTTTGTTGTTTCTGACGCTCTATAAACCACCATCAACAATTAAACTACGCTAAAGAGAGAACAAAGCCATTAACATTACAGCACAAAACGAGCAGATATGGCGACAAAAAAGCCCTATAACCCCCTAAATAGAAACACCAATTAACAAAGTAACACGAATTAACCTTACCACCATTACAGATTAACACCATTTCGACATAATACACTGTAACTTTGCAATGTCAAAATGAGAGAGACAACAAGTCGAAACCATTGCGACGACAACAGACAATAAATAGACAACAATAGACAACAAACAAATTAAAGTTTTACATTATGAAGACTTTCAACACTATCAAGTTCGCTGCCATTGCAGCATTCGCTTTTGCATCAGTTTCTGCATCTGCTAAGTCTGACGCTAAGGTATACGTTAATAACTTCCATAAGAACAACATAGCTGTTGTTTCAGTTAACTCGAACAACGAGAACAACGCCATTACACATATGGAGGTAACAAACGAGGCTGGCAGCACTGTATACGTTTCAAAGCGCGTTGCACCAGTTAAGGCAGCACAGTATCTTCTTGATATTGCAAAACTTGAAGATGGAGCTTACACTGTAAACTTCTCATTCCGCAAAGGACTTACAGTAAGCAAGACTTTCGTAGTAGTAAACGGCAAGGTAGTTCGCTAAACAGCGAATATCCTGCTGTCCTACAGCGGAAACTCTCCTAGAAAATCCTTATTCATACGCTTATAGATAACAACATGTGTGGCACGTCTGGCGCCCATTAGGGCCGTCTAGATGTGTTTTTCTTTTTGCCTATTGCAATACTCGCATACAATCTCTAACTTTGTTTGCCCGTTAGAAAATCAACCCGGGACGACAATAGATGACAAGGCAGTTATTACTACTGTTACTAATTTTTACTACACTACCCATTATATGGGCATTTCACGCACCTCAGACACCCAAAGGACCAAGGGTTTTGTCTAGGAGTGTAGATACTATATGCTATACAGAAGAGTACCACGTTCTTGCGTCAAAACCCAACATCAAACACGGCAAATACTCACTCATTCACAAAGACTACCCCATTGAAGAGGGGCAATACACCTATGGCAAACGCACAGGGATATGGAGGTTTTACACGATAGAGAATGAAATAGAGCTCGAATATGACTACGACAAACAAAAACCTACAAAGATATTGCCGCACATTGGCCATAAATATTCCGAAGACACCTATCCGCCAGTATTTTTAGGCAGTCCACTACATATTCGCCATTACATTTGCTCCCACACAACATACCCACGAGAAGAGCGTGGCGAATTCAAGAACTGCCAAGTAGACGTAGCGATGCACATAGATTCGAGTGGAGAATATAAAGGATATCACATACAAAGATTCTCTAAACCAGACTTTAATCAGGCCGTAATCAATGCCATGAGGAAAATACCCAAAACATGGCGATGGGTACCAGCCAAACTCAATGGGAAAAATATAGAATCTGAGTATGTAGTGAGCATAGTTTTTGAGTATGTACAGTAGATTACTTCTTGAGATTATCAAAAAATATGTCATAAATAGTGAAAATATTACCCCCAACAGTTAAAAACTTTTAAATAATAGTATTACATTTGCGCATTGAATATCTCTGAGACAATTATGATTCACAATATAATAGCACTTCTTGCAGACGGTTTTGAAGAGACAGAAGCACTTGTACCAGTTGACTTGCTACGGCGCATGGGCGACAAGGTAACGCTAGTCAGCATCAAGGAGGACGACCTCAAGGTAACCAGCGCCCATAACATAAGCGTGGTTGCAGACGAGCTAATAAGCAACATTGAGATCGGCGACATTGATGTGGTAATACTTCCTGGTGGCATGCCTGGCACTAAAAACCTAGACAACGACAAGAATGTTCATAAGATAATAGAAGTTCTTTACGAGCAAGGAAAATTGGTCACAGCGATATGTGCAGCGCCAATGATACTTGGCAAAAAAGGAATGCTTGAAGGTCGCAACGCGACATGCTTCCCGGGATTTGAAAACGATCTCAAGGGAGCCACAGTATTGAAACAACACGCCGTTACCGACGGCAACATTATAACAGCCAAAGGCGCTGGTGCGGCCATAGAATTTGGTCTTGCCATCGTAGAATACCTCCACGGCGAAGAAGCGGCGGAAAAATTGGCTCAAACTATTCAGTTTATCATTTAAATAAAGACAAAGATGAAGCATCTTTGTACAATAGCAATAGCATTTGTAGCGATACTAGCGATGAGTAGCTGCAACTTATTCTACCAGAAGTCGGACAAAAAAAAGTCTGACCTATGGGGAATAATACCTGTTGAATACAGCGACAAAGGCTCATACGCTATGGAGGCAAGATACTCACAATGGCCAGACCCGGATACCCTGATAATATATCTTGACGGCATTCGCTATCGTGTATCGGCAGACGGAAAAGTATTCAACACCAATGGGCAGTACAAATTCTCGCTTGGCAACGAATACCCAATTGAGCAGTTATACTTCCATCAAAGGCACCAGGACCTCATCATTTTTTATACAGATATAAACCAAAACGGACCTGGGTCATTTGTGAGACGAATAAATATCGAGACAGGCAAAACAATATGGCAAACTGAGATTGAGGGATTTTCATTCTCGAAGCCATTGATACGAGGAGGCTTTGCATACATAGGAACAGTAGGATTCATCGGCAAAATAAAACTTAACACAGGAAAGTTTGACTGGAAGTACACCAACCTTGGCAAACACGGCAGGTACAACCACTTCCGCGACATAGACTTCCCAAGTTCGCATGAAGTTCGTTTTGTTGCCCCACGACCATTCACCATGCAAAGCGACACCATAATAGTGCGAGACCTTACTGGTGAAATCATCAGTATGAACTAGAATCATATCATTTCAATGAACATAACAATCAACGGAGAGTCTACATCATTCTCAGGGTCGACAATAGCAGACCTTGCACAGGAACTGCAATTACCAGACAAAGGAGTTGCCATAGCCAGAGGCATGCAGATGATACCTCGCAACGAATGGGAGACTACAACCATAAGCGACAACGACTCCCTCATAATAATCCGCGCAGCTTGCGGAGGATAATCAAACGTTACTACAGTGATAGACAAAAAATACCTTGAAATACTCCCCCTCCAATTCATAAGTCATCAAAACGAAAGATTCTCGTACGAGGAGGGATGTCTCAAAGCCCTTGAAGGCGGTTGTCGCTGGATACAACTTCGCATGAAAGAAGCGACAGAAGATGAAGTAGCCCATATAGCAGAGCGACTAAAACCTGTAGTAAAAGACTACGATGCAGTGCTCATACTAGATGACCATGTAAATCTTTGCAAACAACTCAACGTTCACGGGGTTCACGTTGGCAAAAAGGACATGCCACCAGCAGAGGCGCGAGAGATACTTGGAGATAAATTCATCATTGGAGGTACCTGCAACACATTCGAGGACATACAAGAGATACACACCTATGTAGACTATATAGGCTGCGGTCCGTTCAGATACACCACCACCAAAAAGAATCTTGCCCCAGTATTAGGATTAGACGGATACCAAGACATAATTTGGAACTGTCGTTCCAATGGCATAAACACACCCATTGTAGCCATAGGAGGCATCACCGAAAGCGACATAACAGACGTCATGAATGCAGGACCTAACGGCATAGCTTTATCCGGAGAGATACTGAACGCAGAAGACCCAGTAAGTAAAACACGCAAATTGGTAGAATTATTGTCCATTTAGCGTATTTTAATGCATATTTATTACCAACGTATGCATATTATGTATATTTTTGCATTGTCAATGAATAAATATTAGACATTAGAATATACGACAATGAAGTACAATACCTTGACAGCAGCAGAAGCTGCAGCACTAATCAACAATGGCGATGTAGTAGGCATCGGAGGTTTCTCATCAGTAGGAACAGCAAAAGCGATACCAGCAGCACTTGCAGCTCGTGCTGAAGAACTACATGCTAAAGGAGAGGAGTTTCGAGTAGGACTCATCACAGGTGGTTCAACAGGCGACCAGATAGATGGTGCACTATCCCGTGCCAAGGCAGTATCATTCCGTACCCCATTCCAGTCACACAAAGACATGCGTGCTGCCATCAACTGTGGCGAGGTACAATACTTTGACATGCACCTCTCGCACGTTGCACAGGACCTACGCTATGGATTCCTTGGCAAAATGGATGTAGCCATCATAGAGGCTGCAGACATCACACCTAATGGAGAGATTGTACTCACCACTTCTGTAGGTATTACACCTACACTTGTAAAGTCGGCGAGCAAGATCCTAATAGAGCTCAACGCACACCATCCAGCAAGCATCATTGGCATGCACGACCTATACGAGCCTGCCAACCCACCATACCGCAAAGAGATACCTATCTACACATCATCGGACCGCATTGGCGAAGCCACACTAAAAGTAGACCCTAGCAAAGTTCTTGGTGTTGTAACGACAGATATGCCTGACGGCATTGCTCCATTCACCCCAGTAGACGCAGTAACAGCGAAGATTGGAGAGAACGTTGCCAACTTCCTTCTTGCAGAATTGCATCGTGGCATTATCCCAAAGGAGTTTTTGCCACTTCAGAGCGGTGTAGGCAACATTGCCAACGCAGTTCTCGGTTCGCTTGGAGAGTGTCAAGACATCCCAACATTCACGATGTTTACTGAAGTTATCCAAAACTCAGTAATCGGTCTCATGAAACAGGGACGCATCTCATTTGCATCAGGATCGTCACTCACGCTATCTGACGACGTCCTACAAGAGGTATACAAAGATTACTCATTCTTCGGACCAAAGCTCATGCTTCGTCCACAAGAGATAACAAATCACCCTGAGCTTTCACGACGTCTCGGTGTAATTGCCATAAACACCGCACTCGAGGCAGATATCTTTGGCAATGTCAACTCGACAAACGTACTTGGACAGAAGATGATGAACGGACTAGGAGGTTCAGCAGACTTTGCACGCAACGCATTCCTATCGATCTTCACATGTCCATCCGTTGCAAAGAAGGGAGTTATCTCGGCTATAGTACCTATGGTTTCGCACGTCGACTCATCAGAGCACTCAGTAAAAGTACTTGTTACAGAGCAAGGTGTTGCGGACCTCAGAGGAAAATCGCCATTACAAAAAGCGCAGACAATCATTGAGAACTGCGTTCACCCAGAATACAAAGAGCTACTTTGGGACTACGTCAAGATGCAGACAGGCAAATGCCACACACCTATGACACTTACCAAGGCGCTCCAGATGCATATTGCCTTTGAAGAGACAGGCGATATGCGCAACGCCAAATTCTAAAATATGAATACAAGCAGCATCTATTCAAGATACGAGACAGAGCTAAACGAACTTACAGCAAGCAACAACCTACGTCGACTTCCGACAATAGATCAGAAAGACAGGTTAGTAAACCTTGCCTCGAACGACTACCTTGCCATAAACGACAACGAAGCACTACTGCAGTCGTTTTTAGACAGGTACAAAATAGATGCACACAGTATGTCGAGCGTTTCATCACGCTTACTTACTGGCAACCATACGGAATATCAGAACTTAGAGTACTGCCTGGACGAATTTCTTCCAGGCAGATACTCTTTAGTTTTTACTGGAGGATTCCATGCCAACCAAGGCATCATGCAAGCCTTGATGGGCAAGAGAGACCTGATAATAGCAGACAAACTAGCGCATGCCAGCATCATAGACGGATTAAGGCTAACAGAAGCGGACGTATTAAGATTCAGGCATAACGACATTGCACACCTTGAGCACATACTTAAAGAAAACCGCTCAAAATACGAGATGTGCATGATAGTCACGGAAGGCATCTTCTCCATGGATGGAGACATTGCTCCGTTGAGAGAGATAGCAGAGCTAAAAGAAAAATACAACACACTTCTATATGTAGACGAGGCGCACTCATTTGGAATAAGAGGGCGTGACGGAAGGGGTATCTGCGAAGAAGTGGGCATTTTAGACCAGGTAGACCTACTGATGTGTACGCTAGGCAAAGCCATAGGGTCTGCAGGAGCATTTGTATCGACAAACAAGACAATACGAGAATACCTTGTAAACAAATGCCGCACTATCATATTCACCACTGCCCTACCGCCAATAAACTGTGCCTGGACACAGCACGTTATCGAGCACCTTTCTGACAGCAGCATGAACGATGCGAGAGAGAACCTACAACGCATGTCACGCAAACTATCAACAGCAATAAACGGCAAAACTGGAGAGAGTCAGATTATACCATATATAACAGGAGACGTCAACATTGCCATTGAAAAATGCAAAGAGCTCCTAGACAACGGATTTTATGCCCTACCTATCAGATACCCTACTGTAGCGAAAGGTACGGAACGCATAAGACTATCGTTAAAAGCAAATATAAAAGAGGAGGGAATAGACAAGATAACAGACATATTAGGCTCAAAAAAATAAATACTATTTCTTTCAATAAAAACGTAACCATCAACAACATACATGCGTAACATATAGCAAAAAGCAAAACAATTATTAAAAACGCATCACTATGAAGAAATTATTCTTTGCTGCAGCTATCGCAGCACTTGTACTTTCTAGCTGCTCTAAGAAGCAGGAGGCTAAGACAGAGACACCAGCAGTTGAGGCTGCAGCTCCAGTTGTAGAGAAGGTACTTTCATTCACTGAGAAAACTCTTGCAACTCTCAATGAGATCCAGACACAGCTTGCAGAGGCTAACACAGCAGACGCTGTAAAGGCAGTTGCAGAGAAGCTTAACGCTGTACGTGAGGATGTAAAGGCAAATGCTGCTACACTTTCAGAGGACGAGAAGAACTCACTCAACGCGCTCTTCCAGACTGTAGCTACAGCATGTCAGGCAAAGGAAGCCCTCACAAAATAAATCTGAGTACTAATTAATAATCCGATTTGGACTATGGCAAGATATAAAGTTATCACAAAATCGTCCAACCTTAACGTTCGCCAAGAGCCTAACATCAACGCACCAGTTATCGGTAAGTTCGCAAAGGGCACTGAGGTTGTAGGATTAGAGGAGATCAGCGGCTGGGCTAAGGTCGAGCTACCTGACGGAAAAATAGGTTATTCATCATTGACCTACTTGGAAAAGATTTCTGAGCTTAACTCAACAAGTCTATTCTAGAATCGCAATCTAACGAGATTACAATATTGAAGCATCTCTCCCAGCTTGGTTGAGATGCTTTTTTATTTAGGAGAGGAGACTCATACGGCTCTGTACAAAAGAGGCTATCTGAATCCCTATAAATAATATAGAATGCCCCTTACTTAGTCGCAATTTTTCATTTAATTGAGCAATATATACATGCAAGAAAAGCGATGAGACACGAAAGGCGACGGTGAGAAACGAGGAGAAGAGGAGATTGCGAATACAATCAGCCAAAGGTTCGGTCAAAAAAATAGGAACTCATACCCCATAATCCGAAGATTATTACTAACTTTGGCACGTTGTTAGAGCATTCAGCAACTAATAGATTATAAACACAAAACATAATTAATATTCCAAACAAATGGCAACAAGTTACAAAGAGCTTGGTCTTGTAAACACCAAAGAGATGTTTGCAAAGGCAGTTAAGGGTGGTTATGCTATCCCAGCTTTCAACTTCAACACAATGGAGCAAATGCAGGCTATCGTTATGGCTGCAGTTGAGACTAAGTCACCAGTTATCATGCAGGTATCAAAGGGCGCACGCAACTACGCTAATGGTACTATCCTCCGTAACCTCGCTAAGGGTGCTGTAGAGTACGCTAAGGAGCTCGGTTGCGAGAATCCACAGATCGTACTTCACCTTGACCATGGTGATTCATTCGAGCTTTGCAAGGATTGCATCGACAACGGTTTCTCTTCAGTAATGATCGACGGCTCACACCTCCCATACGAGGAGAACGTTGCTCTCGCTAAGAAGGTTGTTGAGTACG
>JAKSLC010000105.1 GCA_024401415.1 Bacteroidales bacterium | reverse complement strand
ACATTCCGCCAGTACGCCTTATTATCCAGCGCCACCTCCTTCTTCAGATCCTCCTTTTCTCTCTCACGCAATATGTTCTCATACTCCCCCTGAGCCATTAACTTACCCGAGTCGACTAAGATCTTCTTGCCGCTTCGCTGCAGTATAGCTATCTTTTTCTCATGATGCTCGACAAGGTTCTGGGCGTCACCCATGGCTCTATACAGCTGTATATACTGGTCGCATATCAACTCAGCATTAGGGTCGTTTATATCGTATTTCTGACCTGGGCACATAGAGTCAAGTATGCATTGCGTCTTCTGATAATTCCCGGCCAATGTGTTGTATTGGGCATATTTCAGCGTCAGGTAAAATCTTTGCAACCTGGTATTGTATTTATTAGCCGATAATATCTGCAGATAATGACAACAGCTGTCCAGCAATTCTCTCTTGCGCTTCGCTCCCGGCAAAAAGTAATTTATCTCGTCAAAAAAAATGTTCGGCGTGAAATTTCTAGTAGAAATGTACGAGTGAATCGGAATTGCCTCCATAGCCTCTAGCATCATCCTTTTGCCCTCTCTGAACCGGGCGTAATCCAGCTTTCTTATGGCATCCTTCCAAATAGTACTACCCAGGTTGAGTTTATTCCTTTCGTATCGATCTTCATTACCCGACAAAGAGTCTATATGGTTCACCTTCTGGTAGTACTCTCTCGACTCTTCGTACATTCCTCCCTCAAAATACTCGTGCGCTATGTTTGTGTAGTATTGAGAGAGTCCCGCCGTATCTTTACGCTCCAATGCCAGCGCTATGCTTTTCTTATGAAATCTGATAGCAGTCTCAGGGTCCGACAACATATAGTACGAGCTACCTAATTTAGCGTATGCTCGCATCTCCATGCGTTTATCCCCTATGGAGTCGGCTATCGGCAGCATACGATACATGCAGTCTATCGTACTCTTGTAATCATCATTATAGTAGTATGCCCACGCCATAGCGTCGTATGCAAAAGTCTGATATCTGGCATTGTGAAGCGCTTTAGCGTCTGCCAGCATAATCTTTGAATATTTCAATGTGGAATCCACATCAGGATGTTGCAATACTATCCTGTGTTCAGCAGCAAGTTTCACCGTATCAAGCTTCAGATATGGCAATAGTCTGCATATACTATCTATCTCCCGTTCCGTTTCAGCAGCTGTCGATTGCCCGTATGCCGAAAACATGGTTGACAGTGTGATAAGTGCGATGGCAATAAGTCTCATCTAAGTGTGTCGTTGTCTTGGTAGCTGCTTTTACGCAACAACATCTCTTTTGTTGCGATATAAACATTTTTTAATCTACATTCTCACTCCATGTCCTTTAACCGCACAAAAAAAGCCGACGGTTTCTCACAGTCAGCTTTTTCTCTGTACAACAAAAACAATAAGCTAAAAAGATCGATATGGTTTGATATTCGCGCCTGTCGAACTCGTTAGTTCGACTTCAACATCACAATTGTCAGTGCGATTCAGATTGGCACACCCGAATCATCTTTAACGATGCAAAATTACCGCTAGCCCAATCTCTCCACAATACCTATTTCAGGGTATATTACCCCCTACAACGCTCTTTCTTACCTGTCGGCCGTATATTATTTGGAGATACTGTAATATCTCAATAATTTTGCGCCGTACAAATAATCAACAATGAGTCTGGACAACTTTAAAAGCAGCTCTTTCTACAAGGCTCTTTTTGAACTTAAAGATTACGCTTTTATCTCTATCGGTGTCATGATGTATGCCCTAGGGGCTACTGTTTTCATGCTCCCATACGGCCTCACTACAGGAGGCGTAGCCGGTATCTCTTCTATCATATATTATGCTACAGGAGTCGAAATACAGGTCACATACGCTATCATCAACGTGGGTTTGCTCATAGCGGCAGTCAAGATTCTAGGCATGCGTTTCTGCATCAAGACTATCTATGCGGTAATCCTCATGACCACCTCGCTATGGCTTTTTCAACGTCTCATTGAGGTACCTTCCGAGACAGACCCTAACACAATGGTCTTGCCACAGCTCATCGGCAGCGAGATCTTCATGGCTTGTGTCTTAGGCGCTATCATCTGTGGATGCGGACTAGCACTATGTTTCGAGAGCAATGGCTCTACAGGAGGCACTGATATCATAGCCGCCATCGTCAACAAATACCGTCAGGTTTCTCTAGGCTCAGTCATCATGGCATGCGATGTGGTCATCATCTCTTCATGCTATTTCGTCTTTCACGATTGGGCTAGAGTCATCTACGGCTTCGTGATGCTCTTCATCTGCTCTCTTACACTTGATTACTGTATCCGCCGACGCCATCAGTCGGTTCAATTCATGATCTTTTCCCGCAATCCTGACCCTATCGCCAGTGCATTTGTAAAAGCAGGACACGGTGTTACCGTACTTGATGGCGAGGGTTGGTACACACGCACAAACAGAAAGGTGGTCATCAGCATCATACGCCGACGAGAACAGGCTCAGATGCAGTATATGATAAAGAATATCGACCCATACGCATTCATCAGCCTCACGGATGCCAGCAGTGTCTGGGGATGCGGATTTGACCCTATGAAAGTATCCGAAAAGAGAGAGAAACGCACTCGCACTATTCTCGTCTATGCTACAAACAATGCGCACAAGCTGGCTGAGGCTCGCGCTATCTTCGGCGAGAAATACGAGATACGTTCACTTGAGGATATCGGTTGCCATATAGACATTCCCGAGAAGGCCAATACCCCGGAGGGCAATGCACTCCTCAAGGCACGTTTCGTCAAGCGTTATTATGGCTTCGATTGCGTAGCAGATGATACAGTACTGGAGGTCGATGCACTTGGCGGCATGCCTGGCATATATTCCAGAAATTATGCTGCCGTCAACGAGGAGGCCGCCGAACGCGAATCTGAGCTTAAGAATATGGTAGTGTGGAATGAGGAACAATCTGCTGAAATGCTCAAGATACTCCATAGCCATAACACTGGTGTCAATGCACCTCAGAGAACCGATGCCAGGGCCAATGTGAACAAGGTGTTGAAGCGTCTTCAAGGCAAGGCTGACCGTTCGGCTCGCATTCGTACTGTCTTGGCTTATATCACGGGCGATTTCGACGATTATACTCAGTGGAAAATAGATACTTTTGAGGGCATTGTCAATGGACACATTGCCACAGAGGCGGCCGAGGGCGACACCTTTGCGTACGACTCGATCTTCATCCCAGATGGCTGTGACATTCCATACCAGCAAATGACACTGGACCAGAAAAACCGCATCAGCCATCGCGCCATAGCTATACGCAAGATGCTAAACGCTAAAAAATAATGTCACTAGGCTGGGGCTACTGACAAACTTATCCACATTTGCCTAGACCATTCAGCGCACTCTCAAAAAACAAAAGATTGTATATATTAATACTAATCATTACATTTGCCACCAGACTAACATTAAATCATTTTACTATGAAAAAATTCAAGATGGCCCTTTTATTTGCGGCTCTTTGCTTAGCATGTTCATTCGTTTCCTCATGTTCAGACAAGGAAGACGAAGCCATTCTCAACCAAAGCGAGCTCACCGAAACAAACGTCGAGAGCATAAGAATATACGTATCGCCTAGACTATAACACCATCCAGACGACATAAGAGCGAAGCCTTGCTTTGCTCTTTTATTTTTTGTTATTCTTTCTGCCAACTCTCAAAGTTCAGCTAAATTTCTACATCTAAAGTTGAAGCAATCAATAAGATGTCTTAAATTTTAATAAATTTGCGGTGTTGGCGAGGATTTATATACATAATGGAGAACGGAGAGAATGGAGAGAAATATTGAAGAGTGGCATAATAATTGTTTAACACACAAAACAAATAATTAGCTCAGATATTAACTATAAAATGATAGAGTATGAAGAAAATTATTTTAGGATTGGCATTCATTGTCATGGCGTTAAGCGCAAGAGCGCAAGTTCATTTTGGTATAAAAGCAGGTTTGAATATCAGCAAGATAAGCGTTTCAGAAGGGTTAGAGAGTGACTACAAGCCAGGATTTCATGCTGGAGTTATACTTGATATGCCATTGAGTGGCAATTTCTACTTTAACCCACAACTAGTATTTTCTCAGATGGGATGCAAACAAGACGGTGAGGGTTTAGCGGATGGAGACATCAAAATGACACTTAACTATCTGCAACTACCATTAGACTTCAACTATCGCTATCCTCTCTCAGATAAAGCTACGTTGGACTGCATTGCTGGCCCTTATATAGCCTTTGGTCTATCATCTAAGACAGAAGTAAATTTTGACGGTTCGACGATAAGCACAGACAAGGGTATTTTCGGAGATGAAGGAGCATACAAGCGCTTTGACTGTGGCATGCGTGTTGGTATCGGTACGCACATTGGCAGCCATGCAGGCTTGTCTGTATGCTACAACTTAGGTTTAAGTAACCTAATAAAAGAAGATTCAGACATGATGGATATACCAGACGACTACAAAGAGAAGAACGGAGCATTCCAGATCTCTCTCAGCTGGACATTCTAACGAGACAGAAGAAGGTGTGGAGAGTGCCCATAGCGCTTCACACACAATATAAACAGATAGGTATCAGGTATTAATACGGCTGTCAGCAAGAACTGACAGTCGTATTTTTTTATCATGAAACATTCGGAATAAAGGGGTGGAATAAATTGGCATCATACTTGCAGGAAACCGACCTCCGTTCGGCATGGACTCCAGCCTATGTCATAGCTAAAAACAGGGCTCTGGCCTTGTACAAATCAGTTGTCGTACTTATATGTTGTCTCAGCCGCGACAAGTTCTTCAGGCTCCATCTCTTCATACTGTTTTGAGTGCATCGACAGTAGTCTGTGCGACAGCTGATAGCTCAGCGACAGTAGAGTCTCCAACTGGACCTTGCTCTTCAGCTGGCACTCCCATACTGTCCATACGGCCCACCCCTGCTCTCTCAGCAAGGCAGTGTTCTTCATATCCCTGGCCTGATTACGCGCTATTTTGGCTGTCCAGAACTCAGTATTCGACTTAGGCACGGTGTAATACCTGCACCCCTCATGTCCATGCCAGAAACAGCCATTTATAAAGATAACCACCCTATACTTCGGCAATACGATATCCGGCTTCCCCGGCAGCCGCTTATCATTCACCCTATACCGAAAGCCCTCCCTCCAAAGCCATTTCCGCACTATTATCTCTGGCTTCGTATCCTTGCCACGTATGGCTGCCATATTAACATGGCGCTGCTGGGGTGTGAGGGTGTCGGTCATAGTGTATAATTACATCCAATCCACCATATAAGAAGGAACATATATAGGGGCTCCTGTTTCCCAGTTGTATGGCCTATATTTATTGATAACCTCTACAACATCAATTTCTCGCGAATCTAATTGACCAACAATATGGTACAGGTAGTACTCATTTCCTGTTTTATATCCAGGGTACAACTTCATCCTTTCACTACCTTCCCCTTCTAGTGTTATAGTATCTGCCAACTCAAAGAAATAGCACTGTGATGGATTATGATAATTGTACAATAGTAAATGACTTGCTTGTTGTGCAACTTTCCTTTCTGTAGCACCGCGTCGTTCTATATTCGCACGGACATTGTATAGTTTATTCTCCGCAATCCATTTCAGATGTTCCTTACTCTTGAAACAACCGATAAGGATCGATTTGTTGTATTGTCCATCTTCAGCTGCTAAAGGAATATTATTACTTCCAGTAAATATGAATGTCGTATCTTCACAAGAAGATTCTTTCTCTATATTCTGTTTAATACTTTCAAGAGCTCCCCGTAAGGCTTTGTCCAACAATTCGTCTTCTCCCACTTTACATTCACCGATATAGAAGGAATGCTTTAAGTCGTTTATCAGCGCTTTTTGCGCCTCCTCGTCAGCCTTCTCGTTTTGGTGTGCCAATATCAAATATTCATCCTCGTTCTTCTCCTGGGGTTGTGGCCTGTATATCTTACCAATAAGTCGCTTGAAATTGCGGTTGATATACTCCTGTACATTTGTCAGTTTATGAGGTAGTAAGACGCTGAACTCATATTGGGCAGCAAGTATCTTGAGGGCATTCTGTTTGAATTCATTGCGAACACTAGTACGCCATTCTGCTTGTCGATTACTGTTGTCTCTGCCATATAGCCAGACTACAAACAGGAAATTAATGTTGTAATACCCCAACAAAAGCGTATCACGATCGAAAAGTCGGTCAATGAACTGCCTGTTTCGCTCAACTTTCCCACTTACCCAACCAATTCTTCCATTCTCAAAATCTTTTTTAGTTAGTTTGAACGAGGTGCTATTGTCTTGATTTGATTTTTCATCTAGAGGAATAAATGCACTAAGGAAGAAATTAGGCATAACATTATATCCCTCCGTCAACTCGTCAGGCCTTAACTCGGGCTGTAACTTTTTATCTACTTCTCTATCTTCCGCCAAGAATAAATCCATATTCCATTGGATAATATTCCTCGCGTAAGTGAATTGCTTGTAGATAGAGTCATCACGCAGCTTTATAGTCGTTTCTTTTTCCTGCTCGTCCTTGCTTTCTTTCTTATTTATGGTTTCTATCTCTGTCAGACTATAGTACTTACTATCACTGATGTAGTATGTCTTGAATACCTCCTCTTCTCTTGCTTTGATTAGGCTCTCATCTACATAGAGATGGTCTACACGTTTGTTGTCACGCTGACTCTTCAATCCTTTTGCAATGTTCTTATCGCCCAACAAGTCATCTATTATCGCCTCAAAGACATTTTGGAATGAGTGTACCAAAAGAAATTCTTTTTTGTCTTTGTTTAGAGCAATATTATGGGACGTATCAAAAAAGGCATAGCACAAGTGCCATATCCTCAAGTTTGTATCACTGAAGTATTTATATTTTATCGCCTTTAATCTTTTAACTCCCTTCCCTTTGCGAAGGCTTTCGAATTTACTGCCTGTAATAAGAGGATAGTTCAGGTTTATGGCTAATTTAAAACCGTATTGCTCTTTAATGTATGCAAGAATAGAGAAATAGATTATCAGCAGTTCCTCGTCGAAGTTTATATTCTTCTTTTTGCTGATAATGTCCATATATATTGGAGAACCATCCTGCATGAAGGGCTGAACTTTTGATATCGTTTTTCTCCACTCTATTTTGTTATGCCCAGAATGTGCGCTACGAGCGATAAACGTAAGGTAACTGCTGTTCTCTCTGTTGAAATCTCTTAGGGCTAATATCACATCAAACAGGCTTTGGAATTTCTCCTTTGCCTTGTTTCCTCCATTTGTCTTGTAATCTTTTGAACTTAATACACCACTGTCCTTGTGATTTTTGCCAAAAACGTCAATCGTTCTGTATATCCATATGGCAAGCTCACTAAGAAACTCTTTCATTAGTGCCAGTCGCGTATCTTTCTTATCGGATTCCTTTTTATTGCTATCTCCAAATAACTCTATTAGATCCTCAGGGGTTACCCCGAAAACTGTTTCTTTAGTTATAATTGACTCTCCGTTTTCTGTAGTTTTTTTCTTGCCTCCAGTCAGCACAACTTTTGGCAAAAAGAATACCACATCATCGCACTCTTTATTATAGAAATATCCTACATAATCCTGCGATATACTTCCCTTCTCGGCCTCTAATTCTATAGGGGATACAATACCCTGAAAGACCTTGTATACAAGATCTTCTTTACTTTCGTAAGAGTATTTGTAACCCTCTATTAGGAGTTTCATTTGTTTTTGTAATTATTTTTGAATTCAGCAACTACACGCTTAAATATATCGCAAAATTGATGTGCCTTTTTTGCCATCTCTTTTGCCATTGCTTTTTTGTCTTTAGAAATGCATTCGTATTCAAAAAGAGCATTCTTATTTTTATCTTTCCAATCTCCTCCTAAAGCTTTTGAGATGCCTTCCTTTTGATAGTTATTCTCTATATATTTTAGAAACGCTTTGCCTATTTCTTGATCTGTAGCGTATAGTGATACCGCAGCCTTATTTTGGGAAGCCAAGTATGTATTGGCGATATACAATTTGGCAAAGCCCAATTTTATATCAAGAAAGTGTTTGTCCCTTTCATCTACATTCTGCCGTGTCAGGTTGTTGCGGCCATATTCATCTGCGAATAGTTTCCAATATTCTTTACGCGATTCTTTCGTTTCGTCAAAATTAGGCGTGTTAATTTCTTCGTCCTCGAGATCTACGGAATCTTCGCTGATTATAGTCATAAGACCTTTGCCTGCTTTCTGCAATATACTGTCAATGAAATAGTGTGACAATAATTCGCGGTCTTTCGCGAACGTAGAAAAAGAAAGATTCTTTTTATTAAGGAGATTAATAATCTTATCATTCAAATCCTTCTTGTCGTTATCAGCCCATACCTTTTCGTTGTAATTAAATATATCCGAATTCTCATCTTTGAAGACATCATTCCATAGATAGAATACTACTTTGTTTACAAAAGTATCAGCGTCAATGACACCATCTTTTGCTTTGACAAAGAAATAACCAAGTTGCTTGTCCTCCGATTCTGTCGTATCAAATATTTGTTGGTTTAGTGCCTCAATAAACTCCCACCAGTCACATTCATACCCATTCAATTGAATTGCCCAGTCAAAATACAATCCGTTCTCTTTTTTAGGCTTCTCGATAGGCACATACTTCCACTCCCAACGACGCTTGAAAGCTGAGTCGATAGGGAACAGGCTCTGGTCGCTGGTGTTCATCGTAGCCCAGATGTAGAGGTTGTTTGGCAGGAGCAACTCTTCGCCACTCTTTACGTTCTCTGGGATATTATCGAGATTGACAAATTCATCTGCCAGAACCATCCTTATATCTTCGTCGGCCTGAATAGGATAATCCGAATATCCTTCGTCATTACGGTCGAGCAGCTGGAACAGGTCACCAAATATCTGTGCACAGTTACCACGGTTGATTTCTTCTATTACGAGCAGCACATTCTCCCCCTTGTCATGTCTGTTCCATGCCTCGATATATGCCTTGAGGAAGGCTTGCTTTACAAAGGTGTATGTGATTTTCTTGTCGTCTGATTTTGATGCCAGTTCCTGACCGATAGAAATACCCTTGCCGATTTCGACTGTCATGGTATCAGTGAATCCGCATGCATTAATAATCCGTTTGATTTCTGATGCTGGTAGATCTTTCAAAGATTCCCAGTATTGAGCAGAAAACTTATGACAAGGATAAGAAATGCCTGATTCCTTTATGGTTGTCAGTTTACCAATGAGTTCATCTGCAGAGTATATTCTTTCTTTAGAAGTCATTGTTGGCTTGTAAGCACCAACAAAAGTAGAATAGTCACTGTCTGGGTGGAACGTTGTTCGGATAACTTTCGAGAAATCTCCCTCGTTTTCTTTAATTCCATGTGACTTGCCGGTGCCAGGTGCACCATAGAAGATTTGCTGGAGAGGAAGATTGTTAGTGGAAGGTTTTTTAGAAAAAGAAGGTCTATTTGCAGAAAACAGTTGCATAGCGTTTAAGAAACGAATGAATGTTTTCAATGTGTTGTGGTACTGTCCTCCACCTATGTGAACAAAATCTTTGTCTTTGTTTGACTTGTTGTCTTTGAATAGCTCGAAACTTTGAAAAGTGAGTAATTGGTCATATATTGTTTGCAGTTTATCTGCATCAGAAACAGTACAAGTCTCAAGACCGTTAAAGTTTGAGTCGATACAACTTTTTA
>JAKSLC010000104.1 GCA_024401415.1 Bacteroidales bacterium | reverse complement strand
CTCGTGTCAGCTGGCATTGGGAATGGGAGGAGACCGCTTGGTTCGTATTTGCCATTGATTATTTCTAGGACTGCCTGTTTTTGGATGGTAAAGGTGACAAGGAGAGCATCGGCTAGAGGCTCTAGTTCGGTGAGGACGGTTGGGTTGGATGAGTTGAGGACCACTATGACCTTCTTGTTGCCCATTCTAGCACGCATTTCGCGAACCAAGTCGAGGTCAGGCTTATTGAAAGTGCGTACACCCTTACCCTTGTAGCTACGGTTAGGATTTTTTTCAAAGATATCACCCTGGCCGATACTTTCAGAGCGGGCATCGACAGCCACGTAATCCTCATATTGAAGAGAGATAGGGTAGTAGCCATTACCCGGAGCAGTTACTTCGGTACCCTTTGGGGTAAAATAATTCTTAGGGTTGATGCCATTGACATACTGATTGAGAATATTCAGTTTCTCCGACTCAGGAATATTATCAACATCACCCTTAAGCATCTTTAAGGCGCTCTCCACAGTAATATCCGGAGTATAATCAGAGAGAGCCTCAGCCAGATTATGGCCATAGCCACTAAAAGGGCTATCGATGAAAACAAGAGCCACATCAGCCTCCTCAGGCGTTTGAGCTACCTGGAAATACTTAGAAGCCTGTTCAGCGCTGACCTCAGTAATACTATCAGCAGGCACGACACCACCCCAGAAATGGATATGTTCGGGGTAGAAACGCTTAGGGATATACACTTTAGTCTGCTCAGCCCCCTTGATAGGAAGAGCACTATTATGGTTTTTGACCATTACCACACTCTTAACCTGTGCCTCGTAGCCTTTAGCCATAAATTCAGGACAACCTACAACTTTCTCGCTCTCCTCAGGAATTAGGTAAGGATTCTCGAACAAACCCGTCTGAAAAATGTTACGCAACAAGCGACGGGCACTCTGGCGTATTCTTTCCATAGCCTTCGCTTCCCCATCCTCCTTAATCATCAGTTCGAAAGCCCCAAGGACAGGGACAATATCGTTATTACCCCCGAACTGGTCGCCCCCAGCGCGGAGCACAGCCAGATGACGCTCAGCCAAAGACAACTTTTCGAGGCCATAAGGCTTACCAGAATGGATACCAGGGTGCACCTCATCTGCAGTTACAGCCCAATCAGTACATACTACACCATCATAGTCGGCATCACCACGCAGCATATCAGAAATGATAGTCCTATTGAAATTATTAGCCACGTTATCCTTAGACTGGTTATAGCTGACAGTATAATAAGGCATAACAGCCGCAGCCTTATGCGTTCCATTCTTCAGTTTAAAAGCCCCCTCGAGGAAAGGCTTTTTATGCAACTTGAAGTTGCCGCCCGGGTATACAGCGAACTTACCTCTTCCATAGTGGGCATCGCGGCCAGCCTCACAAGGACCGCCACCAGGCCAATGCTTCACCATAGTATTTACGCTTTTGAGGCCCCATGCGCCGTACAAGGCATCGTTATTATAGCTAGTCTGGAAGCCATCGCAATAAGCCTCAGCCATATCAGTTACCAGTTGAGGGTCCTCGCCATAGGTACCAGAAAAACGGAACCAGCGAGGTTCGGTACACAAATCCACCTGAGGCGAGAGGCAAGTAGCGAAACCCAGAGCGCGATATTCTGTAGCGGCTATTCTACCATATTCACGCATAAGATCAGGGTCGAACGTAGCGCCCATACCCAGTTCATTAGGCCAGAGCGAAATCTTACCACCGCTACCAGCATTAAACTCAGAATCGCCAGCAGCCACACCATTCCTAGGGTCGCTAGAATTATTATTAGGGATACCATGACCCAGGCCCTCGACAAAAGCCTGAGAAGTATTATTCCAACGAGCCGCCACATAAGGGCTCTCCACCTCCACCACCAAGACATGGCGCAAGTTATCCTCAGCCAAGAACTTACGTTGCATATCGCTCAAGTCCCAAGGATTAGCGCCACTCTCATCAAAAGGCTTACCATTATAAGTGCTAGCGCCATAAGTACCCCTAGCAGGGATATTCTGGTGACCGCTATAGAGCATAAGTCCAGCTATTTCCTCCTTAGACAACTGGTCGGCCAGATCATTGACACGCTCCTCGATAGGCTTACGCCAATCCTCATAGACATCCAAGACGCCATTACGGTTCAGGTCCTTGAAACACAAGCCATCAACTTTAAGGATAGATACACCAGACGAAGGAGAGTAGCCAAGAGTCGGGCCATTCTGGTGGATGAGGTTGAACCCATCATAGACATTCTCCGTTACGGGAACAGAGCAAGCTGCGGCAAAGGTCAAGAGACCAGACAGAAACAGACTAGTTTTCATGCTATAAGATAATAATAAGGCGAAAACAGATATAAAACCGATGTTTATGAAAACAGGATAAAGATAGTATGAGTTTTGGAGAAAACAAAAAGAGAGGGAGAGCTTGCGGATATGGATGTAGGTGTATGGTATGCTGGTAGGTCTATGCTAGACCTATAATGCACCCTTGTTCATCGTAATTTTTTTATTTTTTGGGTATGGAGAGAGCAGGGGGTGAGAGGTTTCGGAGTTGTTTGATTTAAATAGGTTGATTTGAAATAAATTAATTTGAAATTGATTGATTTCAAATTAAATGATTACATTTGCTATATAATTTAAGGAGGTAAGATATGGAGATTCCTTTTGTATATGGTAAAATGGCTGATGCAGATAACTTTACGGACAGGACTGCGGATTGCAGAAGGCTTGTAGAGAATCTCAAAAGCGGTATCAATACTATCATAATATCTCCTCGTCGGTGGGGGAAGACATCACTTGTAAACAAAGCATTGTTACAGATAAGTCAAGATGGTGACTATATTGTCTGCAAGATGGATGCATTCAACTGCAGGAGTGAGCAGCAGTTTTATGAGACTTTACTTAACTCTGTATTAAAAGCTACGACAAGCAAGATTGAAGAACTGATGGCCACAGTCAAGAAGTATATTGGTTCATTAGGTCCGAAGATATCATTAGGTGGAGATCCGATGACAGAGGTAAGTGTTGGTATTGACATATCTAATCAGAAATATTCGCCAGACGAGATACTTGACCTTGCAGAAAAGATAGCTATAGAAAAGGGAAAGAAGATAATTATCAGCATTGATGAGTTTCAGAATGTAGACAACTTTGAGCATGCTATAGAAATTCAGCGTAAGCTACGTTCGCACTGGCAGTTACAACAATCTGTATGTTATTGTTTATACGGCAGTAAGCGACACATGCTGATGGACATATTCAGCAACTACGAGATGCCCTTTTATAAGTTTGGCGACATTATGATGCTAGAAAAGATAGCGCTAGCAGATTGGATACCATTTATCATAGAGAGATTTAGAGAGACAGGCAAAGAGATAAGTGAAGAATATGCCAAGGAGATAGCCCTGAGAGTTGAGTGTCATCCCTACTATGTTCAGCAATACGCTCAAACGGTGTGGATAATGACGGAGAAAAGAGCAGAAGAAGCGACATTAGACACAGCTCTTCGTCAGATTATAGACAGGTCGGCTCTATTGATGAGCAAGATAACAGACGACATGCGTCCGAAGCAAATCAATTTTCTTCTTGCTATAGCCAATGGAGAAAAGAATCTAACCAGTAGCTTGACACTCAAGAAGTATGACCTTGGCACATCGGCAAACGTCAAGAATCTAAAAAAAGTGGTAATAGACAAAGACCTTGTAGATGAGGCAGCAGGAGGAAAGTTAGAGATACAAGATCCGATATTTAAGATTTGGCTGAAAGAAAATTACCGTTTTTAGTAGGAAACCGGTATACTTGCGTGAACTAACTAAAAAACAGGACGCTATATGGGAAAGGCAACCATTCGAAAGAAGTGTATTACGGAGGCTAGGCGGTGTGCCAGAGCTGAGAGTACGGCGCGGGTTGATGGGCGCAGTATATTCATAAAGAGATATCCTGGAGGGAATTATCGGATTATTATGGTTCACGTTACTAAGAAGCAACGTGCTGTGAGAGATATGTTTGCTGATGCCAATGTGTTGGCGAAGAGTGACATGACGAAATGGAACAGAGTGAGGCATTGGGAGCGGTATGCAAGAAAGCATAAGAAGCATGGGGCTTACAGGGCTGCTGTTTCCTTTTATTACAAGATGATAAGAGAGCATGGGGACGAGTTGGTTGAAATAAAGCCATGGAAAGAAGAAGAGAAATTGCTTAAGGGGGAGAATACGTTTTATTGGGTTAAGTTTGACAGTGTGGAGGAGTATATGGGAGAGTTGATGAGGCTGTGTGGGTAGAGGTCTAAGCCAAGCGATGGAACAGCATGGAACGGAGGCGATAGCAATTCTAATATAACAACCAAGAATATGCCTAAGCAGACATTAGTATTTGAGAGTGAAGCAGATCTATCAATAAAAGAGGGGCAATTAATGATAAAAACAGAAGGGAAGGTAATATATTATCCAAAATTGACATGATATTATGTGGGTATATGTTGTTATGAAATTTTCGAAAAGGACAAAACTTGGAAGAGAACGACAGAAGTTGTTTTGTCGAGAGATTGCGAAGGATGGTTTTCGGAGGCTATATGACAGTCTATATGTGAGATATTGCAGTACTATAGAGAATGCACAGATGCATAAGAAAAGAATAATGGAAAAGATTATGGAGAAATGCCAGATTAGTATTATGTTTGTAGACGATAGGCATAATGGGCAGTCGTATCATTATTTGGGGAGGAGCCAGAAAAGAAAAAATGAGGCAAATTTACTTAAAATGCCTGATTTGGTTGAATTTTTTTAATCCAAAATTCCTTGTAATTTACTGGAAGTCAGAGGGCTGTAAGCTAAAGGGGTTTAAATGGCTTAGAATGGGGATTATGTAAAACCACACAATGATTACAATTCCAACAGATAACATAAATAACGCAGATGTTCTCTTGAAAATAGCAAGAGAATTGTACGAGCTATATAATAGTAAGATGAATGAGTTGCCATATAGCATGAATATAATCAGCGAACTTCATGCTAATGAAAATGCTAATTCAAGAATCCTTCGAGGGTTGCTTCAATATTCAAGCAATGGCAACTATCCTTTGTTACGATCGTTCGTATCTATGATGCAATCAAAATGTTGTGCCAATATTGATATTGAAATCAACACCCCTATATTCTCTAATGAGGAAAATCGTATAGATTTATTCATTAAGGAGAAGAACAAGTATGCTATCATTGTTGAAAATAAAATTTGGGGTGCCAAAGATATGGAAGAACAAATTGGACGATATGTCAAATATGCTCTAAGTTGCAGTATTCCCAAAAACAAAATTTATGTCATTTATCTAACCGGTGATGGTTCGAAAGAGATAACGGATAACAGTTTAACAGACGAAGCTAAAAAGTTTCTTCGAGTCACAAGCAAAAGTGATGGCAGATTCATTACTATGAATTTCAAGGATAATATCGTGCCATGGCTTGAAGAAATAATCACATTAGGAAATGTGAAGTACGAACCATTGCTTTCGTCAGCAATTATTCAATACACAGACTATCTCAAACAAGAGTTTGAATTACGTAATGAAGACAAAATTATTGAAAGTCAATTAGAAATTGTTATGATGGAAAAGTTACAAATAAATAGCTTATCTGAACTTCTTCAGACATGGGATGAAGTATATAAGCTCAATGAATTACTTTCTAATGCCGCAGACAAGAGAATAAAAACCATTTGCGAAACCAAGATATGTAAGGCACTTGAAAAGAAAGGTTATAAGATTTCTAATTCTCGATTCGGCTATCAAGATTTTTGTATAGAAATAGAAGTTCCTGAATTCAAAAAATGTCATTGGAGATTTGAATTTGAAAATGAAAGGCTATACACAGGTCTTTGCATCTTAGAAGGAAAGACTATTGCAAAGAAATACTTATCCTCGTTGAACAATGTGTATGATAAACAAGATCAGAATTGGGCTGGATGGAAATGGCACAATACTTCTCTTGATGACGAATACTGGAAGGAAGTAGAGGAGCATCCAACAAAAATCGTCAATTCGATTGTTGCGGAGTTGGAACATGTCAGAGAAGCTGCAAAAGGAATGAACTTGTAACATCATAATATAAAGATAAGAAATTCTATGAATATATTGGAGTCATTAAAGTGCCTACTTTGTCTTACATCCGAAGCAGATACCGATTACCTCTCTAAACGTTTTGACATGATAGCAGAAATGCTATTCAAGAACGTGGCAATTAGGAAAGGTGAAGATATTTTCCTATTTGCAGATGTAGAGTTCTACTTCTACAACAAACACCACAAGGACATCATTACTCATCCACGAAATTGCGAATCAATGGGTTTAAATGGCTTAGAATAGGGATTATGTAAAAACGCTGCGCAGCACTTGACCTCAAGATAGACAAAGCGTATATCTTCGTGGGAGGTGGGATAATGCCCGACTCACAATGCGACTTAGAATATCAAGAGACAGAATACAAGGCCGCTACTATCAAGAGAGTGCTGCGAATGGAGTAGCACTCTTTTATTTCTTACTGAACACCTTCGACCATGGGGTGTACCAGATTACGAACCACGATATCACGATCAGCACATACGCACAGACGACTCCTGGTGTAAATGCGAAGAAACCATGGGTAGAGAAGTTGTATAACGTATGGAAACAAGCACATAACACAAGGCTATGTGTATCGTTGGCTATTCTGCCGATACCCCAAGCGCCGAATACCAAGACAACCCAGAAGATTAGAGATCCAACGCTCAAGCTGATATTGATATGCCATAAGAACCACATTGTGCCAATGATAAGAGCTTGAACCAGCGGTTTCTTATCCATAAGTTCGCCCTGGAGATAACCACGCCAGCCCACCTCCTCGAGGAAAGAATAGAAGATAAAGACCAGCAGTACGTAGCTCAGTTCCTCATATAGGAAGAAACATACTACGAAAGGAATCAACACAGAAATGACAGATTTCACGACAGAAGAGCCAGCTACAGAACAATAGAACTTACGTCCCAACAAGAGCACAGCGACTAAAGCACCCACGCAAGGGCCTACGCCCTCAGTCCAGTTCTTGAGGATATAGTTCAGATCTACTACTCTTTCACACTCCATCTGCAGACCGATATAGCGACCTACGAGAGCGACAACAAAGAACACAGCTATTGCTGTCAGTTTCTTTACGTTTTTAGATTCCATATTTCTAAAACAAATTATTGGTTTAAGAGGCTTAGAATGAATATTCTGTTTCAACGTCACCCAGGCATTCCGGGCATCGTCACCCACCCTTGACTGTTGATTGTTTAGTTTTACAAAACTATAATTTATTTTCTTAGGCTGTTGCCCTTGAGTTCAAAATGATACGATGTTTTCACCATTCGGTCTAGTATAGCATCTGCAATAGTAGCATTCTTAGCGAGCACTTCATACCAAGATCCTACTGGCAGCTGACTGGCTATAATGGTCGATTTGCGACCATGCCTGTCTTCTATAAGCAGGATGTATTCCAGATGTTTTGAGAGGATGTCGAAACGAGGATCGCTGTATGCTGCATTGCCGCCGCCACACATACGATGCGCCAGTATGGGATCATTCAGATTTACGAGCTCTTTGAGCTCGATATTGTCCGCTTCTGCTCTCCGCAGATACTTCCTTACAATATTTTTTCGATGTCAAAAACGTCATTATTATAATGGGTGATTTTTTGCAGAAGGTGGGTGACGATGGTCCGGAATATGCAACAAATAACAAAACACTTTCATGGATGGACTCATTGCAATATTAGTGATGAACCTAGTTTGAAATCTATTAATATTTATAATAAGGGATTGAATTTTGGTTCGGAAGAGTCTTGTTTTTTCAACCACGCTAAAGTTTTTCCAAGCGATATAAAAATAGGCTGAATCCTCATGAAGAAGATTCAGCCATATGCGTTTCAGCTGGAGGACGAAAAAAGAGGCTGTGTCGGTATTTTGACACAGCCTCAGCAGTATATCTTGCAATGTTGATTTATGTTCTCATCTAAAAGAAGATTGATTTTTGAGAAGATATTATTCCTCAAGAATCATTACGAAGCCACCGCGAGCGGACATAGAGACGGAATCGGGGATTGCTGTATTAGTCTTGATGTCGAAGTTCTCTGGGCGGGCGATGCCAGGTGTTGGGTCGGTATCTGGGCCGTCGAGTATAATGAGGTTAACTTTAGCGTTCGGGCTAAGGTTAAGGCGAGACAAATTGAGTGTAAGGTCCATCTGTTTGTCTGTGCCATTGATACCAGCCACATACCACTTATTACCAGAGCGGCGAGCTACGGCTACATGATTTGTTGGGTAACCTGAGATGAGCTTACTATCGGCCCAAGCCACAGGAACAGTCATCATATACTCCTTAGCCTCATCAGGGAGCGAGTAGAAACCCTCTGGGCGGTCGGCCCAATGCTGGATACCGCTCTCGTAGAGAACTGCCAGGGCGAGTTCGTGAACGTTAGTTGTGGTATGAGGGTGTTGAGAATGCGTAAATGCCACTGGGGTATAATCCATAGGCCCTATTACGTTACGAGTGAAAGGAGAAATAGTATTCCACTCGGCGCCGTGGATAGTCATGTCGCCGCGGTTATTGTACCATTCAGCGCCATATATACCCTCCATAGACATGAGGTGAGGGTATGTACGAGACCAACCACGAGGGGCGGTACAGCCGTGGAAGTCGACCATCATCTGGAAATCAGCTGCATCCTTGAGAATATCAAGGTAGTACTTCATCATCCATTGCTTGTCAGACTCGAAGAAGTCGATCTTTACGGTCTTTATGCCTAGAGACTTGAGCCAAGTGAACTCCTCTACGCGGTTCTCATGTGTGAGCATTCTGTCCTTTGGAGTAGATTCGACCCAAGTATGATTGCCCCCCGAGTTGTACCACATAGCCAGTTCGACGCCTTGAGTCTGAGCATACTGGCAAAGGTCCTGAAGATTACCGCCATTAGCCATGCGATCCCATTCCCAGTCGATGAGGAAATACTCCCAACCCATATTCTTAGCCAAGTCGACGAACGAGCACATGACCTTGAAATCGAGAGAGCCATGGTTATGTGACCAGTAAGCCCAAGAAGAGCGGCCAGGCTTTACCCAAGAGTCGTCGGTCAGAACACTAGGGCGAGAAACGTCCTCCACGAGAGTAGACTCGAAAATATCAGCAAGCGAACCCGAAATTACAACACGCCAAGGAGACTGCCATTCGCCGGCGATAGTAGGCAGTGCATCGCCATGTTCGCGAGCTTCCCATGCCTGAGGGAGAGCAGTAAAATACCTGTTGCCCTTATTTTCGAGACGAGTAGCACAGTAAGACTCGTCGACATCAGCTTCTGTAATAAGAGTCCACTTATTCCCGGTATTGAAGAGACAAGGGTAGCCCCACTGAGCGTCCTTCTCTGCGCCGTGTTGGATAGGGAAAGGCTGTTCGTAAGCGGTATTAAAAGGCATCAGCCATCTGTCAGCAGAGTCTGGAATGATATATGTTGTTGATTCTTCAACGACCTTTACGGAATCGACATTATTAAGAGCATATTTGAAGCAGATACCATTGTTATATGCTCTGACAATGATATCCAAGTCCTTCTTTGAACTGTTTTTGAGAGTATATACACGCTCTGAGTACTCATTGTGAGGATGAAGGCGCTTGCCGTGCTTAACGGTATAGTCGTCAACTCCATTCTTTTCCGAGGTATAGCATACTAAGGAAAGATCAGTTGCGAAAGATTCTGACTCAGTCTTGAATCCGATACGGATGCTATCAGAAAGGCTGCCGGAAAAGGAGGTGCCGCACAATGATCGTATTT
>JAKSLC010000103.1 GCA_024401415.1 Bacteroidales bacterium | reverse complement strand
TACACTAGACATATAGTAACGGCATTTTACGGCATTTTACGGAAGGAAACGGCATGAGACGGCAAACGTGCTTGAGTGTGGTTGTAATTTTGCATTATCAAAAACAGAGAAGACTTATGATGAAACTTTTTGTAGTAGATGGGGTTGAGAGACGGGACTTGCTGAGGTCCTATGGTGGGAAAGGGGGGTAACGAAATAGATAAATAATTTTAGCTATTATCTTGCAATTGTAAAAAGATGTTACTAATATTGCGAATAAAGAAAAAAATGGCTAGCGCACGAAAGTCGGCAAACTAGCACGCTAGTCTGGAAATGTTAAACCCTAAAGAAAGGAGTAAACGAAAGCAGTTACGCAAAAGCACGTCTAAGGTTGCGTACCTACAAGACAAACCGTAGAAAACGGATAGGAATTTCTCGTAAGGCTCAAGTCAAATAAAGGCAACGAAAGAGTTGGACCAACTAGCAAATTAATATTTCACTGTTTCCCACTGAGAATAAGCACAATAGTGTTTGTTCATTTTTTTTGTCTATCCATTTGATAAAGTAAGCTGAATATGAGTTGTCATTTGCATCTCTCTGCAGTGACAATATTTTGAGAGATTAGTTTAAAAATTAAAATTAACACGACAAACATCTTAATCACTATACGCTTGATTTACATACAAATAATAGCATAATTTCTACAACTAATACCATTATACATGAGACTACACCTGAAAATAATTATTCTTTGCATTATTTTGTGCTCTTGCAGTTTTAACAAGTCTAAGAAAGACAAAGAGCAAGCTCCACAAACAACGGTTAAGAAGACGAGCAAAATTGGGAATCAGCAAGGTGTATATCACTATGAGGGTGAGATTGTATATTTGAAAGAGGACAATCTTCCTCCGATAGAATATTTCACATTAGAGGAAGTGGAATTAGATAACACAGCTAAAACCTTCGCGTATGTCTATAAGGATAAATTTATTGTCAAATGTCAAAGAGATTGTTCTCCAGTGGTGTCTATATTAGATTATCACACACATAAAGAGATAGCTAGTTATTTCAACAGAGGTGATGGACCTCAAGATTTGCTTTGCCCATACGCAAGAGTCAGGGAGGACCAGATAATGATATACGATGGGATGTTGAGAAGAATCGCATCATTATCTCCTAGTTTGATACTAAAAGAAAAGAGCAATTATTACCCTCAAATAACATATCTTAAATCTAGTGTACCTCAGTTTTTTGATTTCATTGATCACAAAACTATATTGTTATATAATTTTATGTACAAAGAAGGATTTGATGTAGGAGATAATGTTCCTGAGTTTTTTGTAATAGATGCGAATAGTGGCAATATAAAAAATGAAGTAATTGAACCAAATGGCAAATACTATCCAATGAATGTAACAGGAGGGGAAATAATTAATTGTCCACAAAGTAATTTTATCTATGTCGCATACCAAGATGAACCACGAATAAAGATAATGGACAAGAATCTAAAGACAATCAAGACAATCTTAGGGCCAGAAGAAAATGATATGGAATATGTTATTAAAGGGTTTGAGTTTTACCATAACCCAGAAAGAGCGTCCAATTTTTACTCTTCATCGTGCGCTACAAAAAACTATTGTGTATTCATCAATGATAGGGCGTACAAAATAGACGGGGGTGAGGCACGTGATGGATTGACCCCCTCTCCAAGGCAGGAGATTTGGGTAATGAACAGCAATGGAGAGATATTGAGAAGATTAAAGCAGAAAGATCCGTCTAAAGCTAAGAAGATGCTCTTGATATCTTATTGCGAAGAGACTGACACTTTCCATGTAAATGCTGCTGATGAGGATGATGAGTTCTGTTTGTATAAATGCATTGTGGAGAAATGAAATATATAATAATTGTTTTTGTGCTATTGGTAGTAGGGTGTAAAGAGAAAGAAACATTGTCTTCACGTATTAATCATATCATTAAAAATGAGATGGTCTCATCAGCTGTAATTGCTGATGATTTGAAACACAGGTTGGGTCTTGCGGATGATTGCGTGTACTTGATATACTCTTTTGATTCAAGTTGCTCAACTTGTTTGGTCGAATGACGAACTTAGGGAGAAAGAAGCAAATATAATTATTACAAAACAATTCAAGGTGGAATCATCTGCGACCGAAAAAAGGAGAAATGAGGTGAAATCATTAATTAAAAAAGTCATATAACACACATATCATGAAGCAAATACCATACTTGTTTATAGCATGTAGCATATTATGCTTTTGCTCTTGCATTTCCTCGAGCGAAGAAGAATCTGGAGGAATAAAAGAACTGGAGGTGAATAATATTCAAGAGGTAGAGGTTGAGATGGTTAAGATGGTAGACTTTGAAGCTGACATCTTGAGCAATGGGAAACTAGAATCGGCTCGCTTTGCCGATGTCTACTGGAAGGTTGATGGAGATATTATATCAATAGAGGTAGAGAATGGAACCTACGTAGACGCTGGAACGACATTGGCAAGACTTGACGATGAAGCTGCTATCAGGAACGAAAAGAGTTCATCTATTGACCTTGCGCAAGCAAAAATGCAGATGATGGATGTGCTAATAGGTCAGGGGTTGGACCCTAACAATATGTCAGAAGTTTCTGAGCACACATTAGAATTGATTAAAATAAAAAGTGGGTATGCCAAGATGGAACTATCACACGAACAAGCTGCAGAATATTTAGCGAACTGTACTCTAAGGGCACCTATATCTGGCTTGGTAGCCAATGTCAGTTTCCAGGGCAGAACACGCAACAATACGGGGAAAGCATTTTGCAGAATCATAGACAAGAGTGCTATGAATGTAAGATTCGCTGTAATAGAATCAGAACTTCTGATGCTAAAGAAAGGGCAGAAAGTAGTAGTGACACCATTCTCCAATCCAGAGAAAGAGTATACAGGCAAGATAACAGCAATTAATCCAGTGGTAAACAGCAATGGCATGGTAGAGGTAACCGCTCAGATACCAGGCAGTATAGAGCTATATGATGGTATGGGAGTAAATGTCCACATAAAGAATATGGCTGGGAAGAAAACGGCAGTTCCCAAGTCAGCTGTAGTGCTACGCTCTGGCAAACCTGTAGTTTTTGTAGCCAACAACGGCAAAGCAGAATGGAGATATGTAACAACTACACTTGAGAGTGAGACACAATATGCTGTAACAGATGGCGTAGCGGTAGGCGACAGCATAATAGTAAGTGGCAACACCGACTTAGCACACAACAGTGAGATAAGCATAAAGCAATAAGGAGGAGACACATGAACTTTCTATTACGTCGGCCAATAGCTGTAGTGATGGCATTCCTTGCCCTATTCATATTAGGAATAGTGGCCTATATGAGTTTGCCTATATCACTATTACCCAAGATTGATATACCTCAGATAACCATACAGATACCTAAGGCAGATTATTCGGCCAGAGAGATAGAACAGACATTGGTAACCCCAGTGAGGCGACAGCTATTGCAAGTAAAAGGACTATCCAATATAGAAAGCAAGACAAGAGACGGGCTAGGCATAATAGAACTACGATTTGACTATGGGACAAATACAGATCTAGCTTATATAGAAGTAAATGAGAAAATCGACGCCATAATGAGTTCATTGCCGCAAGGAACTGCCAGGCCAAAGACGACAAAAGCCAGCGCAACAGATGTTCCTGCATTTTACTTGAACATAACCATAAAAGACGATATAAACGAATCTATGGCCGAGATGAAATATTTGGAACTATGCGATATAGTAGACAATACGATTCGTAGGCGCATAGAACAATTACCTGAGGTCGCCATAGCTGATATATCTGGCAATTCATCTCTTCATCTACTCATCACGCCAGATGAAGAAAAGATGAAAACATACGGATTAAGAAATGATGACATAGAGACCATATTGGCTAAGAACAATGTGGATATTGGCAGCATGTCGATTCGGGATGGCGAACTAGAATACACCATACGAATGTCGACATTGCTACGTAATGCGAGCGACGTGTCTGATATATATGTGAAGATAGATGGCAAGACAATACAACTAAAAGATATCTGCGCGGTAGCTTTAGTTCCGCAGAAAGCTACCGGCTACATGCTGATAAACGGAGAGAGAGGAGTATCAATAGCCGTGATAAACAAGAGTGGAGAGGCTGTGAGTGAGATGAGGGACAAAGTTGACTGGCTTGTAGGTGAATTTCAAAACAAGTTTCCAGACTACAAGTTTGAAGTGATGAGAAATCAGACACAGCTATTGGACTTTACTATTGGGAATCTGGAGCAGAACCTTGCACTTAGTTTTGTGCTGATAATAGGAATAGGATGGTTGTTTCTAGGCAACTGGAAGATGACCTTGGTAGTGGTAATAACCCTAATATCAGCAATTGTTCTCTCTTTCCTGCCGATGTACTGTGCAGACAAGACACTGAATATAATTTCTCTATCTGGACTCATACTTGTAGTGGGTATGATGATCGACAACGCGCTGATAGTAACAGAAAATATATCACAATGGCACAAACGAGGAAAGGCTCTAAGAGAAGCGTGCCGAATAGGCACTAGTGAAATGATAACGCCTTTACTCAGTTCTTCGCTTACCACTATGGCAGTGTTCATACCATTGGTATTCATCAGTGATGTAGCATCAAGCTTATTTGGAGACCAAGCATTTGTTATAAGTGCAGGTCTTGGTGTGTCATATATAGTAGGCATAATGTTGCTGCCTATTGTATACCACCAAACGTTTGCCCCATCGTCAAGAAGAGAAAAAAAAGAGAATAGAGATTATTTAAAAGTTATAATGCATTGGTATGATAGAGGATATATGTGGAGTATGCGACAGAAGTGGGTACTTACTATATGCGCATTATTAATGGTACCATGCTGCTACATACTATTTCAGCTGATAGACAGAGATAAAATGCCATTAGTGGACTATGAGGAAGCGACAGTGGCCCTTGAATGGGGAGAGAATGTAACTATAGAAGAGAACCGTGAAAGAACAGGAGAGTTAATAGCCTCTTTAGGAGATTACGTTGTAGAAACCTCTGCAGCTGTAGGCACCCAAACCTTTATAATAGATCGCACAAACGAGCAGTCTACATCTGAAACAGAGTTATATGTGCGTGTGGTAAATTCAGAAGATATAGACAAACTGCGACATGATGTAACTGAATGGCTAAAAAAGAACTACGACAAAGCATCAGCAGAGTATTCACACCCAGCCACTATCTTTGAGAGACTTTTTGAGACAGATGAAGCAGACGTAGTAGCAAGACTTGTTGCCAAGACGCCAAATACTACGTCATACGAAATAAAACAGATAGAAAATAGAATATGCGATAGAGTAAAAGAGAGTGCGAGTTCAAAGATTCCATTTGATCAATCGCAGATGATAGTAGTAAACAGACGTGCTCTGGAACAGTACAATATATCGCTCTATGAACTGCAACATTCGCTAAGTCAGGATATAAAAAATAACAGAATATCAGAGCTACATTCATACAGTACCTATCTACCTGTGAGTCTAGCTGCAAAATATGAGGCGATAGACGATGTGATAAAAAGAGGAACCATGCAGACTAGAACATGCAGTGTCCCCTACAAAAATCTGATACAGATTTACGCCTCGGAAGAGCTAAAGGAAATAACAGCAAGTAAAGAAGGCGAATATATTCCTATAGAGTTTAATGCGGTAAAGGATGCTGAAACTTTATGTTCCGACATAGAACGAATAGCACAAACGGAAGATTGGAAAGTGACGTTTTCTGGAGCATTCAAAAGCAGTGGAGAGATGATGAAACAACTGATAGTGGTACTATTGATATCATTCCTATTGATGTATTTCATACTATGTGCCCAGTTCGAGAGCTTTGTTCAGCCACTCATAGTTTTAGTGGAGATACCCATAGACATTGCCTTTGCACTGTTGGTGTTGATTATTTGCGGCGAGACGTTAAACCTGATGTCGGCTATAGGTATCATAGTGTCGTGCGGTATCATAATAAATGACTCAATATTGAAGATTGATACTATAAACGAGTTTAGAAAGAGAGGGATAGAGCTATCAGAAGCTATTCATGAGGCCGGCAGGCGAAGATTGAGAGCAATAGTGATGACCTCTCTAACTACCATAGGAGCCATGATACCTGTATTATTTACACAAGATCTTGGTTCGCAACTGCAACAACCACTTGCTATTGCGATGATTGCTACAATGATACTGGGCACACTGGTAAGCCTTTATATCGTTCCATTATTCTACCTTGTGATAGAAAAAAGAGACAGATGAACGAGCCTACAAAGAAGCTAATATCGCCATTTGCCATAATAATAGCTACGATATGCCTATCCCTAATAGGATGGGCACTGCTACCACTATTGCCAGTGAGTCTTAAGCCATCTCCGACCACTCAGGCTCTAACAGTCTCATTCTACATGAACGGAGCTACTTCCCAAGTAGTGGAATCGAGTGCAACCAGCAAGCTAGAAGGAGCTTTAGCAAGAATGACAGGAGTGGAGTATATTTCTTCACATACCAATAACGGCTATGGACAAGTATATGTGGGATTAAGCAAGAAAACAGATTTGGACATTGCCAGATTTGAAGCATCATCAATCATCAGGCAAATATGGAGCGAACTACCCGACGGGGTGAGTTATCCTACGGTAAGCCTAAATGAACCACTTGGCAACTCATCAAAATCCTTCATGGTATATACAATCAACGCTGATTTACCTGCATACGAAACAAAGAGAATAACCAATGATGCTACAAAGACGTCTTTTTCAGATATACGTGGCATATCAGACATAGAAATAACGGGAGCAGAGCCGTTAGAGTGGAGAATGGTGTATGACACGTACAAGCTTAACGAATTAGGCATAAGCGTAAGACAGATACAAGAAGCTGTACGATCAAATCAGGAGAAACTGACGATAGGAGAAGCCACGCTATCCACCGACGCAGAGACGGAAGGTCTGAATCTAAATGACATATACGTAATGACAAGGGATTCGACATACATAACACTAAACAAACTTGTTACCGTCGAACATAAAGAGGCAGCCCCCTATTCGTATTACAGAATAAACGGACGGAACCTTATATACCTGAAATTTTCGGCCGCTGAGGGAGCTAATCAGATAGTATTGTCGAAACAGATAAAAGAGAAGATAAAAGAGAAGATAAAAGAATTGAAAAAAGATTTTTCCAGCAACTGTCAGTTACACCTTGCTTATGACGATACAGAAGAGATAGAAAACGAACTGAACAATATTTATCTACGCTCAGGCATAACTGTTATACTTTTGCTGATATTAGTATTCATTACATCCCTCAGTCTGAAATACGTCTTGACGGTAACACTAGGCATTGTATCTAACCTTTCCATAGCACTACTATTCTACTATTGGCTAAATGTAGAGATACAAACATACTCTCTGGCGGCTATTACCATATCACTGAATATGATAATAGACAATGTCATAGTGGTAATCGAACATTGGAATAGAGAGAAAAATGTACAAGTGATAATACCTATTCTGGCAGCGACACTGACGACAATCGGTGCCTTGTCAGTAATATTCTTCTTTGACCCTGTGACACAGCAGAATCTGTGGTTCTTTGTTGTAGTATTGGCTACCAACCTATTGGTATCAGTAGCTATAGCTATGGTAGTGGTACCTGCAATTCTGAATTTCGTATCAGTAGAGAATAGGCACAATAGAGCCATAACAAACGCTCGATATAGAGTACGAGTAAAACTCAGAAATGCATACGGCAAATATATTTTGTTTGCAATCAGAAAGAGGTGGTGGTTTGTGGCAGCTATCATAATGATATTCGGATTCCCAGTTTTCATGATACCTAAGAGTTTGGAAGGGGATGGGACTATTGCAAACTGGTATAACAGTACAATCGGAAGTGAAGTGTACCAAGAAGAAATAAAGCCGATAGTGGATGTAGCCCTAGGCGGAGTACTGAGACTATTTGTGGAAAAAGTTTCGACATATGGATATCTCAATTATGACGATGAGGTTGTACTGAGCATTGAAGCCAATATGCCATATGGTACAACGCTAGAGACAATGGACAACAGGGTGCGAAAGATGGAAGCCTTTTTGAGCCAGTATAAAGAGATAAAACAATTTGACACACATATAAATGGCCCACGAACTGCCAATATAGAAATAAGATTCAAGAGAGAACATGAACACACAGGGTTTCCATATACGTTAAAATCGGCTATAGTATCCCAAGCTATACAATTAGGAGGTGGCAGTTGGAGCGTTTATGGTCTGAGAGATCCTGGTTTTTCAAATGATGTCAGAGACAGTTCAGGAAGCTACCGACTGAAGCTGAAAGGATATAACTATGCAGATCTTCTGGTATTGGCCGACTCGGTATCCAATAAATTGAAAGAGCACATTCGAATAAATAATGTGGAGGTCAAGGCAGCTTACTCGTGGTACAAGGATGACTATTCCGAATATGTACTAGCACCTGACAAAGAGTCGATGGCGAAGAATGGCATTAGTCTGGATGAGCTCTACTACGCAATGTCTCCACTATTTGTGAAAGACTATGCATGTGGTACAGTATGGTCTGGCAAAGCCATGGAACAGATAAAACTATCATCCAGACAAGCTATGGAGTATGATATCTGGAATTTGGAAAATATGCTGATATGGTTCAATGACAAACCCTTCAGGATAAAAGAACTCTGCCATATAGAAAAGAGACAGACACCACAAGCCATAAAAAAAGAGAATCAACAATATGTTCTGTGCTTGCAATATGAGTATAATGGATCTGCAAAAGGAGGGAAAAAATACCACAAAAAAGTGATAAATGAGTATACCCATAAAATGCCACAGGGGTACGAAATAATAGATGACATGAGCAACGGGAGCCGTGAGGAAGAGACAGAAAACTTCATTTGGCTAGTATTGTTTGTGATTGTAGTAATACTTTTCATAACATCTATACTATTCAACTCATTACGATATTCATTCGTAGTGCTGTCCTTATTACCAATATCATTTATCGGGGCATTTCTAACGTATTACGCATTAGATGTACAATTCGACATAGGAGGTGTAGCCGCCATGATACTACTATGTGGCATAACAATAAATGCCGCCATATACATAGTGAACGAATACAAAAGGCAATTGACAAAAAAAAGGAATGCTTCGCAACTGAGGAACTATTTAAGAGCTTACAATGCTAAAATTGTGGCAATAATGTTGACAATAGTGTCTACGACACTGGGATTCGTACCATTTATCATAGGAACCATACACGAATCATTCTGGTACCCTTTAGCTATGGGTATAATAGGTGGACTAGTATTTTCAGTTATAGGTCTGATACTTTTTCTGCCAATATTCTGTATATCCCCCAAAGGAGGTAACTGTAGTAGATGGGGTTGAGAGACGGGACTTGCTGAGGTCCTATGGTGGGAAGGGGGAGAAAGGATTTTCGCCCCAATTCAAAAAATGTTTAGCAGACGCTCAATATTTTGTTATAAATCATTGTAGGTATTTGTATTTATAGTTATGTGCATTATTTTTGTGTACTCTTTATTTGAAGGCTCTCTCTCTGAATTTTAATACATAATTATCTATGCGTTATATGACATTGAATAATGATTTTCTTCGTTATTTGCGAAGAAGTATTGCGTTGATTATTATTTTATTGCCTGTTATTTCAATCTCAGCTACTGTTGTTGGTTCTTCGGGTGGCTCTTTCTGCGTTAATGAATTAGGGATTCAGAAGTGGGGATTAAATTCTTATTTCTAACTAATAATTAGCATATGTCATGA
>JAKSLC010000102.1 GCA_024401415.1 Bacteroidales bacterium | reverse complement strand
CAAAGGCCAGGATTACCTGTATAAAGCTAAGTCGGCATTGGTTGAGGCGTATAATATTGCCAAGGATAATCAGATCCCTTCTTCATGGATGAAGGCTGCTACTGGTATGACTGGTGCAATGGTTTCTTTGGTCGATACGAAGTCATCTGGTGTTAGAAAACAAGAACTGCTTGATAGTTGCCAGATGGCCCTTGAAGAGGCTTATGCTATTATTGATAGATTTGGGTCTGCGGGAGATAAGATGCATGTCGATATGGTAGATATTGCTTATCAAACTGCTAAAGGAAATTTTGCAAGGTCTAAGTTCCTTATTGATTCAATCAAGTCTATTCTTGATGAGAATCCAGAGGAGTACAAGAATCTTTTGCCTTCTTTGTATATGCGAAGCCGCATTATGAGTGAAAGAAAGAATGATTTCAAACAGGCTTTGCATGATATGGATATGTTTTCGTATTGGTATGCAGAGTCGCTAAATGAAGATTTTGCTGTAAAGTCGGCTCAGCAGACTGTTCAAGTTGAATTTGATGAGCTCATGCGTCAGAGGGAGATTGAGGTTAAGCAGAATGAAGTAAGGATGGAGGAGGAGAATAAACGGATGACCATAGTTAGTATAGCTATCGCTGTTGTTCTGTTTTTGATAGCTACGCTTGCTGTGCAACAGATGCGGAACATTAGGAAGCAGAAGAAGATAAATCATGAGCTGGATGTAAAGAATGGTGTGCTTGAGGAGCAGAAAGAGGAGATATTGGCGCAAAATGAATATCTCGAACAGCATAAAACTCGTATTGAGCTTCAGAATCAGCAGCTTGAATCACAGAACGAGATTATTACAAAAGCTAATCATGAAATTAACGACAGTATAAATTATGCTAGTCTCATTCAACGGGCAGCTATGCCATCGCAAGAGATGATGAATCAGATTTTTGGCGACTCTTTGCTTGTCTATCATCCGTTGATGACTGTTTCTGGAGATTTTTATTGGGCAGCTCAGTCAGGAGATATAAAGATGCTGGCTGTAGCTGACTGTACTGGACATGGTGTGCCAGGAGCATTTCTCAGTATTCTGGGTATATCTACCCTTAACAGTATTGTGGGTAGAACAAATGTATCTTCTATGTCAGCATCTCAGATTCTCGATGAACTTAGGTCGGTAGTGAAGAGTTCTTTACGTCAGAATGGTATGGATGATGATAACAGAGATGGTATGGATATGGCTCTGGTTGTGATAGATACTAAGAGAGGGACTATGCAATATGCCGGCGCCTTCAGGCCATTGGTGCTAATACGAGAAGGAAATGTGAATAAGGTCGATGCAGATCGAATGCCTATCGGATCTCATATTAAAGAGGTTGATCATTTTACTAACCATGAGATAGCGTTGCAACCTAATGATATGATCTACCTATTCTCTGATGGTTTGACAGATCAGTTCGGTTATGACGAGAGAGGCAATGTCCATAAGTATACTATGAAGCGTTTCTTGGGGTTGCTGTCTGATGTATGCCAGTTGTCTTTTGATGAACAAAAGACTATGGTGGAAGATTCGATTGCACGTTGGCGTCGTAAGGATGGTGACATATATGAGCAGACGGATGATGCTATACTTATAGGTATTCGTTATGTCTGATTTAAATAAATTGAATATCTTATAGTAACTGTTGTTGAGTATGAAGCGTCTATTCTATATAATATCTGCCTTCTGTGTATTGTTTTCTTCGGCATGTAGTTCCAGTAAGCAGTCGGCAAGTAAAACAAAGACTGTCTCTGCAGCTCAGTTGAGTGGTTCTAGATCTTCTTCAAGTAAAACTGCAAATACGACAAAGCCTACAGATACTAATAAGCCATCTGTAGGGAAGATGGATGCAGCTACGGCTTCTAAAAAGCTTGGGGTAAAAGTAACATCTTCTGATAATCAGAAACTGTATCTCACTGCAGCTTCCTGGATAGGAACGCCTTATAAGTATGGTGGGTTGTCAAGAGGTGGTGTAGATTGCTCTGGCTTTACATATACCTTGTATAAGGAGGTATATGGTAAGACATTAGCACGTCAGTCCAAGGATATGCTTACGACAAATTGTAAGAAGACTGATAAAAAGAGTCTGAAAGAGGGCGATTTGGTGTTTTTTCGTACTGATGGGAAAAAATCTACTGTACCTAACCATGTGGGAGTTTACCTGAAGGATGGTAAGTTTGTTCATGCTTCATCCTCCAAAGGTGTAGTGGTCTCTGATTTGGCTACGGAGTATTACGTCAATACATTTATTGCAGGTGGTAAGGTGGTGAGATAATGTCATAATGGCATTTAATGAGAGATAAAACCGCATTTTTGCTGTCATTTTGACACAAAATGCGGTTTGGTACGTTTATTGGACATCTTTGGTCAAACAAACAATGGAGGACAAAATGATGGAAAATAACAACAACAATGGATCGTTCATTTCGAGGTTTGCAATTAATCTCAATGAGCGTGCTAAGTCCGGAAAGCTCGATCCGGTAATCGGTCGTGACGATGAAATAAGACGTGTGCTCCAGATCCTTAGTCGTAGAACAAAGAATAATCCTATACTCATAGGTGAACCGGGTGTGGGAAAAACAGCAATAGCAGAGGGATTGGCACATCGTATTATTCGTGGTGATGTTCCAGAAAATCTCAAAGATAAGCAGATATACTCGCTTGATATGGGTGCTCTTATCGCGGGAGCTAAATATCAAGGCGAATTTGAGGAGCGTCTTAAGGGAGTAGTAAAAGAGGTCGTGTCTTCAGATGGTAAGGTAGTTCTTTTTATCGATGAGATTCATACACTTGTGGGGGCAGGTCAGACATCCGGAGCTATGGATGCTGCTAATATACTTAAACCAGCTCTTGCCCGTGGTGACTTGCGAGCTATAGGCGCCACTACTCTTGATGAATACCAAAAATATTTCGAGAAAGATAAGGCTCTTGAGCGTCGATTCCAGACTGTAATGGTTGATGAACCTTCTGTGGATGATGCTATTTCTATTCTTCGTGGTATAAAGGAGAAATACGAGACTCATCACAAAGTGCGTATTAAAGACGAGGCAATTATTGCAGCAGTAACTTTGTCGCATCGTTATATCTCTCAGCGTTTCTTGCCTGATAAAGCTATTGATCTGGTGGATGAGGCAGCTGCTCACCTGCGTATGGAGATGAATTCAGTACCAGAAGAGATAGATGATCTAGACCGTCGTCTCAAGCAACTCGAAATCGAGCGTGAAGCTATTCGTCGAGAAGGGGATAAGTCTAAAATGGCCGAGTTGGATAAGTCCATTGCGGCGTTGAAGGAAGAGAATCAGACTCTGCGCGCTAAGTGGAATGTTCAAAAGAATATTGTAGAGGGAATTCAGCAAGAGAAAGCCAATATCGAAAACCTTAAGTTTGAGGCTGATTCAGCAGAACGAGAGGGTAATTATCAGCGTGTTGCCGAGATTCGTTATGGTCGTTTGGTTGAGGCTCAGAAGCATATAGAGGCACTTAATGCTCAACTAAAAGATGCTCAATCTGACGGTGCTATTATCAAGGAGGAGATTGATTCTGATGATATTGCAGAAATCGTAAGCCGTTGGACGGGTATTCCTGTCAATAAGATGTTGGAGAGTGAACGCAGCAAATTGCTGCATCTCGAGGAGGAACTGCATAAGAGAGTAGTTGGTCAGGATGAGGCTATTCGAGCTGTAGCTGATGCTGTGCGTCGTTCTCGTGCTGGCTTGCAAGATGCTCGTCGCCCTATCGGTTCATTCATTTTTATCGGAACTACGGGCGTGGGTAAAACAGAGTTGGCGAAGGCTTTGGCAGAGTTCTTGTTTGACGATGAGCAACAGATGACTCGTATTGATATGAGTGAGTATCAAGAAAAGCATAGCGTATCGCGTCTTATTGGAGCGCCTCCGGGTTATGTAGGTTATGATGAGGGTGGTCAGCTCACTGAGGCAGTTCGTCGTAAGCCATATTCTGTAGTTTTGCTAGATGAGATAGAAAAGGCTCATCCTGATGTCTTCAATATACTTCTTCAGGTACTTGATGATGGCAGGTTGACAGATAATAAGGGGCGTACGGTAGACTTCAAGAATACGATTATTATCATGACGTCAAATCTCGGTTCCCATCTTATTCAGGAGGAGTTTGAAAAAACTGGTAATGTCATAACTCCAGAACTTATTGAGACATGTCGTAATAATGTTATGTCTTTGCTTCGTCAGACTATTCGACCAGAATTACTTAATCGTCTCGATGAGGTTGTGACGTTTACGCCTCTTGGGAAGGATAAGATTCGTGAAATCGTTGCTCTTCAGTTCGATACAGTGAAGCGTATGCTGGTGGCTAATGGCATAGACCTTGATATTACACCAGAGGCTATTGATTGGTTGGCTGATGCAGGTTTTGATGCTATGTATGGAGCACGTCCGGTCAAGAGGGCTTTGCAGACGTATGTTCTAAATGATCTCTCAAAGCATATTCTGGCAGGAGACATCGACAAGGACAAGAAGATGACTGTTGCAGTAGATGGCAGCAAACTGATTTTCAGGAATTAATAGGAATTTGGCTAATTGGACTAAAATATATACTTTTGCAACGATTTTTGGTTTGGGTATTCTAAGGGTGCTCTATGGGTGCTCTTAGGGTGCAGGCCGAGTCTAGAGCGTATTTAGAATTTTATATACAATAGATATACAACTTTATGTTTGCAGTAAGTGTAATCGTTGCAGTATTGGTAGGCGCATTTATCGGTTGGATTACCAATCATGTCGCTATCAAGATGCTCTTCCGTCCTTTAACGGCAAAGTATATATTTGGTAAACGAATTCCAGGTACTCCAGGTGTAATCCCACGCAATAGGGTAGAGCTAGCTCAAGGTATGGCTAATATTGTGGCTCATAAGCTCTTGACGCCAGATACTTTGGGAAAGCGTCTTCTTAGCGAGGAGATGGTTACAAAGATAGAGGGTTTCATAAATACACATGTGAAGCGTCTTTATCAGAAGAATCCTACTCTTGGTGAGTTTATTCAAAGTATCTTCGGTCAGCATGCACTGACTGAGGTGGGTGCTTTCCTTAAAGACGATCTCACTGGAGTAGTCTCTGCTAAGTTGTCTGATCCAGAGATGGCTAAAACTTTGACCACAAAGATTGTTGAGCAGGTTAAAGAGAAGATAGACAACCCTCTTATCTCAATGGCTATTCCTTTGTTTCAAGGTACTTTGGAGTCTAGTGTGTCTCAGTTTCTTTCTCAACAGGGTACGCCATTGGTTATGTCTCTTGCAACCGAACAAGGTCATCGTTTCCTGGATATGAAGATGGCTGATATTATTGATAAGTATAAGTCTCAGGTCGAGAATCTTATAGACGGCATGGTGGAAGTATATCGTAAAATCGTTAGTGAGCAACTTCCTCGTATGCTTAATAATCTGGATATCAGTAGTATGGTACGCAACGAAGTGGAGAATATGGATGTGATGCGCCTGGAAGAGATAGTTTTAGAGGTTATGCGCAAGCATCTTAACTTTATCGAGTATGTCGGTGCTGCTTTAGGAGCTATTCTAGGTCTGATTAATGTTGTCGTCGGACAGATTATTCCGTTCTGATGCTGATTCCCCTCTTGGATAACAGACGAAGAGGGAATTTATAAACTTTTTTAACATGACCCGATGCATATATTTTTGCGTCGGGTTTTGTTGTTTGTAAATAAACTTGTACTTTTGCACCCGAATTGCGTAGTCTCTGGCCGAACGTAGGGGTCGGTGAATACTGCGTGATAAGTTAAACATTTAATTATTGAATCTAAAATGGATTTGATTAAGGTAGCTGAGGCTGCATTTGCAACAGGCAAAGAGATCCCAGCATTTAAGTCAGGCGATACAGTAAGCGTAGCTTACAAAATCGTTGAGGGTAACAAGGAGCGTATCCAGATTTTCAAGGGCGTAGTTATCCAAATCAAGGGTGAGGGTGCAAACAAGCGCTTCACTGTTCGTAAGATGTCTGGTAACGTTGGTGTAGAGCGTATCTTCCCAATGAACTCTCCATTCATCGAAAAGGTAGAGGTGAACCGTCTCGGTAAGGTTCGTCGTTCACGTCTATTCTATCTCCGTAGCCTCACAGGTAAGAAGGCTCGTATCAAGGAGAAGAGAGGATAATACGACAGACTTATCCGTCAAAAAACAATGCTCTAAGTACTTTTTTAAGTGCTTAGAGCATTTTTTTTACGTTTTTGTTTGTTAGAATAAAAAATGTATTTACTTTTGCAGTGTACTACTTAGCTAATACACTGCTAGCGGGTAGTGTTATATTTGTAAAACTTAAAGTTGAGATATTATGTTGACCGTAAACAATTTGACATTCTCATATGGCAAGAAGCCATTGTTTGAGAACCTTTCTCTCAGTGTTCCAGAGGGAAGTATATGTGGTTTGCTTGGCCTTAATGGTGCAGGTAAGTCGACTCTCCTTTATCTAATGTCAGGTTTGCTTTTCCCTAACTCAGGTGAGGTCTGCTTTAATGACATCAATGTTGCAAAACGTCTTCCATCGACTCTTGGAAATATGTTTATAGTTCCTGAAGAGTTTGAACTTCCAAGTATGACACTTGCTCAGTATATGAAAATTAACGCTCCTTTCTATCCTAAGTTTGATCCGGATAAGCTTCGTCGTTCTCTCGAGGCATTTGATATGAAGGTGATGAATGTTAATCTTCAGACTCTTTCTATGGGTCAGAAGAAGAAGGTTTATCTCTCTTTCGCTCTTGCTACAAATGTTGATCTTTTGATAATGGATGAGCCTACTAATGGTCTTGATATTCCTAGTAAGAGTCAGTTCCGTAAGGCGGTTGCACAATCGATGACTGATTCTCAGACTATTCTTATCTCAACACACCAGATCCGCGATATAGAGTCTATGCTTGATCATTTGATCATGCTTGACCAAAGTGAGGTTCTTCTTGATTGTCGTGTTGCTGATGTGACAGATAAACTCTCTTTTGCTAATTATCCTATGTCTCAAACTCCTAAAGATGCTCTCTTTACACAGCCTTCAGCTATCGGATGTCAGGCAGTAACAATAAAGAGAGATGATGAGGAGCCAGGAGAAATAAATGTAGAAATGCTCTTTAATGCAGCATTGGCACATAAGGATACTATTCGTTCTTTGTTTAGAAATAAGTAAGCCCCAAGGGTGAGTAATAATTTTAACGATTACAATTATGGGTTTTTCTTTTAATCGTTTCTTGCTCTTCATAAAGGCTGATGTTACCGAGAATAAAGCCATTTATTTGTCAACTTTAGTCGGTTCCTTTGCGGCTATGGTTTTAATGGCAGTGTTTTTTTCTCAGTTTTCAACAGTGCCTGAGGAGATAATACATATTAAGTCTACGTTTAACGTATTCACACTATTTGTTATCGTCCTCACCATTTGTTTGGCATTTTGGGATATTCCTAGTAAGGGTAAGTATATCAATCTTGTTCAAAAGCCAGCTTCAATGCTAGAGAAATATGTAGCTAGACTTTTGTTCTTTGTGTTCATCTTCCCGATGGCTCAACGACTCTTCTTCTTGGTTGTAGAATTTTGTCGTGTACTTTTTTGTCCGCGTTTTGAGGGCGATTGGTTTATGAGTATTTATGGTAGAGGAGACGGGGAGTCGTTTTGGGATTACTACATGGGAGTTGATCAGGCAATAGGGACATCACTTCTGTTCGGTTGGGCAACAATAGCTCTCGTAATATATTTCAGTTCTACTTTCGGCGGTATAAAATCATTCCTTCGAGTTGTATCATCATTTCTATTTGGTTTAGTTGTATTCGTGATATTTATCATCTTGAAAAAAGAATATGATTTTGCTATGAATGTTGAGGTTGATGGGGGAGTAATGGAAGTTGCTGATATATATAAAGGGATAATAATGTCGAGTGGTATTGTTTATGCCGCATCATCTTTTGCTATGATGTCATTTGCTTCGAGAAATGTAAATATCAACCCTCGTTTTAGGTCTATTTTCGGTTTCGCAGCGATGATAATCTTCATGGCTATGGAGCTCTTCGTATATAATTATATGATAGAACTTGTAGTTAGTCGCAATGTTTCATGTGCCATAGTCTGCAATTGTGTTGTTTGCTCCGTGAACCTCGTATGGTTGATGTATGGATCATATCGCAATTTTGCTAACAGACAGCTCAGTTATTGTTTGTCATAATCACAAAACATTTTTAGTTATGAGATTCTTTAATTACTTAATATACGATTTCAATTTCTTCTTGAAGGAGAAGATAGTATTGGCTTCTGTAGTGTTTTTTACACTTATTGTCCAGGCGGTATGTGCTCAGATAGGAGGTGCAATATCTGGAGTTTTATTGGCAGTTACTTGTCCTTTGCTGATATTGTTCGTTATTTTCGGAACGATGTACCTTGCTAGTCACTTCGGTATAGCATTCAGAAAGAAACAGACTTCTATATTGTTTCTGTCATTCCCAGTGTCAGTTACAGAAAAGTTTTTCGTTCGTTTTATTAATCAAATCATTGTACCATGGTTGATTGTCTTGCTTTCGGCTTGTATGGCATACATCGTACTGTATTTGGTTAATTTCATTTATCCATTGAATGTTATTTCTGCATTGTCATTTTTCAACGCGAATGACGTTACTGATGTGTATGCGGTGGAACTATTTTATCGGTTATTGTCGGTAACAACTTCAAGTTTTTTCTTTCAGTTGACCGTTATGATGTTAGGAAGTCTTGTGTTTAGCAAATATGCCATAATAAAAACTTTCATAGCTTATACCATTATTTCGTGGGTTATGACACCTATGTTCTATGATCAAAAATCACTTTTAGCAAGGGCGGAATCTATGAAAATTGCTCATCCTACTACTCAAGATGTACATGATTTCGTCTTTTCGTTTGTGACTGAAGATTTGATCGTATTGTATGTCGTTTTGAGTGTGATAATTATGGCTATATCATATGTCTTGTTTAGAAGAAAAACTATCATCAAAACAGGTTACTAGTTTGTTGTTTCCTTTTTTGTAATGCCACACACAAATCTCTTTGTTTAACCAAATTTTTAATGAGTATGGAATTTAAAGATAACAAACCAATATATATGCAGATAGCTTCGCGCATTTGCGATGAGATCCTTACACATACATATAAGGTCGACGAGCGAATACCTAGTGTGCGTGAATATGCTGCGAATCTAGAGGTTAATACCAACACAGTAGTTCGATCATTCGACTACCTGCAGAACAACAATATCATATACAATAAGCGTGGTATGGGATTTTATGTTTCTGCAGACGCTGAGAAGATTATCATGGATATACGCAAGTCGGCATTCGTTAACGATGTACTCCCTGAAGTATTTGAGGAGATGCGTATGCTAGGTATATCTATCGATGAGATAGTTCAATTGTGGAATAAATAACACGTCTCGTCCGGAAAAACCACTATCTTTGTCATCTGTAAATCCGATCAGATTATGGCAAAAGTAGTAATAGGTATGTCCGGCGGCGTTGATTCCAGTGTAGCTGCCTATGTCTTAATGCAGCAGGGTCATGAAGTTGAGGCCTTGTTCATGCGTAATTGGACAGATACTACTGGCGTTCTTAAAGGCGACTGCCCCTGGTTGGATGATAAGTTCGACGCAGAGGCAGTCGCTCGTAAGTTAGGTATCCCATTTCATATGGTAGACCTTTCTACCGAGTACCGCGCTCGAGTAGTCGACTATATGTTTGATGAGTATTCGAAGGGGCGTACGCCGAACCCTGATGTGCTCTGTAACAGAGAGATTAAATTTGACGTATTCCTTAGAGAAGCGCTTAAGTTAGGCGCAGATTTCGTTGCAACGGGTCAT
>JAKSLC010000101.1 GCA_024401415.1 Bacteroidales bacterium | reverse complement strand
TAGCGCACCTGCTTTGGGAGCAGGGGGTCCCAGGTTCGAATCCTGGTACCCCGACAGAAACAAATGAATCGCCTGTAACTTTCGTTGCAGGCTTTTTCTTTTCTATAGCCATTCTTCGGGGTGTAGCGCAGTTGGTAGCGCACTACGTTCGGGACGTAGGAGTCGGGCGTTCGAGTCGCCTCACCCCGACTTTTTTCTCCATCTACTACTCTATTCTCCCTCTTTCTACTCCTTTTCATCGAATAAATCAGGCGAATGAGTTGAATCCCTGCGCTTTTTTCATACTTTTGCATTGATAAATATTTACGAATGAAAAAAATCGAACTCTTCATACTCCGTTCCTATGTCGGACCTCTATTGATGACGTTCTTTATTTGCGTCTTTATCCTCGTTATGCAGGGCCTGTGGCGCTATTCTGATGATATCGTCGGTAAGGGTTTGGATATCTCGGTCCTTTTGCAACTCCTTTTCTATGTAGCCCTCCAGACCGTCCCTATGGCTCTCCCTTTGGCTATATTGCTCGCCGCTCTTATGACGTTCGGTAATCTCGGTGAGAATTATGAACTTACAGCTCTTAAGGCTTCGGGTATATCTTTGTGGCGTATCATGCGCCCTCTCGTTTTGGTTACTATCGTAATCTGTGGAGTGGCTTTCTGGTTTAATAACAATATGCTGCCAGTGGCCAATCTTAAGTTCTATACTATTTTGTATTCTGTTCGCCAGTCTCGTCCCGAAATCGATATTAAGCCTAAGGCTTTTTCCGAAATAGGTGATAATTTCCGCGTCAAAATCGATAGCAAGGATCCCGATTCGGGTATGATGTATGGCCTTATCATTCATGATCATCGAGATGGCGTTAATCATAATATGAATGCTACTATGGCTGATTCCGGTCGTATGGATGTCCTCCAGTCTCTCGGCGTAGTCGCTCTTACTTTGTATAGCGGAGTCACTTATGATGAGAAGGTGGCTCTCGGTACTTCTCGTCTGTCTGAACGCGACCGTCAGATGTATCGCCATGATCAGTTCCAGAAACAAAGGGTTTTGGTAGCTGTAGATGGCCTCGGCGGTTTCTCTTTGCAGAATAACGATTTCTTGAGTACTAACGACCGTATGAAGGATCTCGGTCAACTTATATCTGATGTCGATTCTCTTAAACTTTTGAGAGATTCTTTGACGAATATCGTTCGTATCTCTGCTCTTACTTCCAATGCCCGTCGCGCCAGATCTTATTATAATAGCGATATCAAGTATGCTTTCGCTATCGATTCGGCTCTATCTATCCCAAGCGTCGATTCCCTCGCTCTTTCTGTTACACCAGCTCAGCGTAAAATGGCTCTCGAGACAGCTCTGCGTAACGCTAAGTCTCAGTTGCATGCTGTGGAAGAGCATAATCGACTATTGTCGTCTGAACGTATCAAGTTGAATAGACACCAGATGGAGGAGCATCGTAAGTTTACTATGCCTATCGCTTGCTTGCTCTTTTTCTTTATCGGAGCTCCTCTGGGGGCTATTATCCGTAAGGGTGGATTGGGGTTGCCTCTCGTCATCTCTGTCATTTTCTTCATTTTCTATTATGTCATCGATACTTTCGGAGCTAAAATGGCACGCGAGAGCGTATGGCCTGTTCCTAATGGTATGTGGATGTCAACGTCTATTTTGTTCGTCATAGGTATTTTCCTCACTTATAAGTCTGCTACAGATTCCGATTTGTTTAATGTAGAGGCGTATTCTCGTTTCTTTAAGAAGTATATGCCTGCTACTGTTAGGTCATTCGCTCAGGGTAGTAGATTCGCTAATTCTTTGATGGGTCGTCTTAAGGAGGGTGAAACAGTGTTCGGTAAGCCTGATGAGGAGGTTGCCATAATGGATTATCTGCCTCTGTTTTTTTCTCCGGTCATCGCTCCTTTTGTGGATTTGTGGAATAATCTCACTGGTAAGTATAGTGCCAACAAGCATCAGGATGATGAGTCTGAATAAATGAAAAGGCTTCTTCTGATAATATTGTCCTTTTGCGTATTCTCAGTAGCTTTTTCTTTTGCTCAGTATTATACTACGGGTGCCGATCCTTGGCATCGCCGTTGGCGCCAGATGCAGTTCGGTGGTATTTCCCTGGTGTATGACTCTCTGGTGGAACAGCAGGCTAAGTACATTTTCCCTCTCATCCCGAATGATTTTCTGCATGTCTCTAATGGTCGTTTGTGGAATCGTCGACCTTTCCCTGTCTTGTTTCATAGCGCTCACGCATATAGCAATGGTGTGGTCTCTTGGGCTCCTCGACGTATGGAGTTGTATTCTTATGCTGATACAGAGTCCGACTGCGTGCCTTGGCTTCGTCATCTGGCTGTTCATGAGGGTCGTCACGCTTGGCAGATGTCTCTCGTGGAAAATGGGCAGACCGCTTTCTTGAATCGTATCTTCGGACAGCAGGCAACAGGGCTCGTTTTGGGCCTTTTCGTGCCTAAGTGGCTGCTGGAGGGTGATGCCGTTTGGTATGAGTATACTAATACAAGGGGCGGACGCCCAAATAATGCCGATTGGTTCCAGCAGGATGTGGCTATTGCCTTAAATAATGAAATGCCTTCGTATGAGCAGTCTTTCTTCGGCTCGTATCGTAGCTTCTATCCCGATTTCTATCACATGGGGCTGCTCTTGGTCTCTTATGGCAGAATGGTGTGTAGTAATCCTGATTCTGCTGATCTGTGGCAGCAGGTCTTGCATGAGTGTGGTCGTACTCCTTTGTCTGTCTCTCCGTTTAGTCGTAAGTTGAGGGGTCTTACGGGTTTTCGTAAGAATGCGTTCTATAAGGAGGCTGTCTCTTATTGGTATGCTAAGTTTAGGGATAAGTATGGTGTGCCTGATTCTGTCGCTCCTTCTCGTAGGTCGTCTCCTTTCGTCTCTTATCTTTATCCTCAGTTGTCTTCTGAAGGTGATATTGTAGCGTATCGTACGGGAATGTCTGATATTCCAGCTTTTGTTAAGGTCGATGGTAATGGTAAGGAGAAGGTCGTTCTTTATCCGTCTCCAAGAAGCGAAGATCGTTTCTTCCTGCATGGCGATACGCTGATATGGAGTGAACGTAAGGCTCATCCGCGTTGGGATAATGCCTCTAAGAGTATCCTCAAGTGGTGTACGTTGGATGGCGGTAAGGTTTTTTCTATCGAGCGCGATTGGTATTGTCATTTAATGTCGCCGTCTGTCTCGCCTGATGGTAATTCTGTCGTGGCTGTCGAGCAGCAGCGTGATGGTCATCGCGATATAGTTATTATGGATTTTCAGGGCTCAGTGTCTAGACGTATCTCTTTCCCTGTCCCGTACGAGCCTCAGTCTCCTGTTCTTCTGCCTCACAATGTATTGGCGTATATTTTGTTGTCGGATGATGGTAAGTGTATCGTGAAGCATGATTTGACGACTGATTCTGTCGTCTCTACCGTACCTGAGTATCATAATATCCGTAATCTCTCTGCTGGACCTTCTGGTTCTTTGCTCTACTCTTCTGATGCCTCTGGCGAAAATAGAGTCTATTCCATAAATGAAAATTTGCGAGCAAGCCGAGTGGTCCCCGAGTGTAGCCGCAGTCTTCCCAGTCTCTCTGCACTGCCTTCTGTTGGGGCATCTTTCCCTTCTTATGCTGATGGGATGGTACTGTTCTCTACTTACACTAGGGATGGGTATAAGCCGGTTGTGGTGGATTATTCCGTTCAGAGCGATTCTTCTTTTGTCGTGGAAACTCAAGGGGTCTCTTTCAGTACTGCAGAGTGTAATGTGCCGTCTTCTCCTTATTCACATCTGTCTCATCTTTTCTCTGTCCATTCGTGGGCTCCTGTCAATATTAATGCGTCTGATCTTTCGATATCTGCCGGACCGTCTGTTATGTCTCAGAATCTTATAGGTACTCTTGTCACTCAGGTTGGTATGAATCTCGACCCCAATTCGGATGAACGTTTCTATGCTAATGTCGATTATTCCGCTTGGTTGCCTCTCTTGTCGCTTAGGTGGACTAATAGAAAGGAGGTCGTCTCTCTTGATAGGGTGATTAAAGCGTTTTTCGAGGAACGGGTATCTCCTGATGGGGTGGAGTGTCAGGATACTATGTTGTGGAGGGGTGTAATGACTGGAAGTAATTATATTAATAAGGTGTCGGCTGGCTTCTCTTTTCCTCTCTCTTCTGTTCATGGCGCATGGAGTAGGTCTGTGTCTGTCGGTACTAGCATGGAATATTCTAATCAGGGGGGCTATGATCTCAGATGCATTAAGTATAGGGTGGAGAATAATGTGGCTACTCCTTTGTATGATGTCCTGATTGATGACTATTCTTCTCAGGGTTCTTTGAGCCTCGCTCATCATCTGTCTGCTTCTGTTGTTCGCAGATATGCAGTCAGGCAGGTCGGCCCTCGTTATGGCGTGGCGTTTTCAGCTGCGCTTAAGCACATGCCGTGGGGTAATCAGGATTATGGCTGCTGCGCCGCAGCTATGGCTACGGTCTATCTGCCAGGTATAGGTCATACTCATCAGATAGCATCGTCTCTCGGCTACCAGTATCGTAGGCCTACGGATAATATGTCTAAAAAGTATTACGTGGTAGATGGGTCTCTGTCTCTTCGTAAGTCGTCTGTCTATGGGAATATATTGCCGTCTCCTAGAGGGTGTGATAGAGTCGAGTCGTCGTCTTATACGTTGCTTAATACTTCTTATGCTTTGCCTCTTGTGGATCCGGATTTGTCGCTGGGCCCCGTGGCACATATTAAGCGTGTCGTGGCAAAGGTGTTCTATGACAGGGCTTGGGGACGTTTGTTCTCTTTTGATAACTCTAAGTCAATGTCGTATGTCCAACGCTCTTATGGCTTGGAACTTGTCTCAGAGTCTTATTTCCTTCAGCTCCCTTATCCCGTTAATATAGGTTGTCGTGTGTCTCGACGCCCGGAATCAAAGGATTTTAATACCCAACTTCTGTTGTCTGTCTCTTTCCGCTAGTTTCGCTATTCAGTGTCGTCGTGTTTCGTTTGCGTGCATGACTACCTCACATACAAAACAAAAAAAGACCCGATTCATCAGAATCAGGTCCTTCTTTAGTGATACCGGAGAGGGTCGAACTCCCAATCTTCTGGGCCGTAACCAGAGGCATTATCCATTGTGCTACGGTATCATCTTTGTCGTTTGACGATGCAAAGGTACGTACTATTTTTATACTACCAAATATTTGCGTTGTTTTTTTTACTTTTTTAATCTTTATGAGGTTCTTCCGAGTTTTATTGTTAAATTCGCGGCATAGGGTGTATTAGGTAAATGAAATCATTATTCAAAATAGCAAGTTCGTTGCTTCTAGTCTTAACTGCATGTTGCTCAATTACTTCATGCGACGATTCCGACAAAATCTATGTCATTGACGGCGTAATGCATGGTGGCGGTAACTTCGAGGGCGAGACAGTTTATCTCGTTCCGTTCTTTAATGCTACTAATGATAGGGTAGACTCTGCCGTTATTCATAATAGCCGCTTCGAGTTCCGGGGTAAGACTGATAAGCCAGAGGTGAATATCATTCGTATGCGTCCTATGATCAAGATTTTCATCGAGGAGCTGATTCTTATGCGTGAGCCTGGTCATATCCGAACTACTATGGCTGAAACTTCTGTAGTCAAGGGTACTGCTTTGAACGATTCTATACAGAAGTGGCATACTTATAACGTGGAAACTAAACAGCGTATCGCTAATCTTAATAAGGAATTGCGTCAGGCTCGCCAACGACGTAATCAGCCTGCGGTCGACTCTCTTGTACATATTTCCGATATGTTGTTGATGGAGTTTAATAACAAGAATCGCTCAATGGCTCAGGCTAACAAGGATAACGCTTTCGGACAATTCCTCGAACTTTACGAAAAAAAGTAACTGATATCTATAACGTTGTTCTTTTGTTTGTACCTTTGTGTCGTAAATATTGAATGACGTGCTAATTACTATTCATCCTGATAATCCAGACCCTCGAGGCATTGCGCAAGTAGTTAATTGCTTGCGTGAGGGCGGTATCGTCGTTTATCCTACAGATACCGTATATGGTATCGGTTGCGATATCCATAACCAACAGGCTATGGAACGTATCATTAGGTTCAAGGATGTGAATCTCCGTAAGACTAATCTGTCTATCATCTGCTCTTCTATCAGCCAGGCATCAGATTATCTTAAACCTGTCCCAAATGATATCTTCAAGGTCATGAAGCGTAATCTTCCTGGCGCATTCACTTTTATCCTCCCCGCTGGGGGCAATATCCCTAAGTTGTTCCGCTCTAGTAAGAAAACTGTGGGTATCCGCGTCCCTGATAATAACATCATCCGCGCTATCGCAGAGGAACTGGGCGGGCCTATTCTCTCTACTTCCGTAAAGTTGGATGACGATGAGGTGCCTTGGGATGAGTATCAGACAGATCCTTCCCTCATTCACGAGAATCTGTCGTATATCGCTGATATCGTCATTGATGGCGGTATCGGAGGCACCGAGGGCTCTACAGTGGTAGATTGTACTAACGGCGATTGTGAAATTATTCGCCAGGGTAAAAGCGAACTTGTTTAATTCAGCATCAAGCATTTCTTATATAATGGCACTAGTATCTCCTTCTCTTTTGTCTGCCGATTTTGGTCACTTGGCAGATGATTGTTCCATGCTAAATGAGTCAGTGGCTGATTACGCTCATGTAGATGTAATGGATGGTATGTTCGTACCGAATATCTCTTTCGGTACACCTGTAATTAAGGCTATGGCTAAACATTGCCAAAAACCTCTAGATGTCCATCTCATGATCGAACAGCCTGAACGTTATATCGGTCTCTTCCGCGACCTGAATGCCAATATACTTAATGTGCATTATGAGGCTTGTAAGCATCTCCATCGTACCGTTCAGGAAATCAGACAGGCTGGTATGAAGCCAGCTGTTACACTTAATCCAGCTACTCCTGTCGAGGTGCTCCAGGATATCCTCCAGGATGTCGATATGGTTCTGCTTATGTCTGTTAACCCAGGATTCGGTGGACAGAAGTTTATTCCTCAGACTCTTAATAAGGCCCGACGCCTTAAAAGTATGATTAAGGAGCAGGGGCTTAATACTCTTATCGAGGTCGATGGCGGTATTGATACCAATACTGCTCCTTCGGCAGTCGAAGCGGGTATCGATGTGCTGGTGGCAGGTAGTTTCGTTTTCGGAAGTAAGGACCCTAAGGAGACTATTAAATGGCTTAAGAGTCTCTGATTTTTACGCAAAGCACGTATGTTTAACATTTGATTTGCTACTTCAAAATGACAAAATAACACCCAAAACGCTATCTATACTTGCAATTTTGACCGTAATATAGTCTTTTATAAATAGCAAAAGACCCCCTTTTTGAAAGAAAAATGGGGGTCTTTTTTTATTTATTGTCTTTCGTAATGCGTTGATATATAGTTTGTTATGTGTGATAATTTGTCTACTGTCTTATTTAAAAGTATTTCAAATTACCAAAACTGTATCTTGTTTCATTTGGTTGTTATACTTTTGAAACCGAATTATGAGCGCGAATAAAGGCATAATTGAACATCAGGCTCTTGTACGTAGTGTGTCAAGAAATAGTGCACAGGTAGAGATACTCGTGCGCTCGGCTTGTAGCGCTTGTCACGCCAAAATGATGTGTAACGCATCTGACGAATCCCGACGTATCATAGATGTAGTTCTCGGCCCAGATGACCATGTTGAAGTCGGTCAGACTGTTAATGTGTATGGTAGTAAGAGTTGGGGTATTAAGGCTGTGCTGCTCGCCTACGTGGTGCCAGTAATCCTTATTCTTGCAGTACTGATAGTTTCTAAAGCGCTCGATATTCCTGATAATGTTGCAGGTTTGTCAGCAATAGGCATTCAAGTGCCTTATTTCTTTTTGTTGTATCTCTTGCGCAACCAGATGGGTCGTCAAATCGTATTTAAAATAACAAAATAATACAATAATGAATTCTGTACTTATAACTATCGCAGTTCTCGCTGTTCTAGGTTGTTCGTTGGCAGTAATCCTCTATTTCGTATCTCAGAAGTTTAAGGTCTATGAAGACCCTAAGATTGCTGAGGTCGAGGCAGAGTTGCCAGGCGCCAATTGCGGCGGTTGCGGCTTCCCAGGTTGTCACGGCTTGGCAGAGGCTCTCGCTAAGGCTGATGATCTTTCTAATATAGGTTGCCCTGTTGGTGGTGCACCTGTAATGGCTAAGATCGCTGCTATTTTAGGTAAAGAGGCAGGTTCTGCAGAACCTAAGGTCGCAGTAGCTCGTTGTAGCGCAGCTTGTAATACTCGTATCAAGTTGGCTCAGTATGACGGCGCTCAATCTTGTGCTATCGCTGCTTCTCATTTCTCAGCTGAGACTGGTTGCGCTTTCAGTTGCCTTGGTCATGGCGATTGTGTTAAGGTTTGCAAGTTTGATGCTATCTCTATTGACCCTGATAAGGGCGTCGTAGTTGATGACGAGAAGTGCGTCGCTTGTGGAGCTTGCGCTAAGGCTTGTCCTAAGAATGTTATAGAACTTCGCCCTAAGGGTCGACTCGTACAGGGCAAGAACCGCCGTGTTTGGGTTAATTGCGTAAGCAAGGATAAGGGCCCTGTAGCTATGAAGGCTTGTAAGAATGCATGTATCGCTTGCGGTAAGTGCGCTAAGGTATGTAAGTTCGAGGCTATCTCTGTCGAGAATAATGTAGCTTACATCGATCCTGCTAAGTGTAAGGCTTGCGGTTTGTGCCTCAATGAGTGCCCTACACACGCTATTCAGGCTACTTTCCCTGCACCTCCAAAGCCAAAACCTGCACCTGCACCAGCTGAGGCTCCTGCAGCTAAGGCAGAGTAATATATAGTATCAATTCCGTAATTTGTAATCACAATGTTGAAGACATTCAAAATAGGCGGTATTCACCCAGAGGAGAATAAACTCTCTGCTGCAAGCCCTATTCAGGTTTTGCCAGTGCCAGCCGAGGTGAAGATACCTCTTGCTCAGCATATCGGTGCCCCAGCTCAGCCATGTGTCGAGGTCGGCGCTAAGGTTAAGGTGGGTACTCTCATCGCTAAGGCAGGTGGTTTCGTTTCCGCTAATGTTCACTCTTCTGTTTCAGGTACAGTTAAGAAGATAGAGGAGTTTGTTGATGCCAATGGCATGAAGAAGATGGCTATCGTCATCACGGTTGAAGGTGATGAGTGGGAAGAGTCTATCGACCGCTCTACTGATATCGTTCGTGACATCAAGCTTGAGCCTAAGGAGATTATCGCTAAGGTATCTGAGATGGGCCTCGTCGGTATGGGCGGTGCTACTTTCCCTACTCACGTTAAGCTCGCCGTACCTGATGGTCAGAAATGTGAGGCTCTTGTTATCAATGGCGTAGAGTGTGAGCCTTATTTGACATCAGACCACCGCGCTATGCTCGAGCGTCCTGAGGAGGTCCTCATGGGTGTGAAGATTCTTATGAAGGCTCTCCAGATAGATAAGGCATATATCGGTATCGAGAATAATAAGCCTGATGCTATTGCTAAGCTCACTGAACTCGCCAAGAATTATCCAGGTGTAACAGTACAGCCTCTTAAGTTGAAGTATCCACAGGGCGGTGAGAAGCAGCTTATCGATGCTTGTATGGACCGTCAGGTTCCATCTGGTAAACTCCCAATCAACGTGGGCGCTGTGGTACAAAATGTTGGTACAGCTCTCGCTGTGTACGAGGCAGTACAGAAGAACAAGCCTCTTATCGAGCGTATTGTTTGTGTGACCGGTAAGCCTCTCGCTAAGCCTTCTAATTTCCTTGTTCGTATCGGTACCCCAGTATCTGCTTGTATCGAGGCAGCTGGCGGTGTTCCAGAGGATTGCGGT
>JAKSLC010000100.1 GCA_024401415.1 Bacteroidales bacterium | reverse complement strand
CCACCTTTCTGCCCCAATCCGGATGGTAAGGATTGTTTCTAAGATAGCGGATAAGTTCTAGTTCCTTATCTATATCCAAACCACCTACCTTTATTTTAATACATCGGAATCTTGCAGCTAATTTCTCATCGACCCTCTTCTTCATGGTCTCAAGATCTCCCATCCAGATTAGACCGTTAATCTGAATAGGATTAGAATATGGCAGACTAGAATCCTCGCCTTTAAGCATTCTCAGAGCAGACTCTGCTGCAAAGAGCATAGATGGACAATTACGATACTTGTCGTAGTCTATAATACCGTTACTTCTTTGAATATCTGCGGCAAATTCGCGAATACGAAGGTCATAGTCTGTACTAGCATCACTGCTAAGATCAGGCAGAGGAGCAGCTTCTCCAATGCCCACTCTCCCCTCTTCATCAGTGATTTTCAGCATCCACGAATCGTGCGACAAGTACTCGCCACGCGATGTTCTAGCGGGTTGCTTAAAGTCTAGCGTTATATGTTCTACTTCGCACCTAATCATTATCAAATCAATGAGTCTACTAATTTGTCAATTTTCTGAAGTTCTTTTGGTATCTTGATATTCTGAGGACAATGAGGCATACATATACCACAATTGACGCAATGATCTGCTCTACGCTCTGGCTCAAGTGATCTCATATAGCTGATCAGATACTTACGGCGCAAAGCATTGTACTCTGACTCCTCTTTATCTCCAGGGATAAAACCTTCATTGATTGCCTTATTATAGTGCAACAGTATCGTAGGTATATCAATACCATAAGGACATGGCATACAATATTTACAATCGTTACAAGGAATAGTCTTATAGGAGATAAGCTGTTGTGCTACCTTATCAAGGAATACGAGTTCGTCGTCAGACAATTTCTCAATAGGAGAGAATGTTCGTATATTATCCTGCAGATGCTCCATATATGTCATTCCACTAAGGACCGACAATACGCCGTCATAATGCCCGGCAAAACGGAAAGCCCAAGAAGCAATACTTCTACCAGGTGTCTTCTCCATGAAGGTATTAGCGATATGATCATGTACTTTGGAAAGACGACCACCAAGAAGTGGCTCCATAATTACTGCAGGAATACCGCGCTTTTCTAGCTCACCGTAAAGATACTCTGCGTTCACGTTTCTAGGATTCTGTTTTTTTGCATACCTCCAGTCCATATAATTCATCTGAATCTGCACAAAATCCCAATGCCACTCATCGTGCTTTGAAAGAAGATAATCAAATACCTCTACGTCACCATGGAAAGAGAACCCGAGATTCCTTATCACACCCTTCTTTCTCTGCTCTTGGAGGTAATTCAATACTCCGTTATCAATAAATCGCTGATTGAAAGGTCCCATTCCACCGCCTCCGACAGAGTGTAGTAGAAGGTAATCTATATAATCAGTACGAAGGTATTTGAGAGAATTCTCGAATATCTTTACACTGCCTTCGTATGTCTGCTGCTCAGGGGCAAAATTGGACATCTTTGTGGCAATGAAGTATTTGTCACGAGGGTGTCGGGACAAAGCTATACCTGTAGCCTCCTCAGATTGTCCTTGGCAGTACACAGGAGATGTATCGAAATAATTCACACCATGCTCCAAGGCATAATCAACCAACTGGTTAACTTTATTCTGGTCAATTTTATCCTTGCCGTTCTCGTCCTTAACCATAGGCCAACGCATACATCCATAGCCCAGAATAGATACCTTATCACCTGTATTAGGGTTAATTCTGTATGTCATTTTATCTGTTGGCACCTCTGCTGTAGGGTCGTATGGACTTGTCCCCTCGCTTTTTGCAGGTTCTGCGCAGGAAGATAGCATTTTACCTGCAGCAACAGTAGCTCCTACCGCTGCCATGCCTTTCAAAAACGAACGTCTTGATATATTATTATTATTCATAATACTCTTCTTTTGTGGTTAACGTACATGGTGATTCTCATAGCCCTCAACATATATTGCACTGATTGGACGAGCAGGACATAGATTCTCGCAAGCGCCACAACCGATACATTTCTCAGCATTGATTACCGGAACCTCGTTCTTTTCAGAGTCTGGAGTATGCACCATAGATATAGCTCCGGCAGGACAATGTCTAGCGCAATTACCACAAGAGTCATTCTTTGTAAGCACCACACAGTTCTCCTTTACCCAAACGGCAAGTCCAACAGCTATAGCTGTCTTCTCTTCTTTTTTAATCTTCTTGATAGCCCCAGTCGGACATACGTCAGAACATGCTGTACAACCTACCCTGCAATGACCATTATTGAAGGACATTCGAGGTTGCATGAAAGAATCAAGTTCGGTACTTGGTGTCAAAACTCTGTTGGGACATGCCGTTATACAAAGCTGACATGCAGTACAGTGGCTCTCCATATTTGAAACCGACTCTGAGCCAGCAGGAACTGGAGCAATTTTTCGAGGAGGTACACGTTTTGCCTCAACAATGGTCAAACCTCCATCAACCAACTTGTGTTGTGCCTTTGCTGCTGTAGCACCAAGAATAGCTGTCGCAGTAGCTACAAAAGCACGCTTGTTCTCATCTATTTTTTTCGTTTCTTTACCCTTACGCCATGCGTAGCTAATAGCACCATGCTTACACTCATCGAGGCAATCAAAGCAGGTAACGCAACGGGAATAGTCTATCTGATGTTTTTTGATATTCAAGCAAGACGCTTTACATCTTTTCTCACAGAGACCACAGTTTTTGCACTTTTCTGTATCTATCTGTATCTTGAGAAGAGAATACTTACTGATGACGCCCAACACTGTACCAACCGGACAGATGGTGTTGCAATATGTTCTGCCATACTTGGATGCCAGGATTGCCAAAGCAATCAAAGCAATGGTTCCTATAGATAATACCCAGAAACTGATTGTCACATCATTTGGGTAAATGAGGTATGTACCAATACGTTCGTCTATGTACTCCAAGCCCATCGAGATACCTTTCATAATATAGGCTCCAATACCGGCAACAATCTTACCATACATACTATATGGAGACAACAACATCACTACAACGCTGAAACCAGCTATAATAGCGATAATCATAACAGCCAGCATTATATACCTCAGTATGTTTTTTGCTGGAGAATAAGAGTAACGGTATTTGTGCTGCTTTTTAGACTTGTCAAAACCTTTGAATACACGCCCAAGAACATCTTGGAATATGCCTAAAGGACATATAACAGAGCAATAAATACGCCCCATGACAGCCGTCAATGCTACTAATCCCAAAATTACCCCCACATTAATGGCCAATACAGCTGGAAGGAACTGAATCTTTGCCAACCAACTAAAATATGTATGCAAAGTCCCTGTATAATCAAGGAACATAGCGGTTACAAGGCATAAAACTACTACTGCAGTTAACAATCGTGCTTTGCGCATAAAACGATATCTTTAATATTTGAAACGCTAATATACTATTTTTTATCAATCTGCAAGAATATATATGCAAAAAAAGCAAGACCGACAAAAAATCAGCCTTGCTATGTTATATTCAAGTCGAAATAGACTACTTCACAATCTCATTTCTGATCTCCTGCACTTTCGAGCAAAGCATCTTCAAAATATCAAGATCTATAACGCTCTTAGTCGGAGACTTAATGAAAGCTGTTTTCGTTGCTTCATCGATCGTTACGATTGGCATACCTTCAGACTCAAAGTGAACCTCGTCAAATATCATCTTAATCTCAGAGACTTTAGATTGCAAGAAATTAAGATCTTCATCTTGCATATCTTTGTTTTCATCCTCAAGAATGGTAATAACTGTGTTGAGTGCTAGTTTTTGAGCCATTATACGCTCTCGTAGTTTCTCGTTCTTCCATTTATTATTCTCCGCAAGAGATGCTGCTATATTGAAGCCCTCTATCCAGCCTCCTACAAGCACCTCTGCTGCCACATTACGGCGATTGTTATCTGATAGATACTGATTGGCATTCATATAAACGTCTGAGATGATATTCAATATCTCATCCTTTGTCGTCTCCTTTTTCTCAAACTTAGCGAGAGTAGCATCGTCAACAATTTGTACAATACCCAGCTTCTCTGTCAACTGTTTGATTGTATTGAGATACTCCATTGTCTTCTGAGACTGGTTGAACATCGACGCTACACTCATATCGGTTGTATAGACACCTAGATTCAATGCCATTTTCAGGTTACTGGTATATGAAGGCATCTTGCTAAGAGGATTCAATAACTCATCATCATACATCAAACCACTCTCCTTAATGAGAGTCGCCATCTCCACTGGGGCCGGAAGTGTATAAAGAATAGTCTTACTTTTAGCCATGTCTGCTTCCATCTCAGCGCTGGCTGATGAAGTAGTGGAATCCATTTGGCTATCATAGTCTGCCATTGAGCGACTTCTATCGCATGAGCAAGAAGATGCCATCATTACAGCTATTGCTGCAACACCATACGCAATTGTAGTATATCTACTCATAATCACTTATAATATCTTAATGAAGTGTTTTCGTTCTATTTAGAATAGTCTCTTGCACCGAAAATCCTGCTGCCGCCTGACATTCCCATACTGAGCTGATCGAATCCTTCATCATCAGCAAAGTACTTCGACTTCAACTGCTGTTTAAGTTGGTTCATCTGCTCAAATTCGCGCTCCACTTGCACCATATCATCGGTATTACTAGCCATAGTCATTAAACCTCTGATTCGGACACCTTGTAGAGGAGCCAAAGACCACTCTTGCAATAAATCATTGAGTTCATCTATACTTAATCCTGTTTTTGTCTCCTCTTGGGCTATATGAACCTCAAGGAGTACGTCCACTACCCTTTGGGTATTGTTTGCAGTATTGTATTTAATGACCTCTTTGCTTATCGCCTGCAAAAGACGCATGCTATCCACAGTATGAATTAAATGGATATAAGGTACTATATACTTCACTTTATTGGTCTGCAAATGACCTATAAAGTGCCATCTAATATCCTTTGGCAGCAACTCTACTTTGGCCTGCAATTCTTGAACCTTATTTTCAGCAAAGTCTCTTTGACCCGCTTCATAAGCCTCTTGAATATACTCTGCTGGATGCGTTTTTGACACAGCCAATAACGCCACTCCCTTTTGAAGTGTTGAGCCGACCTCTTGTAGCGCTCGTTGAATCTCTTGCATTTATTTGTATACTTTGTTTTGTTACACAAAGTTACGTAATCAATCAAAAAAAACAAACTACTATATCTGCTATTTCTGTAGTATCATAGCCATATCGTTATATATTAGCCATTTAATTTTTTTTATAATTTGATAACTCTAACCCCATGGCGATTTACATATATTATGAAAAGAAACAATTAATTTTGCTTCCGCAAATAACGAATATTTATTGTTATGTTTACTAAAAAGCTATTGACAGCACTATTATTTTTAGCATCAACCCTTATCACTAGTTGCGAAGGTGAAGATGCAAACCCAACCGAAGTCTTAGGTAAGACTTATGAACACATTAACCAACAAAAAGTTACTGCTGACGCAGATGGCAATCTTTACGTAGACAATCATTTGGTTTGCTCTTTTGTCACAGTGCAGAATGGCACTTTTTATATGGGAGCACAAGGCAGAGATGCTTCTAAGCCAAACTACCGAGAGAATGCCCAAGGCAATGAAGGTCCTGTCCATGAAGTCTCAATTACCAAAGATTTCCTTATCGGCAAACTCGAAGTTACTCAGGCTCTGTGGCGTGCCGTTATGGGTACTACAGATCTTGTCGTTGCAAAATGGTCTCCTTATGAAGACACTAATGGAGACGGAACAATGAACCGTTTCTGCGTAGATCAACGCTATAACAACCCTAATGACACAAGTGAGGGTGACGGTCTTGACGATGACCTCCCTGCTTACTGGATTGATTATCCTGACATTGTTGAGTTCCTTACCGAATTAAACAAAATGACTGGGAAGGAGTACAGACTGCCTACCGAAGCTGAATGGGAATATGCCGCAAATGGCGGTCACAAAGCAACCATCATTACCAACCAGGCTGGCGGAACTCGTTACCACCTCTGGGCAGGTTCTGATGATGCAGATGCTGTATGCGTTTATGGTAATCCAAATTTTGAATTTGGTAAGCCTCACCTCGAAAAAGGCGGCACAAAAGAGCCTAATGAGCTCGGGTTGTATGATATGTCTGGAAATGTTTGGGAATGGACTGCTGACTACTTCAGTACTACATTCTACAAAGCAGAGAAGAGCGACATAAATAGTGTGGATCCTGTATGCACAACCCCATCGCTATTCCGTTCTATCAAAGGCGGTGGATGGGAGTCTCTTTCTGACTACTGTTTCTCTAACTATCGAGGCATTGATTGCCGCGCATACGGCAGTAACATTCGCTGCTATGGATTCCGTTTAGCCCTAACAAAATAAGACTCTGATATGAAAAAGATTATATCACTAATATTTGCGATAGCCATACTCGCCGCCTCTGCTAATGCACAAGATCGCAAACTCACACGCGAGCAGATTTTGACCATGAGCATAGAGGAATTATCGGATCTCCCTCTTGAAGATTTGATGGCTGCAGTGGAGACTTTAGGCGTTAGTTCGGTTGACGAACTGTTCGCGTTGATCATGAATAAGAATGTGGCTTCTGCGAGCAAGAAGGAGGAAGATGCTTTCCGTTCCCCACTATCTTCTACGACACTCACTCGTGCAGAGATAGAGAAGTTCGGCGCCAACACCATCGAAGAGGCTTTGAAACTGATACCAGGAGTAATTGTACAACAGAAGACTAATGGCAACTACGACGTAATAATACGTGGTCTGAATAATATTCCAGACAATCAGATGCTTCTCTACACTGAAAATGCCAATACTCTGCTTATGGTAAACGGACGAGTATGTCACAATTACGCAATAGGTAATGTTTGCTTTGACATGCTGCCAGTATCTCTTGCCGACGTTGAGCGTATTGAGGTCGTGAGAGGCGCAACTAGTGCTCTTTATGGTACAAATGCTGTTCAAGGTGTAATAAACATCATCACATCAAAGCCAAATAATGCCGAGCATCCTATTAAGGGTTCTTTCATTCTTGGTTCTCTAGGCACAGCTTATGGCAATTTGGCTATCAATAAATCTATCAATGGTAAATTTGCCATTGGCGCTACATTAGGTATCCAGCAAAACAACAGAGAGACCAACAAGGTATATGTGATGCCTAATAGCAAGCTTCGATACATCATAAATGGCTTAGAGGCTCAGAATCTTGCTAACGGCGGTTGGTTTTCACCTAAAGAGCTGAACAATATCAAGTATGTAGAGGAGGAGACAAATGTTATCACAGATATCACCTCTACTCAATATTACGACATCATTGAGCCATCCATCAAGGCTTCTGACATGTTCCCAAATGCCTCTCTAGGTCGCAAACAGACAACGTTCAACTTCTATTCGACATTGACACCTTCAGATAATATAGAGGTGGACCTTCAGGCTGGATATCAGAATTCATTGGCTGCTTGCTCTCCTATCAGTGACGATTTCTTCTCTCTCAACTATCGTACTAGTAAGACAGCTTATGTCAATCTCGATGCTAACGTACACAACCTTCACATTAATGCCAACTATTCTCAGGGTCCACAAAACTTTGCTGTGGGCGTAAAGGGTTTCAAGGAGAAGAGCAAGGTGTTCTCTGCTCAAGCAAGCTATGATGCTCAGTTGGCTTTCGGTTTATCTATACGCCCTGAGGTATATTATCAGAATGTGAAGTATGAGGATTATGATGAGAAGGGTTATTTTGACGGTGATGCAAATATCACAGACATTGCTCCTAGCCTTCGACTCGACTATCAGAACTATGGATGGCGCTTTATCGGGGCTTTCCGTTCTGATAAGACTAATATTCCAGACAAATGGAATCACTCTTGGCAGGTTGCTGCTTCTAAACTGATCAACAAGAATAATTTCATAAGGTTATCGTATAGTCGCGCTATGCGTTCTGCAAACCTTACTAACACTTCTGCCAATTACACTTGGGACAGAGAGACTCTTCCTTTACCTGAAAAGGTATTGTACATAGGAAATGAGGATGCAAACATCATGCATATCGATAGTTATGAGTTTGGCTACAGAATGCGACCATCTGATCGTATCCTCATTGATGCAGAGTTGTTCTATTCTAAATCATCAGACTACGGAGCTCTCCATTCTCAGAGTTCTCGCCTATACATGGAAGAGAACCAACTCAAGAATTTTGTTTCTGACCTTGTCGGTGCATGGGGCGAGCAATTCCAGGCCCAAATGGCCGGACAGCAGTCGAATGCATTGGACAATTTTATAAGAAGCGAGATTGGCAATGTCAATGAGACTTTCGGTTCTCAAGCTATCATACAATACCAGAATCTGCCTTACGAAGTTCATCAGGGTGGTCTAACTCTAGGTATCGACTGGATTATCAGCCCTAAACTCATCGCCAAGATAAATCTCAATGCCCAGCAGACATATATAAACAACTACTACTCGTACAATCAGAACCAATCGATACGCGAGCAGTTGATAACATCTCGTTATGGTACATTGGGCAACCTTATCGGATACGATCCTACTACGAAGACTTTCTCTGACAATTCTTTCGTACGAGAGTTTATTGCCGACCTCACTAGTTGCGCTCTCGAGGGTCGCGACTATGTCAAATATGCACAAGACGCTCTTTGCCATGTCCCTAACCTCACAAGTTTCCAGATGGCTAATGACAAGGAAGGCGTAGAGCTATACAAGATGGCATACGAGAGAGCTACAATAGAGGGCTTCAATATCCTTTACGGCATGGAGAATGTACCTCAATTTGAACTCAACGGTTATGAGAGCGCATGGTTCAATCCTGCCGACATTAAGACAAACCAGTATCTTGCTGCATATTACGGACTCAAATATGATATACGTTCAGACGGCAAGACTTACTATTTCGCAACTCAGCCATACCAGCGCCCACAGCTGACTAATAAGCACAAGCATAAGGCTACACCTAGCTTCTACGGTTCACTCGGCTTGGTATATAAGCCTATGAAGCAGCTTGAGATAGCAACTAACCTAAGTTTTATGGGCAAGAGAGAGTATGAGACTATGTATGGATTCGTAGAGTTGGACGCTAAATTCAACGCCGACTTGAAAGTTTCTTATTCACCAGCTGCTGGCATGGAGGTATTCTTCAATGGTCAGAACATTCTGAACAATACCAGCGTTTCATCTCCTTATGCAGACAAAGCCAAAGGCACTTATATGATTGGTGCTTCATTTGAGCTGTAATATCAGAAAATACTAAAGAAGGAGGTCAACGACACGATTAGCGTTGACCTCCTTCTTTTATTTTTGACTGGTGCCAAAGTACCAAGTGTCTGCTTTGGCAACACTCATACTATTAGAAAGGGCAGGCACTATCGCCTACCCTTTTGGTTATTTGACCTCAAATGTTGTCTTCTTCAAAGCCTTGTCTGATGAGTTCGCGCCGATCATTAAATCGAAAGCACCAGGTTCTAGTACATATTCTAAATTGTAATTGTAGAATTTCAACTTGTCTGGAGTAATTGTAAACTCAACGTCTTTCTGCTCTCCTTTCTTCAAATCTACTCGCTTGAAGTCTTTCAGCTCTTTTACAGGGCGGGATACCGAAGCTTGTGGGTCGCGTATGTATAATTGAACTATCTCTACTCCGTCATAATCGCCTGTATTCTTTACCGTGACTTTCGCTTTTATTGTTCCGTCAACTGTCATTGCATTTGCTGATAGCGTAATGTCGGAATATTCAAATGTCGTGTATGATAGTCCGTAGCCGAATGGGTACAACGCATCATTACGTACATCTATGTAATTGCTCGTAAAGTTGGCATAACGCTCTGTCCCTTCTGCTAAAGGACGACCTGTATTTAGATGATTGTAG
>JAKSLC010000010.1 GCA_024401415.1 Bacteroidales bacterium | reverse complement strand
TAGAGCAACAGACTCTTAATCTGTGGGTCCAGGGTTCGATCCCCTGGCGGGTCACCAAGCACTTACAAGAAATTGTAAGTGCTTTTTTGTTTTTATTCACCTTGACAACAAAAAACTGTCGCTCTCATGAAAAAGAACGACAGTACTATATGTTTTCTACAACGTACTTATATCCGACCTGCAACAAGAGAGAAAACACTCTCGTCTAATTACAATTTAATGCCGATAAAGAGGACGTCATCAATCTGCGGATAATCTCCCTTCCACTGAGTAAACAACTCTTGAATTGTCAAACTCTGCTCATCTATATCATCATCGTGTATAGCACGCAGGAAACGTTTCACTTTTGATGTCTTGAGTTTATCTCCTTCTGGACCTCCAAACTGATCAGAGTAACCATCAGAGAACATGTAAATATTGTCACCACGATGTAGCTGAATCCTCTCATTGGTAAAACTACGCTTACGAATCAATCTCTCCACATCTCCAATACTACGTTTTGTTCCAGGTATTGAAATTATCTCCTGATCTTTTGTAATTATTATAGGTCGTCTAGCAGCACTGGTTATCAACTCAAGAGTTTCAAGATTGATTGATATCAAGGCTATATCAAGACCATCTTTCGCTGCACCAGATTCACTTGTATTATGTGCAAGGTTTTCCACTATACGCTCATCAATAATCTCAAGAATCTCTGCCGGAGTAACATCATCGTTTGATTTTGTAACAACCTCATTTATTGTCGTTGAAGCAATCATTGACATAAAGGCTCCAGGAACACCATGACCCGTACAGTCTGCACAGGCTACTAAAAGATTCTTTCCTTTTTGCGTAAACCAGTAGAAATCACCACTCACCACATCCAATGGCGAATTGAATATAAACGAACCTTCTATATCATACTCATTGAGAGCCTCAGGAAGTGGCATAATAGAATGCTGTATTCGCTCCGCGTATGAAATACTTTCCGAAATACGCTGATTAGTACGACGAAACATCTCTTTCTGCTGCTCCAATGCCTTAATCTTATCCGCAATATCAGCCTCAAGTTTTTTCTTCTCCCTGACCATATTACGAGTGCGATTCTTGACATTGCGTCGAATAGCAATCAAGACTATAGATGCAATTATAAGTACTACTGCTGCAAATACAACACGCTCCAAAAGGAGTGTCGACGATTGCGCAGAAAGAACCTTAGACTGCGCCATGAGTTTATTGCGAAGCAGCTCAGAAATATCTCTCGCTTGTCTAGTCTGATGCTGCTCGTTCTTAAAGATAACATTCGTCTGAACAGAGTCAACGTATGTCTTACGCTGCTTCTCTAACTGATACAATGCCTTATAATCACCTTGTACAAGATAGTACACCTGACGGCTTTTCATCAAAAGATCATACTCAGATGACCGACCATCAAGTTGGACCGAATCAAACAATAACTTATATGACTCCCCTAGATCTCCTCTGTAAGCTGCAATTTCTCCATCCAACAATATCTTCTCCTTACGAACGGAATGAAGTACTTTGGGATTGCGACTTATAATACTGTCAATCTCGTTCTTACATTTAAGAGCTTCATTAATTTCATTATTCCTACTATGCGTAAGACCCTCAATCGTAAGAGCATTGACCCTGTATTTATCCTCTCCATTGGCGATAGCCATATTTTCAAGACGATTCGCATAATTATAGGCAAGAGAATAGTGCGACTGAACAAAATGAGCACGAGCACGACACTCCAGATACAGCAAATGATCATCAACATTATTTGTCATATCAAACCATTTAGCTGCATTAGCCAAATAGTTGTTGCATCTGCGATAATCACCTACAAAGCACGACAAATCCGCACATTCAGTAAGTGAATACAACATCCACGAAACGGCATCGTCTGTATCATCAACCAATAAAGTATCCGTGATTGTCTGTATTTTTTGCAGTTCAAGAAGGCACTCATCAAACCTACTAGAATTACGATACGCCTCAGCCTTATATAGATGAGTTTCTACAATACGCTTGGTATTCCCCGCTGTATAATCCAAACATATATCGCTGTAATATATGGACGAATCTGGATTTGTCAGAATATTATTATACGCTAGAATGGACGCCAATCCCCCCAACTCAGCACCAAAGGTGTCTCCAAATTTTTGCAGCTCATTAAATGCCTTCTTGGAGTATATCAGAGAATTCTTCTCATCAAGTTCATATACAGACACCCAGGATTGCAAGTAATCAGCAAATGCCTCAACGACGTCAGGGGTGTCACAACGACTATAATTACGGATAGAATCAACATAGAGTGCAGCCAAACCAAATTTATTGGAATGTAGTAGTTTTTCCGCCTCTTTGAAATATGTTGTGTAATGTTTTGTCTCGTTAGTTTCACGCAAACAAGAGACAAACAACAATACAGAACATATAATAACCAATATGTGTTTTACGTTTCGCATAGTTGTATACCGACGCAAAATTACACATAATTTTCAATAATACACATACGCCACCCGAAATAAATACAGACAATAGCGAGCTAAAGACGCCATTCGTCACAGTTATTAAGCTACAAATCCCAAAATGTTGCTATCTGTCACATTTTAGTGTCATATATCCCAACAAGTTGACAAACGCAAAACAGCGCCATAACTTTGCAGTGCAATTACAAACAAATCAAGAGCAAATCAACAACATAATAACAGATGAAGACAACTATTATCGAAGCTATAGAATTATTAATAGCTATCATAGCTCTCACGGCTTGTCAAGATGACGATATCATTCTTCCGAGGAAATCGGCCGAACACCATGTCGAAATGATACAGACCAACAAAGGGCAGTGCATGGAATATGATTTTCACACCACAGACGAATGGATTGTTTCTTGCGACGCCAAATGGTGCAAAGTAAAGGTTATAAAGAACTCCAGCGACAACTTCACTCTGCAAGTCAACATAGACGACAACACAAACAGTGAACCTCGCTCTGCTTATATAACAGTTCGCAATCCAGATTCAAGAGAAGTCATAATCGACGTAACAATATATCAAAACCAAAACGAAAGAAGCCTTTATGGGGAACAAACAGAATAAGTACCACTTTAATGTACCGCAAAACCATAATAACCAATGGCAAAATGCCATTTTGGCTGAAATACAATTAATTTCTTTGAAATAAACATTAGTTCAATTGCTCAACTATGATTTAGGAAATAACGACATTAAGGGTTTTGCTTGCGACAAGTACAACCCTTATTTTTTATTGATAATTCTTTGATAAGAAATAATGATTTCGTAATTTTGCACACCGACAAAGTATAGGCATGGCCGTTACTTTATCTCATACATTAACAAAAAAGATGATTTCAAATACGATATATAAAAATATTCGCTCTATATCTTTATCATTGGTAGGACTATTTATAGTCTCTGCATGCGGCGAATATCAAGCGATTGTCAAGACCGGCAATCATGATTATATGTACAAATCAGCACTCAAGTATTACCAAAATGGCGATTACAACCACGCAGCAAGTCTATTTGAGATGATATTGCCTACATATAACGGCACGTCAAAATACGATACAATCCTAGTCTGCTACGCCAAGTCTCTTGCAAATATTGGTGATTATTATTCGGCAGCAAGCTATTTCCAGAACTATGTCAAGACTTTCCCTTCAAGCGACTCTTGCGAGGTGTGTCAGTTCATGTCTGGATATTGCTATTATATGCTTTCTCCTAAGATCGAATTGGACCAGACAGATTCTGAGACCGCAATTACAGAATTGTCTACATTTATTGATATGTATCCATACTCTACTAAAGTTCCTTTAGCGGAGAAGATGCTGAAAAGAATGCAAGACAAGTTGTCCTACAAGGAGTATAAAACCGCTAAGTTGTACTTCGACCTTGGCAACTATCTAGGTAACAATTATAATAGCGCAGTAATCACAGCGCAAAATTGTTTGAGAAAATATCCAGACACTCGTCACAGAGAAGATTTAAGTTTCTTGATATTGAGAGCGCTATTCATACAAGCTGAAAATAGTGTCTTAGAAAAGCAATCTGAACGATACAGAGAGACAATAGACGAATATTACTCTTTCATTAACGAGTTTCCAGATAGCCAATATTTGAAGAAGGCAAAGTCAATTCTCAAAGACTCCGAGAAGGGGTTAGCGTATGTTGAGAGTGTTCTTCCTCCAAATAAAGACGAGATGGAATACTACAAGAGCTTCGGTACCAGAGAAAAGGAACGTCAGCGCGAAGCAGAGCAAGCAGCCAAAGAGGCACGTGATGCAACGTGATATTCAATCTCTTTAGACTAAACCAAAGAACATAATTAGAAACCAAAAATAAACAACATAAGATGCCAGTAGATTTCAAAAAGACAACTGCCCCTCTTAACACCCTTACTTGGGACACAGTATCTCTCTCTCAAAAAACAGGAAATGTTTACGAGATGGTAAATATTATCGCTAAACGCGCGAACCAGATTTCTGTAGAAATGAAAGACGAGTTAAGCAAGAAGCTTGCTGAGTTCGCTTCATACACAGATAATCTTGAGGAGGTTTTTGAGAACCGCGAGCAAATTGAAATTTCTCGCTTCTACGAGAGACTTCCAAAGCCTGTATCTATCGCAACACAAGAATACTCACAAGACAAACTTTTCTTCCGTCGTCCTGAGTCTGACCAATTTGGCCATAACGATAAGGTAGAGGAATAATCTACATTTATATAAAAAATACAAAACCGCATAATCCATCACTAAGAAACAAGAGGATTATGCGGTTTGCTGATATACGACATACATACAATCTTATATTCTACTCTAATAAAAAAATGAAAGCTAGTTATTTTACAATGTGTGCACTTTCAGTAGCTGCATTGGTATCAGCTTGTAATGAGAAGGACACAAAGGTGGCTCACTTCTCAGAGAACATTGATACCACAGTTGAGATGAGTGACAACTTCTATTCGTATGCGAATGGTCTTTGGATGAAGAACAACCCACTTCCAGAAGACAAGTCTCGTCTTGGTTCTTTTGACCTCCTCCACGAGACAAGCAGAGAGAGAATCCGCCAGATTATAGAAGAGGCAGCTAAAACAAAAAGCGAAATGGGAACTGCCGCTCAGAAGATTGGCGATCTCTACGCTTTAGGTATGGACACAACTACACGCGATGAACTTGGTATTAAGCCAATTCTTCCTCTTTTTGATATTGTAAATGAGGTGTCGGATGCCAGCTCTCTTGCTAAGGCTATCGCTAAGTTGAACGTAAATGGCATATACCCATTCTTCGCATTCTACATTTCTCCTGATGCAGGCAATAGTACAATGAATATTGCTGGCATCTCTCAGACTGGTATCGGACTTCCTGATCGCGACTATTACCTATTAAAGTCAGAGCGCAACCTCAAGCTCATGGAAGGTTACAAGGTAATGCTTGCAAAGGCTTTTGAACTTGCTGGTTTTGAGAATGGTGAGGCCAGAGCAAATAACGTAATATTTGTAGAAAATGCTCTTGCTGAGCAGATGAACTCACGCGTTGAGAACCGCGACCCTCAGAAGCGTTATAACAAGTGCGATTATGAGGGCATGAAGAATATGGCACCTAACTTTGATTGGGATTCATTCATGGCCGAGGTTGGCATTGAAGTAAATGACATCAATGTAAGCCAAGTTAAGTACTTTGCAAATGTTGGTGCTATTATCAATGGTCTCGACAATGAGGTCCTCAAAGATTACTTGAGAGCTCGCGTCATCAGTGGCTTTGCTTCATATCTTTCTTCAGACTTTGTAAACAATAGTTTCGAGTTCTTCGGCAAGCAACTATCAGGTACTCCTGTTCAGTCTCCTCTTTGGAAGCGTATGGTAGGTACTGTTGAGGGCGTAATGGGCGAGCAACTCGGTCAGCTTTACGTAGAGAAATATTTCCCAGCAACAGCAAAGAAGCGTATCTCTGATCTTATCGAGCAATTACGTATCGCTTTTGCTCAGCGCATAGACAACCTTCCTTGGATGGGCGACGAAACAAAGGCACAGGCTAAAGAGAAACTTAATGCTATCACTGTAAAAGTTGGTTATCCAGACAAGTGGACAGATTACTCTGAGCTTATTATTGATCCAGCTAAGACATTTGTCGAGAACCTCATTGAGGCTAACAAGTGGGAGTACAGAAGAGACCTTGCTAAATATGGCAAAGAGGTCGATCGTACAGAGTGGCACATGACTCCACAAACTGTTAATGCTTATTACAACCCACAATCAAATGAGATAGTATTCCCAGCAGGTATTCTTCAACCTCCTTTCTTCTATGCAGAGGGCGATGATGCTGTAAACTACGGTGGTATCGGTGTCGTTATCGGTCACGAGATGACTCACGGCTTTGACGACCAAGGTAGCCAGTATGACAAGGATGGTAACCTCAACAACTGGTGGACAGCAGAAGATTCTGAGAAATTTGCTGCTATCACAACAAAGCTTGCAGACCACTTTGAGACACTTACTGTAGTTGACTCAGTAAAATGTAACGGCAGACTTACTCTTGGCGAGAACATCGCTGACAATGGTGGTTTGAACATTTCATATCAAGCACTTCGTAACGCAGTAGGCGACAATGACCCTATGGTCGACGGTCAGACTATTGACGAGCGTTTCATCCTTGGTTATGCTCAGGTTTGGGCATCTAACTGCCGTAAGGAGTACCTTTACAATCAGGCTACAACAGACCCTCACTCACCTACACACCTCCGTGTAAATGGTCAGATGATGTTGTTCGATCTCTTCTACAAGACATTCAACATCCCAGAGGGTTCACCTATGTACAAAGCACCTGAAGAGCGTATAGTAGTTTGGTAATCACTACCTCTACCCTATTTTAATATAATGCGGCAAACATGCATGTGTTTGTCGCATTTTTTATTTACATTTGTAAGGTGCTTGAATGTTAATCGTAGTTCAATACAGATAATACATTCTCTATAAGATTAAACAACAAAACTAAAACGAGAAAAAACATGTCTTTCATCGGTAACATTCTTTGGTTTCTCCTAGGAGGATTGATTATGGGTTTACTCTATATCATAGTAGGTCTTTTATTTTGTGTCAGCATCATTGGCATTCCTTTTGGTTATGAACTAATCAAGATTGGTTTTTTCACTTTTCACCCATTTGGTCGAACTCCAGAATTTAGAGTAGGCCAACCTGATTTACTCCGTTTGATATTCAACATAATATGGATATTATTTGGGTGGATAGAGCTAGCTATACTACATGTGATTATTGGAGGTATCTTGTGTATCACAATTATAGGCATACCTTTTGGACTTCAACATTTCAAGATAGCAAGACTATCTCTAATGCCATTTGGAAGCAGCAGCCGATAGCTGTTGTAAAGCTATTTTATAAGCATAATATTAATAGTTCAATCTGATACCCATCATCATATTGAATGAGCACGGATGTTCGGTTCTTATCGAAGGCACATCTGCATGGTCATTGACATACCATTTTAGACCAGGTTCAAAATATATCGTCATGTGACCAAAGAGGTTATATTGACAACCCAAGGCTGCTGACATAGACCACTGCAAACCGCCAACGTGTATTTTATCTTCTCCTCGACGCGCACCTATACATTTTTCCATTGTCACATTGCCTGCTCCATAGAATGACCAACGGTCATATTCTAACATATCATATCGCAAGCCTATTGGCAATCCAATATAATTCAGAGTTTGTTGTTTACTCCCTGTTAGGCTCATTTCCACAGTTGACGTAAGTCTTGTATAAACAAGTCCGCTTTCCACTGACACTTTTTCTGTCAATCTGCGTCCATAGCTCTTTCCGAAACAGAACGATATATGATCATCCGAGCTCACCACCACGTCTTTATCTTCTTCTTTATCTTCTTCTTTTGATGATTCCCAAGGTCCTTCTATGCTTCCATAATAATTTCCGAAAGACTCTCCACCCGCCAAACCTACACCTCCAGCATGCATACCCAACGACCATCCATCGTATAGAGCTGCACGTCTAACTTCTCGTTCATTTTTAGACGCGATATTACGCTCCAAAATATCATCGTCATTTGTTTGAGGTGTCTGTTCAGCCTTTTCTGGACGTGTTTCATCACCCAATGCCTCTTCGATACAGTTATCAGTATTGCTATCCATGATTATATCAGCACTGTTCTCAACGTTTGTATCTGTATATTTCTCTGTGTTATTATCAATGTTACTCTCTATGTTATCCGCATATATGTCATTTTCACCTCTCCAAGCTTCTTTCGATTTAATCTCTGCCTTTGCAAGTAACTGATGATTTGACATTTTTCTTCCCAAAGGCAATAATTCGTTCTGTTTTACACTCTTTTCAGCAGATCCAGATGGTTCGTCTAAAGGCACATGCATCTCACTTATAGAACAATCGAAATCGCTATTGTGAGCAAGTCTTTCTATTTCGCTTCTATCTAATCTTACAGGCATGCTACACCACAAACCAAAGACCATAATCCATACTGCAGCAACAGACCAACGCACTGCAGTATTTGAGAGACGGAATACCCTATGGCTGTTTACTTGCGGGCAAGCCTTAGCTTCGGTCTCAGACAAAATGGCTTTCCATCCGTCATCAGGCAACTCTTCTGTATAGTTATCCATTGATTGACGAATATCCTTTAGCCACTGTTTATCGAGTTCGTTATCTTTCATAGGTTATTCCTCCTCCATGCATTAATTTCTGTCGCCAACAACTGTCTTGCATGAGACAACTGTGAGGCAGATGATTTTTCTTTTATGCCTAGTGCTTCGGCTATCTGACGGTGCGAAAAACCGTCGACAACATACATATTAAATACTGTTCTATACCCCACCGGTAACGAGGCTATCATCTGTGCAATTATCTTGGGCGGTATATCACTAGCTATTTCCGGCTCATCTTCCACATCAGGCAAATCACTAACAACAACTTCGTCTCCCCAAGATTTCTGTTGTCTCAGATATGTTAGTATGACATTCTGCTGTACTCTAAACATCCACGCTTTTAGACTCCCATCCCCCATCCACTTATAGTCAACTATTTTGTCGAATATCTTCACAAATCCATCGTGCAGTAAGTCCTGCGCTTTATCTCGATTACCAACATAGCGTATGCATACACCGAGCATCCACCCGGCGTATGCCTCATACAGCTGTCGTCTGGCGACATTATCACCTTTAGCACAGCGTTTCGCTATATCTTGTTCGTCAAGCAACTTTATATCAAAATATAAATCAAATCTCAGTAGCTACATATTCATAAGCTTACCAGCAAAGAGCACGGTCTGTGTTGACGTCTCTCGTATCATGAAGGCAAACGGGTGGTCAAACACAATACTGATTGGCTCATTTGCTGTAATGCTTCCTTTGAATACTACACTAGTCACAGCGGCTGCCTTTGTTCCCTCTTCATTAACCTTAATTTTTGTCTCTTGCACTACACTATTGATGAGGAAGTCTCCTTTTCCCATCGCATTAAAGTCAGCAAAATTAGTAAATGCTTGTCTGATACCCATAGTTTGCAGCAATTCGCTATAATCCTCTTTCACACCCATCTCAAAACGAGGCAGGGAAATGTCTGCATCATAATTATCGACAAGTAGGTTATCCATATTCCATGTCTCTTCATCAATAGGTATTTTGTCAAGTGTAATACCCTCATTAGGCAGCAACAGATCCATGCAAAACGCACCGTTACCGTATGGCAGACTGACAATATTATAGAGTTTTGACCTCTTCATTTTAATTGGTGCCTGTTCAACATGCATCATACTTACTGTTTTCTTACTTCCATCAGCATTGAAAAAATCCGAATTTGCAGTCTTCGATTTATCAAACTGGTTAGCCCATTTGCCAGCAAAATATGTCGCATTTACCAGAACTACAACAGCATAACTGCTTATAGACTGCCCCGCCTCTTTTATCATCCCATGTGTCTTATCTTCAGCCCATCGGCTTATTCTTTTCTGACCAGAGCCATCACTAAATTTAACTACATCCACCTCAGCATCATAATTTTTGACACAGGTTTCAACAAAGTCCTTATTGAAGACAATATCAGGAATAGACCAAACACTATTCGCAGCTTCTATAGTTGTCTGAGGGTCTAGACTAGATAACGTTTCTGTTACCATCTTATTATAGGAGTTCATATCCTCTGATGTAAAGTTCTCATACCCCAAAGTCTTCATCATCTCATCTTTCGTCTCACCTGCCGCGCCATTGGCAGTCATGGACAGAGCAATCTGCATACTATAAGGTGACACAAGGATATTATCGTCATATTGTTTACATACGGCATCGAAGAATCGCATAGAAAAATTATTCGAGGCCAGACTCACCGACTTAAGGTTAGCGCCTAACTCAATAGGCTTTGCAGGGACAACCGTACTATCAGGGTTATTGTCATCATCATCCTTGCATCCAGTCGCAAGACAGATTGCAGAGGCGCACAGTATCACCATCGCATTCTGGCTCATAACCCTTCCAAATCTCATAATACTCTTCATCTTTTCTGTATTGAAGTTAAACATTTATAATAGGGAACACTTTGAGGACCCTTTCACCTATATAAATGCAGCGACGCACTAAATACTGCATGACAACTTCAATTTTTTTTCATTTTTTTCTGACGTATATAATACCTGCAAGAATTTTTCTGCAACAAAGGTACTTAAAAAGAGCAACTTAGTAAAAAAATAAAAGAAATGACTATCGACCATAGCATTTAAAATTAATGACTAATTTTGTCTCGTAATATACAACAATATAGAATATGAATAAAGAGTTGCTTTTAGCCAATCTGCGTAATGTACCTGATTTTCCTATCCCTGGCATACAATTTAAAGATGTCAGCACCCTATTTAAAAATGCAGAGTGCATGCGAGAGATGACAGACGAGATGGTACGCATCTACAAAGACGCTGGCATTACGAAAGTCGTTGGTATAGAGAGTAGAGGCTTTGTAATGGGCGCAATATTAGCAGAAAAACTAGGTGCGGGATTCGTAATGTGTCGCAAGCCGGGCAAACTACCAGCTGACACTAAACGCCAAGAGTACGGCAAGGAATATGGCAAAGATGTCATAGAGATACATACTGATGCACTTGAGCCAAACGACGTGGTACTTATACAAGACGACTTATTGGCAACAGGTGGAAGTGCGAAAGCGGCTATAGATCTAGTCAAGTCCTTCAACGTCAAGAAGGTCATGTGCAACTTCATAATCGAACTACGTATTGAGGGACTGAAAGGAAGAGAGTTCATAGGAGACGCAGCTGAAATAACCTCACTATTGACTATAGAACATTAAAGACACAAACAGATAAAAGAGACAAGAGGGATTCTCAAAATAAACATACCCTCTCAATACATTAAGCTACACAAGGGAGTTGCTAAAACACGCGACTCCCTTTGCCGTTTTTCCCCTCGCATTCGACATCGACCGAAATATATGATGGCAATTGTACAAATACATTTGCGATGAATATCTACACATGCTGAATATCAACACATTACATGCGCGCGTGTCAAAATTTTATATATATACAAAATCAAAACACACTAAACAAGCACAATTCACCATCCAATTATCTGCCTCTCTCCGTCTTCCTTCAGTCAGAGTGGACGTTAAGCAATGGCTATCCTACTTTCTAGAGTACGTACATGAGTACGACGATTACACAGGCGATCTATTTTACAGTTGTATAAATACAAACCAAATAACATATGTCTACCTTCTCTATCTCGCCAGCATCGGTCTTGACTATGGCGTAGTATTTGCCATCCTTATGGACGATGGTCTCGAAGGAGACGTCATCCAGCTTGATGGTCTCCTTGATGGTGTTGTCCACAATAATGCTGTCAGCCTGTGCTTGGACATAGGCTGTGCTATCCACCTGCGCAAACACTGTGGCTTGCGCAAGCAGGAATAAAAGCAATATGTGTATTATGCGATTCATTTCTTTGTTGCCTTTTGTTCGTTCACGGACTTGTCTGCTGTCCGTTCGTCATCAATAAATGGTCTTTGATAACGCCTGAACATTGTGACGATTTGGCACAACATGCTAGGGTCTTCTGAGGCACCATATTTACGTATTATTCTTTTTCGTTCTCGCAATGATATAGGAATCAGTATAAGACCGGAACAGACAAAAATTATAGCCACTAAATTTTGTCTCCACCAACAATATGGAATTAAAACACCTTCGCCTATGCCTATTTGCAAAACTTTGCTTCGTCTCTTATAAGATTCTGTAGCATAGAAACAGATTTCGCACTCTTTGCGCAACTTTGCAATAGTCATATCGATTTCTCGGTCAGAAAACCCATGTAAATAGAATCGCAGATCTAACGTTTCTATGCAGAAATAATTTCTTGAGATATACGACACTTTCCCCTGGTAAAAGTTACCAAAATCTTCAACATCGTCTCCAACGTGAGAATAGGACAGAAGGTAACTTCCAAAGATTATCACTATAAGAAATGGTATTCCGAAACCGGCATTGCCTCTTCCTCTTAATCCACTTTTATTATCCATTTTTTTGTTCTTTCAAAACAGCAACCATGCTTTCCTCTGCTTTTCTTCATAGCAGTTATCTATATCATTTGATAAAGCATATATATCCCATGCCATAATAAGCGCGTCAATTGCCTCATATGCTTTCCGAGGATCTTTTAATGCGTAAAATGCTGTATTTGAACAGGGTATATACAAGATAACAAATGCCATGATGCCGCTACTTCTGGACCTAATTTATTCTCTATCCAGGTTTTCACATCCGCCAAATTTGCTATTGAGGCACCTAACACCAAAGCATTACAAATCGAGACAGCTTTGTAAAATTCACCTACAGCTACAAACAACGATGCGACTGGCATAGCATCTCCTAAATAGTCCGTTATTTTTTAATTCTTATACTCATTGCACATCCAAGCGAATAAGAAGGCTGGCATTGCGATGACATCACCAGCGTTTACACTCTCGTCAATAATCACCAATCCTCACTTCGCCAGCTTTTTCTCGGCTGCTCGTATCAGCGCAATATTAGCTTTGTCTGCAGCTGTCAGCTTGTTGTCGACATTACTTTCTCGCGGGTGTCCAATATTAAATTTCCCATAAAAATCATACATATTGAAATAAGCTTGATAGAACTCCGATTTGAAGGCATAGTTGTGCTTGGCAAAAAGCAAATTGCGAAGAATGCCCAACTCATACTTTCCAAACCCTTCAATATCCTTTTCTGTCAGAATTTCATCTGTATACGCTCTGTACATCTGGATATCAAGTTGGGGTATGAAAATATATGGAACAATTACCTTGACTCTATTATTGAGACTAGATTGTATATAGTGATACTGTAATTCTCCGTTGGAGATATTCATACCGACATAACTAGGATAACTATCCATAGAAAGAACCTTAGATACTAAAGTCATGTTATTGATTGAATATAACTTAGCAAAAAAATGATCCCAGTGTTTGAAGTATTCTTCGTTACAACATACAATATAGCTTATTTCGCCATGTGGCCTTGCCCATTTTCCGTTAGAGTCAAGACGCATTATGTTCCTATCACTATTAGGGTCCGGCGTTGAAGTGCTTGCCAAGCAGCGAAATGAAGTGACAAACCAAACATCTACATCTGAAAATTCTAGATTTTCTTTTGCATCCATTTCGTGCATATCAAGATGGTAAAATAGCGTAGATTCATTCGTCCCAGGATTAACTAAAAAAAGATTTAGACTATCCGTTCTATATGCAATAGGGATAAATGATTGGGAATAATAATCAGCATTGTAATACTTTATCAAGCCTCTTCCATCTATATTTACCGCTTTAGTAGCGTGATAATATGATTCTTCATATTCTCCCCCATTCTTAAAAAAGACTTTACCATCATATATCACAGGAGTTGACATGACCACACACGTACTATCCAACTCTTTCCCATTAAACTGAGAATAGTAGAAATCATTTTCGTGATATCGTATTCCACGATGGTGATTGAAAGTACAAATCTCGCTACCATCAATTACTGAGTAAAAAATCATCGTAGTATCTCGTGATAGTGTCGTATGAATCACAGTGTCACGTTTAGCTTTCTGACAACATGCAGATTGCACTGATAGCAATATTATTGCAAGTTCTAATAGTCTTTTCATATCCATTCACTTAATAAATATCATTCTATAAGATGCCATATTTATGAGCTCACTGTTCCCATATAATAAAAAAATTGCGACCAAGCCGAGTGCTCTCCGAGTGTACATAAGGTGCTCCCCGAGTCTTCCCCGAGTATAGCCCGAGTCTATCCCAGATTCCGACACAGCTTCATTTTATTATACTTTCATGGGAAATATAGAAAACAAAAAAAGGATGCAATATGCATCCTTCTTTGCACGGGAGGAGAGACTCGAACTCCCGACACCTGGTTTTGGAGACCAGTGCTCTACCAACTGAGCTACACCCGTATGTCTCATTTTGACGGTGCAAAGATATGCTGATTAATTTACAATTCCAAGCCAAATCGAGAATAAAATTCACATCTGTTAGCGTTTTATAGCTTAATAATCGCTAACTTGCTCATTATCTACACATTCTGCTTTTATAGTAAAATCACCATATTTCTCAATAACAACAGAAGATATACCTCCCATTGTAGATTCAGTTACTGTTTGGACTAAACCTAAGTCAGGGGAGACAATGTACGCACTACCCGAAACGTTCCATTGAACCATAGAATTTGAATTCGGAACATGATGCCCCAAAGAGTCTGTCAATTCTGCATGATAAATAAGGATGTCCTTGAATTCTTGCAGAGACGGCATAATAGGTCCATCTTCCAAGGGGTATACTTTTACCGAAGCAATACTATCTACAGGAAACAAGGAAATATCAGATACCGAATTAGAATTAGTAAATACGCGGGCATTAGTACCGTTATCATGAACAACATGAGTGAACGGGTAAGAGAACTTCTCCCCTTCTGCAGCTCTGAATGTTGCAAAATGGTAATATATATATTTAGGCAGACGGAATATATCTGACACTCCAGAATACTCATGATCTATTGCATATCCACGGTTGTAATCATACATAGTGTAATACGCATCTGCAAAAGCTTTTGAATCCATCATTATGCTCTCATGTAAATCACTAACAGCATCAACCTGATTGAGTAGCAAGTCGTGCTCACTCTCACGAGGCTGGCGTATTATATCTCCATATTTGGATACAATATGAGGCTTTAGTGTATCGGCTACATTATAAATGTCTGATTCCAGAAATATATCGTATCCATATTTAGATGAACCAGCAGTATAAGTTGACGGAGCTTCTCGATCGCGAATTGGGGCTATCGCATTAATGAATGATTTTGGCATATAAGCACCATCGACAGACAATTCCCACGCCAAGATAGACGGATGATTACGATCTCTACGAATAAGATCCTTCGCAGACTGAAGAGCATGCGCCTCAAAAGACTTATCACCGAAATATTGCCATCCCAATATAGCATCCAACACCATTATACCATAGGCATCACACGCTTCAAGGAAGGCTTCTGAGGGTGGATAGTGAGAACAACGAACAAAATCAAACCCTGCTCTCTTGATATTCCATGCATCTCGCCATTGAGCACGATCCGACAAAGCATAACCTATATATGGATACTCTTGATGTCTATTACAGCCACGCAAGAAAAGCGATTTCCCATTGACATACAGCTTGTCATCTAGAAGTGACAGTGTTCTAATACCAACTTTTTTGCAATATACATCAAGCAATTCTTCCCCCTCTCGAACAGAGATCTTTAGTGTATATAGATTAGGCCATTGAGGCGACCATAACTGAACATCATCAATTTCCACTACCCTAGCCAATGTAGCACGTTGACCAGCAGGAATTATGGTATCTATCTGGCATTGAGACACAATAACACCATCTTCGTCAATAAAATCTATATCAAGAAGCATATTTCTATCTGACGAGGAAATATTACGCACATCTGTCTGAACAAAAACATTGGCGAAATCGTCATTTATGTTGAGGGTACGAAAGACGACCCCAGCATCAGAATAGCCTTCCGTACTGCGGGTTAACATAAGTCTATCATTCTTCAATAACCATACGTGCCGATATAGGCCTCCATACGTATTAAAGTCAAGTATAGCCAATGGTGTAGGACCAGTAGTTGTATTATCACGATTATCCAGACAGACAACTATTACATTCTCTCCTTCGTTAATATATTCATTAAGCGGCACCTCGAAAGGCAGATACCCACCAAGATGAGAAGAAGCATGCTTACCATTTATCCAAATATCGGCGGCATTCATGGCACCATCGAAACGAAGAGACAGACGTAGAGAAATGTCCTCTTTTGAAACTTGGAAACGTTTAAAATAGAAACACGTTCCTTGCCACTGATCATTGACAAACAATGGTTCAATACGGGGAGTATGAGGCAAGACTACAGTATCAGCTTCTACAGGGATAACACCTGATATATATGAGAGAGAATCGGACTCAGAGAGTGTGTCATCTATACGAACAAAGTGCCATCCGTTGTCGAACAGCACTTCTGTAGTATAATTATCATCTGTAGCGCAAGCCGTAAATAACAAAGCGCTACAAAGCGACACAATTAACCTATTCATCCAAAATCACTTGAAAACAACACCAGGCTTACCACTTGACGTAAAGAGGCCTAAACCATATCCTGCCCAACCATTGTACGACTGAGGCTCCCACATAAGAATACCTTCAAAATCATCTATATCCTTGGTACGTGATATAAGATCCGTCATGATAGACTGAGCTTCTGCTAATTTGGAATTCATGTAACCGAACTCAACTACCATAACCTTCTTATTATACTTCTTTATCCATTTTGAGACATTAGCAGCTATCGTTTTATTACCATCCTCCCAAGAATTTATATTGAAATCCTTTTTTGCACTTTCCTCTGTAAGCATTGAACTTGGATAATACGATATACCAATGACATCATAGCAACTATGCACATTCTGAGCCTTTAGCTGATCTACAATCCACTCTGGAGTCCAGTATGCCCAACCATTATCAATATGAACTATAACCTTTACATCAGGATAAACAGACTTAGCTGCTTCCGCACCAGCCTTAGTAAATGCAGCATAATTCTTAGGATTCTTTGAGCATCTACCCTCTTCCCAAAGCATACCATCGCGAGTCTCATTGCCAATCTGAACCCACTCTACATCAATATCAGCCTGCTTTAAAGTAGACAATACATCAGTAGTATGATCTGCGACAGCCTGAGTAAGCTGATCTACATTCATGTTCTTCCAAGCAGCAGGTTTATTCTGTTTAGAAGGATCTGCCCAAGAATCGGAATAATGGAAATCAATCATGATACGGAGCCCCGCTGCCTTAGCTCGTTTTGCCTTAGCCAAAACATCCTGCTTATCGCAAAAACCGCTATAAAGATCCTTACTTGGATTAACCCATACACGGAAACGCACTGAATTTCCACCCATCTCCTTTATGAGATCGAACATATCAGTAGCGATACCCTTCTCGTTGTAGAACTTAACGTTCTTAGACTCTTGAGCTGTAATCCAGCTAATATCGGCGCCATAAGCCTTACCATCGGCATTTACAGGAGGAAACTCCTCGGCATTACCAGAATTATTATCAGGTTCCTTAGCGTCTTTATCTTCAGAGCAAGATGAGAAAGCGAGAATACAAGATGCGAGCAAAATAGTTATATATCCGAACTTCATTGTTATCAAACTTATTCATGTACAAATATAAAAATGTTACTTTGAAATAACAAACTCATCGACATCTAGCCAACCGCCATCATTTGACTTGACATCGCGAGTAACAAACATACCGACCTTTGCACCTATCCACTTACCAGGTTTAGCGACGAAATCTGCACCTAGAGATTGGTACGCTTCACCATTGAGGCTGACAGAGAACGAGCAAACAGCATCTATACCCACCTTACGAACATGAACTCTAAGATATAGTGATTGATTCTTCTCGACCTTACCGAAGAGAGACTGAACCGACTCAGGAGACTTACGCTGGGCATCAAGACATGTATTTTGAGTCAGGACTATACCATCAGCTGTATTTTCAAGCATTAGTCCTGCATAATCGAGACCCATAACGACTAAACCACAACGCTCACCCAGATATTTTTCAGTAGGGGAAAAAGACACCTTAGCAGTAGCTGTAAACTCAGGAGCAGGGAACTTTTGAAGCAAAAGATTCTGAACATCCCAAAGATTATGATACCCCTCAACGACAGGAGCAGAATAGAGGCGAAGACGACTATTAGCAGCATCGCAGAAATACCACAAAGCATTGCTATTAGCATGCCATTGCCACTGGAGACCCAACTTAGTAGTATTGAAATAATCAGACTCTATAGGAGTGTGAATAGATTGAGAAGGAAGAGATGGTTTACGATAAGACTCGACCGGCTCTCCACAGTAATTATCATTGACATTAACACCCATAACAGGCCAACCATCAACCCATTTTACAGGATTGAGATGCACAACTCTACCATAAGCCTCGAGATCTTGAAAATGAAGGAACCAATGCTCGCTTCCATCAGGGGTATCGACCCAACCTCCTTGATGAGGACCATTAATATTACTATTCCCTTGAGCCATAACAATCTTCCATTCGTATGGCCCATCAATGGAATTTGAACGCATAGCTAACTGATAACCTGTGGGTACACCACCTGCCGGACAGAGAATATAATACATTCCATCGCGCTTGTACAACTTGACCCCTTCTATAGTAACATTGTCTATATGCCCATCATATATTACCCTATCTTCTCCTATCGTAGAAGTACCATCTGGAGTCCTCTCTATAAGGCCTAATATACTCTTAAGACCAGCACGAGAACCTGCATACCCATGACCTATCCAGGCTCTACCATCCTCATCCCACAATGGACAGGTGTCAATGATACCTCTAGACTTATGGACCAAAACTGGAGTTGACCATCTAGAGCGAGGATCATTAGTTTTTACCATATAGATACCATTATCAGGGTCCCCCCAGTAGATAAAAAACTCGCCATTATGAAAACGGATAGATGGAGCCCATATTCCATTACCATGAGAAGCCAAATCAAACTGCTCCGCAGGTTCCAGTCGTTCAACTGCATAATTTATAATCTCCCAATTTACCAAATCTTTAGAGTGAAGAATAGGCAAACCAGGAATACAATTGAAACTAGAGGCTGTCATATAATAATCATCACCTACACGACAGACATCGGGATCAGAATAATCTGCATAAAGTACAGGGTTATGAAAACTACCATCGCCATTATCAGCCACCCATACTTGAGAAAGATAATCATTGGCCGCAATAGAAGTAACGCCTTGTGGAGCATCGCAACTCCACAAGGCGCAGCTAACCACGCTAACTAACCAACAAACAATTTTATGTGCATCAAACATAACTAAATAATTCGCAGTTAAGCCGTTAATATATATCTGTTATTGTTATTGTTCGCTATCACTAACTACAGCAGTGCACTTCATAATATTAAGTACTATGCTGTTTATATACACTTCGATATTATTATATCTAGAATCTATAGAATTCTGAATTGCATCTGAAGCATCTTCAGGGTTAAGTCCATTAACCAATTCCCATGCATCAGGCATTCCGTCATTGTCAGTATCCACTGGCTTTGTCTTACTATTATAGACAGGATAACCACCAACATCCGTTTGAGAATCAATAATTCCGCCAGTACTACCATTAGAACCTGCATAGGTAGATGACTTCGCTAATACTTCTCGAGCATAACGGGCATCCACACGATCTCGATGAAGAGAAGCGCCAGCATACTTAACAGAGAGTGTGTATGCATCCTCTGCAGTATGAGTACTAACCTCAGCCATAGAACCGATTTCGAACATAGTGTTAGTTCTCATTGTTGACTCATTCATACTAGAACACTCCTCCTGATCACCATTTTGAGTTGTTCGATAGAATACGGTGTTATTCTGAGGTTTGAAATCCTTAATACCTTTGAAATCGTAATTCGCACCTCTACCTGAGAAATAATTGCCAGAAGCGTAGAAGAGACCAATAGAACCATTCTTCAACTCCATATTTCCACTAGAACTACTTGTATACTCGTAAGCATAAGGCTGGAAGAATCTGCTTGTTGACCCGGTAGTAGCAGGGCCCGGCTTGTAATAATTATTTACGAAATTGTAACGGCCACCTTCGCCAGCATATCCACATTGCTTTCCCCAATTGTAGAAAACATTATTACGTATATCTACAGTCTCGTCTGCAACAGGACATCCAGTACGGAAACGAGGTCCGCACAAACGAGGATTACGTGAATCATGATGTAAAATTACATTATGATGGAATGTGGCAGCAGTACCGCCCCAGATACCGCCATAGCCATGAGAGCCTTTGCCATGAACGGAATTTTTCAGGCTCTCGCCCAATATACACCATTGCATAGTAAAATTCTCATTATTATAGAAAGACGCGCACTCATCAGTAGACCATGACATAGAACAGTGATCAATGATGATATCTTTCTGATTTCTACCCCATATAGCATCATCCTCAGTCGCCTTTTCGTCGCCCATACGGAATCTGAGGAAACGAATGATAACATTATTTGCACCAACATAAGTAGAATAATTCTTGATGCAAATGCCATCTCCAGGAGCTGTCTGACCAGCTATAGTTACATCATCATACTTGATATCTAGACGCTTAGTCAACTCTATTGTACCTGACACATCGAATACAATGATACGAGGGTAAGACTGCTTAAGAGCCCACCTCAAAGTTCCTTGCTTATCTTCGTCACTAAGAGAAGTAACATGAAGAACCTTACCGCCACGACCTCCTGTGACATACTTTGCGCCACCCTCTGCACCAGGGAATGCCTTGGTGATTCCATCATTATCAAATGGATCATTGATATCTACTGCCACAAACTCATCTTCATCAGGCTGAGGCTGAGGTTCTGGATCTGGTTCAGGTTCTGGTTCAGGTTCTTGATTTGGGTCTTCATCACTGTCATCTCCTTCATTATTAGTACCCGGATCATCAGGATTATCAGGATTATCCGAATTATCAGGATCAGATGGATCATGAATCTCTTCAGGATCTGGTTCCTTATTATCCTTATCATCCTTGCACTGAGAAAAAAACAAAATGGTACTCAACGACAATATCAGAATAAGCAACTTGTACTTCATTTCTATTATGAATTAATTACGTTTGCGAAAGTAAAAAAGAAATCGGGCGATTGAAATATAGAGATGTTATATTGACTATTACTCTCCAATTATCGGTTAATTATTCCCCTTATAAGAGGTGCTACAATACAGCCAAAACACAAAAAATACTACCTTTGTAATGAAAAATTACACTTGTTTATAGATATGAAACAATCTCTGAGGAACATTTGGCAGACTATCCGTTATGTTTTTCTGACAGCTATATTTTGGATTCTGACATTTGGGATCCACCGCATTATACATATTGCGCTAAATAGCGACAAAGCTATTGACACTCCTATAAGTCTGATAGCGGAAGGTATGGTTAAAGGAATAATATTTGACCTGTCCTTATGGGGGTACATGAGCCTTTTGACCATTGCACTTGTATTAATATTTGGACTATTCACCAAGATCAGACCTGCGTTAGTCATTGCAAATATTATAACTGGCATTATATCCACAATCATAGTCGTATTACTCCCTGGCAATGGAATAATATACTCATATTGGGGACGACACTATGATTTTTCAGATTTGGGAATGATTGCAGACAACCCATCTCTAGCTCTTGCCTCAATAGAGACCCCTATGCTTGTTCTCTACATAATAGTAGCTATAGTTTTAGCAATATGCAACATAATTCTACTGCGGAAGTTGACGACTAACGTAACTGACGAAACCAACGAAGTCGCACCTAAATACTGGCCAAGAGTATTTCAGTTTATTATTGTTGCCATTATAGGAGGATTACTCATAATACCTGTTAGAGGAGGAGTTGGACTTGCGCCACTGAATACTGGCAGAGCATACTTTTCAAATGCCCTATTCGCCAGTCATGTGGCTCTAAACCCTGTATGGAATTTTATATATTCGATAAAGAGAGCCAACCAAACATCCCAGACATACAAATTCATGCCCAAGGAGGATGCTGAGAATATATTCAACGAATTAACAGAGAATGCACATTCAGATAATTTCTTGCCAATTCTGAAAGACAAGAGACCAAATATTGTATATATCCTTCTTGAAAGCTTTTCAGCCCACTGCATAGAACCATTAGGAGGAGAGAATGTAACACCTAACTTGAAGCAACTAGCTAAAGAATGAATTTTCTTTGACAATATATATGCAGCATCAGATCGTTCTGGCAAGGGACTGGTTGCAGCTATGTGTGGTTACCCAGTATTACCAACGTACAGTATAATACAATACCCACAAAAGACACAAGCTCTGCCATATATGGCAAAAGAATTGCGAGACAACGGATATGAAAGCCAGACATTCATCTACGGTGGCGATTTGAGATTTAATAGTTTCAATTCACTAGTAACATTAGCTGGTTTTGATCACATAATAACAGAGAGTGATTTTCCATCATCTGCTATGGGAGACAAATGGGGAGCTCATGATGAGTACACACTCGACAAGATGTTAGAGGAGATGAGACACCAGAAACAACCATTCTTTGACTTTCTGTTTACGCTTTCATCTCATGAACCATTCACTGTCCCAATGGAGAAACATCACGATAACCCATATCTGAATTCTGTATTTTATACAGACTCTTGTCTAGGTGCGTTTATAGACAAAGCGAAAAGCAGTGGGTTATGGGACAACACACTATATATAATGGTAGCAGACCATGGACATGGCGGTCCGAATAACGTAGGCAACGATGACAAGATGCGATATCGCATTCCATTGGTTCTCACTGGTGGCGCACTTTGTGTTTCTGACACTACGATAAATAAAGTAGGCAGTCAGATTGACATTGTCTCTACCCTACTACCGCAATTAGACATAGATGCCAAAGCATTCAAATTCAGTAAAAACCTTCTATCGCCAGAAGCGCCATCATACGCATTCTATGACTTTAATGATGGATTTGGCTATGTGGACGAAAAACAATACGTAGTTTATGACAATCAGGGCAAGCAATTCATGAAATATGAATCAGAAGAGGGAACTGAGATAGACTCATCGATAGGCATGGCGATACTACAGATTATGTCTGAGGATTGCGGGAAACTTGGAGAGAGGAGATAACATACCCTATTAATTCTAAATCAGAATCAAGCATGGCGAACATAAAATACGAGGAATCAGACAAGAAACATTGGGATATAGACTACTATGTTCCTCTAAAATATATCGATGATGAGACAAACATTGATATGGAAGTGTTCTATGCTTATAACAATGTATGGATAACAGCAGCGCAGATAGCAGAGTTTTATTCTATTCCTATCGAGACTGTTGAGAAGGTATTGCAAAGGCTCGAAAAAAACAAAAAAAAAGATTACGACAAATTCAGTCTGGAATGTTGTATTACAAGAGACATAGATGGAGTACATAGTGAGACCAAAGAGATACGATATGGGTTCTTAGAAATGACTCAATATTTCAACAAACGTAAAGAAGGTAGTGCTCCTCTTTCAGTAAAAAAATTCTTTTGGTGGCAACTAAATATAATAAACCAATATGGAATTGATCCTGAAGACAAAGATTATTATGAACAATTGAGAAAGAATCCCCCAAAGGAGTCGCCAAAAATCAACATATCACTACCATTTATTACTAAGATACCTGAATTTATAGTTAAGCACTTCGGAACTATTATATTATTGCTAGCGATAGTACCTATTCTAGGCATTCTAGTATATTACAACTTGCATTCTGGATATGGTTCGTTATTAGTTGAGGGAGAAGACCCACAATTGACATATAAATCACTTTTATCCATTTTCGGAATAATAATAACTTTAGAATACTTATACATAACAGAGAAGAAAAAAGGAGATAGTGAGAATATAAAAAAGGAATATACATGGATTAAGCCGCTAATTATTGCATTGATAATAACTATTGCTTATTCATTTGGGTATAGATACTACTACGATGGTGTTAAAGAGGATTATTTGAAGACCGGATATGAGAGCGATGGAATAATATATGAGAAAGAAGAAATTGAGTTTGGTCGTATTGCGATGAGAGTAGGGATAGATAAAAAGCACACATTCAAGCATATTGTAAATAGAGAAACAGGGGGAAACAGGGAAATAGGAGATACGGTAAAAATACTTGTGTCTGGCGAATATTCCAGAATTAATAAGGTAATAGATTGGGGGGAGGGAAAACTATGAAACGAATAAACATGAGAGTAGTCGGCAAGACCGAACAAAAGCAAAAACGAAATGAGATAACATCATTTTTCAATGAGAAATCAGAAAATGCCAAAAGCTACTTTTCTAAACGACTAATATTCTATGGGTATCTACTAACAATAGGATTACTATCATTATTCACGATATTAGAAGAATATAAGGAGAGCGGTTATTATGGGATAATAACAGGAGGGATACCATTCAATTTCAAAATTGCATTTGCTTTTATTTTTGGTATAAATACCATTTTACTGATTGAACTACTTAGGAATTTGGTATATTACGAAAAAACATTTTACCTAAAGGACATATCAAAAAACCACGCGTCTGCTGCGAACATTTGGTCGTCGTTAGAAAAAGGGAAAGACAATTTCGAAGGGTGTGGATTGTATCCATTTATATGGATAATCGTTATACTTTCAGTATTTTTTATGGCAAACATAAGCAGCGACAATGAAGAAAAAATAAAAAAGTGTCTTCATGAGTCTCACAAATGCTTAGGCATGATATATGGGAAAGGAAGTTATGGACAAGATGCTATTTACCAGGTAGGAAAAGATGTTCTTCATTTACGAAATATAGTAGTAACACAAAAAAAAGACTACAACTACAAAGTCGGTGATGTTATACTACTACGAGTATCTGATGATTTCCCGAGAATAAACAAAGTACTATCATGGACGCCGACAGCAGAAGAGATAGACAAATACAAAGTTCCAGTAAAACTTATAGAGAAATAAGTACAATATTAAAGGCAACTTGAAAACAAGCTGCCTTTAATTATTTATTAATTAGAAACGAACACCTAAAAGCGAGACATCATCAACTTGGGCACAAGAACCGCGCCAATCAAGATATAGAGTCTCAATTGCCCCACGTTGTTTTTCGATATCAAGAGGATATATTTGTTCCAAGATTTTCTTCAGACCACTAGAACGTAGGCGCTTACCGCTAGAACCGTATTCACGCTGTCCGCCGAACTGATCAGCAATACCATCTGAACATACATAAAGAGTATCGCCCTTATTTACAACAAATTCATGATCTTCAAACATAATTTGGCTTGAGATCTTATCGCGATCACCTATGCTTCGCTTAGTACCCTTTATCTCATTGAGTTCTCCATTTAAGAACAGATATACGGGACAACGAGCTGCAGCAAAACACAACTTGTGAGATTCGCAATCATAAATAATAAACGACATATCCATACCATCCTGAATACCAGTTGTACTATTCTGGTTAAGCGTCTTTATCAGCTCCTTATCCATAGCCTCAAGAATCTCCGATGGTTTAATATAAATATCAGAAGATGTGATCTCATTCAATATTGTGGTACCAATCATACTCATGAAAGCGCCGGGAACTCCATGTCCAGTACAATCTGCGCATGCAAACATAAGCTTTTTACCTCGTCGATTAGCCCAATAGAAATCGCCCGAAACGATATTGTAAGGCATAAAGAAAGTAAAAGCACCTTCAATATCATACTGAGCATACTGATTGACATCTGGGAGAATGGCACTTTGAATACGTTGAGCATAGTTGATACTATCAGTTATATCTCTATTTTTCTGCTCGATAATACGACTCTTCTGTTCCAGTTCATTCACCTGTCTCTTAACCTCAGCCTCAAGATATTCCTTTTGTAACTTCATCTGTTTTTGCCTATGATGATATTGCAATACGACGAAGAGAAATACCAAGAACAGAACTATGGCAATAGAAAGTATTACTATCTGACGATTACGAGCCTGAAGTTTTTCTGCCCTATTACGCAGTTCTGCATTATTCATCTCAGAATCCAAAGCAGCAAAATCCTCTAGCTGAATAACAGTTTGAAGAGAATCATGAATCATGTCAGCCTGAAAACGAGCTTGATAAGCATCTTTCCATTTTTCAAAATAAGTATAAACGAACTCCTTGTTATTGAAGCTATTTACACCCACCTCCATAGAATCGGCAAGAGCGATAGCTTGCTCCATTCGACCCAGATAAGTAAGATAAATCACACGAATCATAGCAAACTCATCACCTACGATGAGAGTTGTAAAATCAGGTGTTTTGGCATACTCTTCATACTTGCTTATATATTCTTGAGGAGTGTATAATGTCTTAGAAATAACGAGACTGCCTATTTCTGCACGACGAATGACAGCTTCATTGCCAGTCGTTTTAGCGGCATCAATAGCCATCTGAGCATACTTTGCAGACATATCATCATCATGCATAGCATCATAACAATTTGCCAACTGGAAATATACCGCCCATAATTTGCCTTCAATATTATTATCCAACACACACTTTGCTGCAAGAGAGAAATATCGATGAGCCAATCTAGGATTATCACGCATAACAAAAGATACACCCATTGTATAGTAGCTTGTAAAGGTACCGAATGGGTCGTGATCGATCTGAGCATAACGACACATTTCTTGAGCAGTCTGAAGTGTACCATGATAATCATTATTCATCATACGAACATTTGCCTTAAACTGATAAGCCAAGTAGAAGACAGACTTATACTCAGGCAAGAAAGAATTATCGATGACGACAGAAAGAAGACTATCAACTTCTGCAAATTTGCCTTGTCCAACAGCTGCATATGATTTAAGGATGTGACCAGCTATAAAACAATTACGCAGACGACCGTTATTACTTAAAGCGATCAGGGTGTCACCTAACAAATCATTACTTGGATCGTAAAGCTGAGCCGTACCACGTTCATAAATCTCTGCGGCACGACCCGACATATTTAATAACTGACTTGCAATCTGCCCCTTTACATATTGAGGCAGACACAAGAGAATAAGAGCAATAATACTAATGATAATATTCTTCATAGCCATCCATTTTACAAATCAACCAACTGTTCTCCTATTTCCTCCCAGATTTTCATCTGTCTATCCAATTCTTCTTTAGTTGTCATGTATTGAGTTGTCATAGCCAGTGCTTCTGAGCTAGAACAATTGGTCATCTTTTCTTCGAGTTCAGCTATCTGTGCCTCAAGAGACTCAATAGATTCCTCTGCTGATTTAAGCTGCTTTTCGAGTTTATTTTTCTTACGAGCTAACTCCTTCTGCTGCTCAAAAGAAAGTTTAGATTCAGGCTTTTGCTCAACAACCTTCTGCTCCACCTTAGGCTCAACCTTCTTTTGAGACTCTACCTTTTTGCCCTGAACTACATTAAGTTCATTAAGCGACTCTATGCGACGGTCCTCGAGGAACTCATATATACCACCGAGATGCTCCTTTATCTTCTTGTTACGGAACTCAAGGACTCTGGTAGCCAACCCATCGAGGAACTCACGGTCATGTGAAACAATAATTGCGGTACCATCGAAATCCTTGATAGCCTGTTTCAGAATCTCCTTGGTTCGAATATCGAGGTGATTAGTAGGCTCATCGAGGATAAGAAGATTAACTGGAGTGAGAAGTAACCTAACCATAGCCAGACGTGTCTTCTCTCCACCAGACAAAACAGCCACCTTCTTATCAATATCCTCTCCTGAGAACATAAATGCGCCTAGCAAATCACGCAGTTTTGTACGGATATCACCTACAGCTACCCTATCGACAGTATCAAAAACCGTATCATTTGGATCGAGCAGATCTGCCTGATTCTGGGCAAAATAGCCAATCTTGATATTGTGGCCTAGAGTAATCTCTCCCTTATGCTCAAGTTCGCGCATAATCATACGAGCCATAGTAGTTTTACCCTCACCATTACGACCTACGAAAGCCACCTTTTCTCCACGAGGAATTTCAAAATCTACATTCTCTAAAACGAGTAAATCGCCGTACGATTTAGTAACTGCCTTACCCTTAACAGATATAGCTCCCGAGTGAGGAGCAGGAGGAAACTTGATATTGAGAGCTGAAGTATCGAAATCATCAACCTCAATACGCTCGAGTTTATCCAACTGTTTGATACGGCTCTGTACCTGCACAGACTTAGTCGCCTTGTATCGGAAACGCTCGATAAACTTCTCTGTATCCTCAATCATCTTCTGCTGATTCTTATAAGCAGCCATCTGTTGTTCGAAACGCTCCTGACGAAGTTCCAGATACTTTGTATAATTAGCCTTATAATCGTATATATGACCGAGAACGATCTCAATAGTTCGATTAGTCACATTATCAAGGAAAGCACGGTCGTGCGATATTACGACTACAGCGCCATTGTATGTTTTCAGGAAATCCTCGAGCCATTGAATAGATTCGATATCGAGGTGATTGGTAGGCTCGTCAAGCAAAAAGATATCAGGACGAGAAAGGAGAATCTTAGCCAGCTCGATACGCATACGCCAACCGCCAGAGAACTCGCCCGTATTACGATCAAAATCTTTACGCTCGAAACCAAGACCCATGAGAGTCTTTTCTATCTCGGCTTGATAATTGCCACCTCCCATCATAGAGAGACGTTCTGTTTTATCAGTAAGTTCTTGGAGGAACTCCATATAATCCTCACTCTCATAATCTGTACGAGAGGCAAGTTCCTCATTCATCTTATCCACCTGAGCCTGCATCTGCTTAAGCTCCTTCAAACCCTGTTCAGCCTCCTCGAATACCGTTCGGATATTCTCATGCTTCATGTGCTGAGGCAGATAGCCTATCTTGTAGCTCTTAGGTACAGAAACATTACCTGATGTAGGTTGCTGAAGCCCAGCAATAATCTTGAGCATAGTAGACTTACCTGCGCCATTTTTACCTGCCAGGCCTAGTCTATCCTTCTCATTGATATTATATGTAATATTCTCAAATAAGCGGAATCCGCCAAAATCAACAGTCAGTTGGTTTATAGATATCATTTGGTTGTCTCTATTCTTACAATAAATCTGTTACTGAGATTTTTCCATTTTGTAGGAACTCTATGGTACGCATACCGACATTAACAGCTCCACCCCAGCTAGTAACGTGAGTAAAATGGAAATTGCTCTGAGTATAATTGCCCATATAATCATTGATACGGCGGAAGAATTCCGGGCCATACTGAACGCGAGCTCCGACAAAAAGTTGGGTTATATCATACCCCCATAATGCATAACGGCTAAAGCCTGACTGATTTCGGACCTTCTCAAAATAAGGAGATAAAGCTACAGGCTCTGAGAGATACTGCTGACGATATCTAGCAAGAACTCTAAGAGTATTAATATCAGTATAATCCAATGCATAAGATGAGAACACCATAGTATTAAGCTTATGATATACCTCAACCTTCACACTTTCATATCTTAGCCAGTCTCCAGTACATACCAAACGTAAATTGATACCAGGCTTCTGGTCCAACACATTAGCAATAGCGGACAAGATACTACCTGCCTTAGCCTCCTCATTAGAAGTCAAGAGAAGAACATTTTCCTTTTCCTGAGAGATTACCTCCAGGAACTTATCTGGTGCGTGAGTATCGAAAGTATACAATACTGGAACAATACCCTTTTGCTTACAATACTCCTGAACGCAATGTAGTCTACCAATATCAGATTTAGTTCTACTAATATTAGCCAAAATAATCACATTCTTATTTTCACAGAAATCTACCATGCGGCGTGCCACCTCTGAAATATTGATAGTATCCACATTCGATGCCTGGAATACGTATGGGACCTCCTTAAGGAGACTATCGCACTGTGCCAGAGGGAGGACTACAGGAACCTTGTTCTCTCGAGCATATAGAGCGACATCGTGAATCTCATCGCTATGAGCAGGACCTATGATAAGATCGGGTGTTTTACCTGATGACTTGATACGTTGCAGCTGATTTTGTGCATCCAGACGATTCGTCACATCCATAACATTGAGTTTAACCCTTACTCCTTGTGAAGCGAGAGTATCAAGAGCCAAACGAACACCCTCATAGAACTCAATGTAAGGTCGAGAACGGAAAATATACTTAGACTTCTCAAAATTGGCACCAGACTCATTCATCTGGCGCATTTCAAGATCGGCATCAAAAGGAAGCATAAGAGCGACATTGAGTACTGGACTACCCAACTTCTTATAATCATACAACTCCGTTGAATCGACATCAGATGCATTTGAAACTATGTAAGAATCTGTAACAGGAACTGCGGCGTGATTATCAGGGAATTGAGGGATACGGAGAACATTACCCTTCTTGATATTAGACAAGTCGACATCTGGATTTGCGGCAACAAGTTCATCATATTTCAAACCATAACTAGTTGCGATAGACCAAGCTGTCTCCTTTCTGTCAACCACGTGCATTATATCTTCCTTCTTCTCGAACTTCTTATCTACGACAACGATCTGACCGATAGACAATGCATGAGGATCGATATCTGGATTACGTTCTATGAGCTTCTCTACCAATATATCATACTTTTGGCTGAGTGTAAGAAGCACCTCTCCGGGAGCTATACGATGATATATAAAAAACTCATCCTCAGAAGGGAGAGTTGACAAAGGTATTCTGATAAGAGTCTCAGACTGAAGGGCATTAACATTTACTACTGGATTAGCACTCTGAATATCCTGAGTAGTAACGCCGAAACGCTTAGCAATCTTGGTAGCAGTTTCACCGAACTGAACTTTATGGATGATATACTCACCCTTTGCAGGGACAGACGAAGGCACCTTTACCTGCTGACCTATTTTAACTCCACTTACGCACTCTGGATTTAGTGCATAGAAATCTGTCAGGCTAATGCCATAACGCTTAGAAATCTGAGTTGCATTATCCTCTTCCTTAACTGTATACAGAATATATGGAGAGGTAACAACAGACGATGATGTATTGACATTGGCATCCTTAACAGGGATACGAATCTTCATACCCTCCATAAGACCAGTCTCTCGCAACTGAGGATTTGCGGAGAAGAGTTCCTCCTGAGTAATACCATGATTATAGCTTACGCGCCACGGACCTTCACTCTGCTGAACAGTATAAATCTTGTATGTTACACCATTCTCTGTGACATATTCCTGTGCGAAAAGAGACACGTTCATGGCACAAACGGCAATCGTGAGAGCAAATCTCTTTGACTGCAACCACTGTTTAATATGTTGTATCATAATCATCATACGTTACTTTAGATTTTAGGAATAGCTATATGATAGGTCTTCCTACGGGGATTATTTATCTTATTCTGACGAATCCAGCGATTAAGCTCCTTAACTCTCTTGTAAGTAGTACCTCTATCAATGGCCCACTGAGCCAGATCGACTATTGTAGTATCCATATCTACGACATTTACACGCCAAGGTTGATACCTATCAGACTCTGTTATATTGAAGCCATAAGACTCTGGATTTGAGAGTATCTGCTTAAATGCGATTATACGGAATACATAGCGTGCTGTTTCCTCTACCCAAATCATTTCATAATAATTACTCTGATGCTGGAGATTCTTCATATTCTTTACGCCACGCATGCCACCATTATAACTAGCTGCGACCATAGTCCAAGAACCGAACTCTTCATAAGCCTTACGGAAATACCTGCAAGCTGCGCGAGTACTCTTTTCGATATGGTAGCGTTCATCAATCTCGTCATTTACCTCCAGGCCATACTCCTTACCTGTTGTTTTAAGGAACTGCCATAGGCCTATAGCATCTACAGGAGAGCGAGCAATGTCATATAGATTGCTCTCAGCTACAGCGAGATACTTAAAATCGTCTGGCACACCTTCCTCTTTAAGAACAGACTCTATAAGAGGGAAATAGCGTGTCATGCGCTTAAGGATAAGAATAGTATTAGTATGAGCAAAAGTATTTACTACCATCTCTCTGTCGAGCGCTTCATAGATATCTCTACGCTCTAAAGGAACGCGTTCGCCACAGAAACTGATAGAATCAGGCATTGAAGGCAAATACGTCTGATGAGGCGTAACGAACTTATGTTCAGACACATTATTATCATAATCGGCTATAGAAGTACCTGCAGAGAGAGTCATGAAAAATATAACTAACCCTGCTACTGCTATAACTGCGCTTGAAATTATACCCTTATCCTTGCTGCTCATATTTCTTAGTAGGTTGCATATCATGTTCCTTAGCCAAATTGATGAGGAAAGCGACTGCCTCATCATAATCATTATGGATAATACCATCCAAGACTGCATCTTTAAGAGCATTCTTGAGGATACCAACCATAGGTGATGGAGAGAGATTAAACATAGACATAATCTCCTCGCCCGAGACTGGAGGCTGGAAATTACGGATATGATCCTTCTCCTCTATTTCTTTCATCTTGCGACGAACAATCTTAAAGTTGCGCAAGAAACGTTGAACCTTATCCTCGTTCTTAGAAGTGATATCACTTTCGCATAAGCACATAAGATCCTCGACATCGTCTCCCGCTTCAAAGAGCAAACGACGCACAGCAGAATCAGTCACCTCGTCTTCACTAAGCACGATAGGTCTCATGTGGAGCTCGACCAGTTTTTCTACATATTTAAGTTCCTGACCGAGAGGGAGCTTAAGGCGACGGAAAATAGCAGAGACCATCTTCATTCCCACGAAATTGTGGTTATGGAAAGTCCACCCCTGCTTCTCCTCGTAACGTTTAGTCTTAGGTTTACCGATATCGTGCAAGAGAGCAGCCCATCGAAGCCAAAGATTATCGCTCTTTTGAGACACTGTATCCAATACCTGCAAAGAGTGATAGAAGTTATCTTTATGTCCACGCTGACCGACTCTATCTACCCCCTTAAGGGCTTGAATTTCAGGAAGGATATAAGGAAGGAGTCCGGACTTCTCCAAAAGTTTAATACCCAAAGAAGGAACAGGAGAGAGCATAATCTTATTAAGCTCATCAGTGATACGCTCCATGCTGATTATCTCTATACGAGAAGCCATTCGAACTATTCCGTCGAACGTTTCAGGTTCAATATCGAACCCTAATTGGGTAGCGAAACGGATGGCACGCATCATACGGAGAGGGTCGTCAGAAAACGTGATACCAGGCTCCAGAGGGGTACGAATTATAAGGTCGTCGAGATCATACAAACCTCCGAAAGGATCGACTAACTCGCCATAATACTCCTTGCGAAGGTCTATAGCCAAAGCATTAATGGTAAAATCTCTACGATTCTGATCGTCTTCGAGAGTACCATCCTCTACGATAGGCTTACGAGAATCGTGCTGATACGACTCACGACGTGCACCTACGAACTCGACCTCGGTATCGCGCAACTTAACCATTGCAGTACCGAACGACTTAAAAACAGAGAGTCTAGATCCCTTGAATACCTTATGAACAGCCGTTGCGAGTTCGATACCGCTACCGACAACCACGATATCGATATCCTTTGATTTTCTAGCCAACAAGATATCTCTGACATAGCCACCAATCACGTAAGCCTGCTGACCAGACTCAGCAATAATATCACTCACCACATTAAAAACCTTATGTGTGAGGTACTGTTTGAGATTCATTGTCTGCTGACCAGACTGCTGCTGTATGTTATCTGTTGTTTCTGTCACCAATAGCGGAAGAACTATCTAAAGTAAATACTATATTTTATTATAGTAACGACATTCAAAAGTGCCCAAACTCCCCATTTTAGACTATGTCTGCACTCGGGCTACACTCGGGGAGCACTCGGGGAGCACTCGAAGAATTAGTATATTAATAAATCAAACTTCTGTTTTGATCAAGTACTTGTTTCGTTCAGAAGAGTTTCTACAAACAAGTTCGGCCAAGAAACCAGTCATGAACAATTGAGTACCAAGAATCATACAAGTGAGAGCTATGTAGAAATGAGGAGTATCTGTAAGAAGAACCATACTGACACCCTTGTATACATACCACATCTTCTTAGCGCCTAACCAGAGGGCTGCAATAAAACCGAAGAAGAACATGAGAGTACCCAAGCTACCGAAGAGGTGCATAGGACGCTTACCGAACTTAGCCATAAAACTAACGGAGAGCAGATCGAGGAACCCCTTAATAGTACGTTCTATACCGAACTTAGAGACACCGAACTTACGCTCGTAATGAGTAACGACCTTTTCTCCGATATGCTTAAAACCTGCTTCTTTAGCCAAAAGAGGGATATATCTATGCATCTCGCCGTAGACTTCAACAGTTTTTACGACCTCTGCGCGATAAGCCTTGAGTCCGCAATTGAAATCATGCAAAGGGATACCAGACAACTTACGAGTAGTAGCATTGAAAAGCTTGGAAGGCAATGTTTTAGAGAGAGGGTCGTGACGAACCTTCTTCCAACCACTTACCAAATCGTACTTATCCTGACGAATCATACGTACTAATTCAGGTATTTCATCGGGGCTATCCTGCATATCTGCATCCATAGTAATAACGACGTCGCCATTAGCACGTTGGAACCCGACATTAAGGGCAGCTGACTTGCCATAATTACGACGAAAACGTACACCCCTTACAATACCACGATAACGGTCCGCCAGAGACTCAATAATGTCCCACGAACCGTCACTACTACCATCATCGACAATTATCACTTCGTGTTCGAGGCCTTCAGCTACCACCACACGCTCAATCCACTCAAGAAGTGGTGGTAGAGACTCCTCCTCATTGTACGAAGGGACTACTATAGAAAGATCCATTCTTCCTGTATTATGAATAATCTCTTACGTTTATAAAATAAGTCGAAAATTACTCGTCGTCTTCAACATCTGACATAACGCTATTGTAATCCTCATTCTCCTTAAGGAAAATCATAGCGATAAGAGAGTAGAACAAAGCAGCTACAAGTGTGCTAAAAAAAGATGAAACTGACACATTTACGGGACTTACAGCATAAGACATCTGATTGAGAGTTTGCTGGGCCATTTCTGGGCTCAAGTTCATCATAGCAATCTGCTTTTTAGAAATCTCGAGCACATAATTTACATACTCTTGATCAAAAGAGAAGATACAATATGAATAAGCGGCAGAAATCAATGCTGAAAAAAGGCCGATAGCGAGACCTGCCTTAATACCGGAACCATAAGTGAAAGCCCCCCCTCTCGCGTAATGAGTTTTATAGTACCAAAGCACTACAACAAATGCTACGAAGTTCAATACCGAAAGGAGAATAGATAGCATAGAATTTTCTGCAACTACAGTTCTCAATGGGTACATAGTGATAAGAGCAATCACGACACCGAACAAACCTACTGCCAAGCCACATGTGCTAGCGCCTTTATAATCTACTTTCATATCTAAATAGTTTTATTAGACAAAGGTATGTAACATATACGAATAACGCAAATTCGGTAAAAGATTATATTCTTTTACTCTTAGCGTAAGCACTAGGAGAGACACCATACTCCTTCTTAAAATTGACTCGGACATATGTAGGAGTAGAAAAGCCTGTAGCATCAGCCACTTCATTTACGCTCATATTGCTAGTCTCCAGCATTTTAGCTGCAGCATGAAGTCGAACTTTCTTTACAAGTTCAGTAATTGACAGACCTGTAAGCCCCTTAACCTTTCTATACAAAGTACTATGGCTGACATTAAGTTGCATAGCAAGGAACTCCACGTCCAATTCGGACTTTTCAAGATTACTCTCGATAATCTTAGTAAGATGAGAAATAAAATCTTCCTGTTCTTCTTTCAGTGCAAGATCCTTTGGAACAAACTGTTCAAAAATAAGTTTGTGAGAGGAGTCATCCTCCCTGTAAGCAGGTAGGTTGTGTCTGCAAGACCCCAGATACATTGCTGGAGCGACTGTTAATTTATTTAGGGTGAATTCATCCGAAACAATGTCCGATAGATTAA
>JAKSLC010000001.1 GCA_024401415.1 Bacteroidales bacterium | reverse complement strand
ATCAAAAATCAACATATTGTTATTGAGCCCGTGCAGCTGGATAGTTGTCACGGGTTCTCTTTTTATAGTTGGGATGTGTTGGATAGTATATTTGAGGTTATTTCAACTTTTTGTAAGTTCCCTCGAGAATATCTCTTAACTTTGTATCCTCATTTGCCTAGGTATGGTAATAGAAGAGTTTAAAGCACAGGTTTTGGCCGACTATAAGTTGGCTTTTCTTGCATCTCAGGTTTGCACGTTGGCTGCTGAGCGCTGGAGTGATGTGCCTGTTACGTCGGGAGTCGATGTGGCACAGGTCGCTTTGGCTAAGTATGTTCATGGCACTGATCGTTATGTCTCTTCTTCTGTTGATTTTACTTATGCTCTTGCCTCTGGTGAGACTGATGCTTGTCGCTTTTATAACCGACTTCGTCGTATGAAGCAAGAAAATAAGTCGTATGTTCCTCATTGGCAGGACGTACTCTCTTTTGCTAGGGCTTTTCAGAGGGGTAGTGCTAAGGGGTCTTCTAGCGTGGTTTTTGTTACTCTGCCTTCGGAGGCTCTTGGTCAAGGTGCTTTTTTGGAGTCTTTGTTTTCTGCAGTTGTAGAACAATTGCCTGTGGCGTTTGTAGTGTGGAATGATGCTAGTATCTATCCGAATGCAACTGTCTCAAAGTTGTTCTCTGGGTTTAGTCATCTGCGTCGTGATAGACAGGGCGTTTCTGTTCAAACAGTAAAGGGTAATGATTATGTCGCTCTTTGTAGAACGTTTGAACATCAGGTTGGTGTCTCTAGGTCAGAGTCTGCACCTACTCTTACTATCGTTGAACGTTCTGTCGATGATACTGATATGCTGTCTTCATGGATAATAGATAAGCAGATATCTCAAAAGGAGCAGATAAGTGTTATTGAGAAGGCTTGTGTCGAGGCTTCTCGCTATGGATTAGAGTCATGAAGTTTGTAGTCGACGATAAGATACCGTATATAAAGGGACTTCTTGAGCCTTTTGCCGATGTCAAGTATTTGCCAGGTAAATCTATTTCATCTTCCGATGTGAAGGATGTTGATGCTCTTGTCGTGCGTACTAGGACTAAGTGTGATGAATCTCTTTTGTCCGGCAGCTCAGTAAGGGCTGTTTTTACTGCTACTATCGGGTTCGACCATATCGATATATCTTATTGTGGCGCTAATGGTATCCATTGGCAGAGCGCTCCTGGTTGTAATTCTTCTAGTGTGCAGCAGTATGTCGCATCTGTCTTGTCCGCTCTTCATCAGGATGGTAAGATTAATATACCCAAGGCTACCATCGCAGTTGTAGGCGTGGGAAATGTGGGAACTAAGGTTGCTGATTGGTGCGAGATGTTGGGTATGAAGGTCCTTTTGGTCGATCCTTTAAAAAAGGTGTCTTGTCCCTCAAGATATGTCGATTTAGATGTGGCTTTGCCTCAGGCGGATGTAGTTACTTTTCATACTCCACTCACTCGTAATGGCGAATTCCCTACGTATCATCTTTTGGATTTTAGTACTGTTAAGTTGTTGAAGAAGGGTGCTGTGGTTCTGAATACTTCTCGAGGCGAGGTTTGCTCTACTGAGGCTTTGTTGTGGGGACTTGAGAGTGGTTGGATATCTGATGTGGTAGTTGATGTCTGGGAGAATGAGCCTAATATCAATCTCGATTTGTTGCCTAAGGCTTATATCGCTACTCCACATGTTGCTGGTTACTCGTACGACTCTAAGAGAAATGGTACTGAGATGTCGTTGAAGGCGTTAAATGATTTTTTCGCTCTTGGTATGACCTCTTTCGTGTCTGGTGTTTTGCCTGAACCTGTTGATAGTCTGGTTCATGTAGATCCTGAGCTGTGTGATATTGATGCTGCTTGCCAGATGTTCTTGTATACATATAATGTACGGGAGGAGTCTATTTTCTTTAAGTCTCATCCGGAATCGTTTGAGCAGTATAGGGGCGACTATCCATTGCGTCGTGAAATCGGAGCCTATGCGTTGCCCGCAGATTGTAGACAAATCTCTTTTCTAACTAAGTTCGGTGTGCAATGCCCAAGGTGATTCTCCACGGCATTGTGTTGTCTGCTCTTAAGTATGGCGAGTCGTCCTTAGTCGTAACTCTATATACTAGTGAGATGGGGCGCATTTCTACTATCGTTTCTGTCTCTTCTTCCGCCGCAGCAAAACGTCTAAAACAGCCGTTGCTGACACCTCTCTCTATTGTTGAAGCTACTGTATCTGACGTTAAGAAGCTTTCTATGAAGCGGTTGTCTGATGTACATCTCGATTATGTGTTTCGCACAATCCCTTTTGATGTGCTTAAAAGGTCTATTGCTATCTTTTTGGCAGATCTTTTTTATCATGCGAGTCAGGAGGCTGTCCCAGATGAACGTATATATCAGTTTTTTAGGAATGCAATAGAGGCTCTTGATCAGGATATCGATGGAATCTCTAATTTTCACCTTTTTGTAATGTTTAATCTAGCTCGCTTGTTAGGTTTTTCTCCTGATACTGGTGATGATAGATGTCCATATTTTGATCTGGCCGATGGTTCGTTTAAACCTTCTCGTCCAATGCACTCTAATATTTTGGTAGGTGAGGAGTTGGCTCTTTGGCGTTTGTTGTGTCAGGTTGATATAGATAATCTCGCATCACTTAATATCACTTCAGATAATCGTCAAGTGTTGCTGGAAATATTGGAAAAGTATTATGCTCTTCATATTCCTCAATTTAAGCCTTTGAAGTCAAGACTGGTCCTCAAGGCTGTTTTAAGGTAAATTTGATGGATAAGCTTGTGCGTTTTTTTTTTTTCTTTCTTTGCATCAAAATTTTAGATAATACACATTATATGAAAAATTTGAAAGTAAAAGTTGTTTTAACTGTGTTGGCTGCACTGTTTTGTGTGTGCTCAATTGCTCAAAATGCTGAAAAAACATGGAGGTGGACCGTTGAGGCTGAAAGTTGCTCTGGCGATCTGTTCGATTTCGGGGTGGGAGCTACTTATGGTTATCAGTTTAATCAAAGGTTGTATGCTGGATTCGGTACTGATGTTATCCTTAATGAACATGCTGATCTTCGTCTCCCAGTCTTTGCTGTTGCTAAATTAGACATTCTGAAAGAGCAGAATACACCAGTAGTGGATTTTCGAGGTGGTGTATCTATGTATGATGAAGAATTCCCTTATGGTTTCGCTTCATTGGCTTTTGGCTACAAAATTAAAGGAGAGAAAACTGTAGTTTGCCCTATGATAGGATGGTCTAAAACGGATGATTCAAACTCGATGGTTCTCCGCTTTTCGATAGAATTTTAATTTCTTATTTGTATCAAGAATAGGCTGCTGGGCACTTGCGCGGCAGCTTTTTGTTTGTTGAAAAATATTTTTGCACCTCGTTAAAAGAATCTAAAATCATCTATTTTTCTAGCTGACTTGTAGGTTGTTAGGAAAATAGTTACTACATTTGCACGTTCAAAAAGACATGGGTTCGGTATGTCTATTCGAAAGTGTAGAAAGAATAGATATTAATGCGGATCTAATCTTTAATAATAAACAAAATAAAACTTAAGTAATGCCAGGATTAATTGGAAGAAAAATCGGAATGACATCCGTTTTCAGTGCCGAGGGTAAGAACATACCATGCACTGTTATCGAAGCTGGCCCTTGCCATGTTACACAGGTTAAAACTGTGGCAACCGATGGCTATGAAGCAGTCCAACTCGCATTTGACGAGAAAAAAGAGAAGAACACTTCAGCTCCTTTGAAGGGTCACTTCGCAAAGGCTAACGTAGCTCCATCACGCAAGTTGGTAGAGTTCGATGGTTTTGAGAATGAACTCGCTCTCGGTGAGGCTGTATCAGTGGACATCTTCGCAGAGAATGAATTCGTAGATGTTGTGGGCATCTCGAAGGGTAAAGGTTTCCAGGGCGTTGTTGGTCGCCATGGCTTTGGTGGTGTTGGTCAGTCAACTCACGGTCAGCACAACCGTCTCCGTGCACCAGGTTCTGTAGGCGCATCTTCTTACCCATCACGTGTATTCAAGGGCATGCGTATGGCAGGTCGTACAGGTGGTGATCGTGTAAAGATCGAGAACCTCAAGGTTATCAAGGTTATTCCTGAGAACAATCTCCTTATCGTTAAGGGTAGCGTTCCAGGTTGTAATGGTTCATATCTAATCATTGAGAAGTAATGGAGCTTAGCGTATTCAATAAAGAAGGAAAAGATACTGGTCGCAAGGTAGTCCTCGCAGATTCAGTATTCGCAGTTGAGCCAAACGATCATGCAATTTATTTGGACGTTAAGCAGTTCCTTGCTGACAATCGTCAGGGTACTCATAAGTCTAAGGAGCGTGGCGAAGTAGCTGGTTCTACACGTAAGATTAAGAAGCAGAAGGGTACAGGTGGCGCACGTGCTGGTGCTCTCAAGTCTCCAGTATTCATTGGTGGTGGCCGTATCTTCGGTCCTCGTCCACGTAACTACTCTTTCAAGCTTAACAAGAAGCTTAAGGAGCTCGCTCGCCTTTCCGCTTTGTCTTACAAGGCACAGGCTCAGCAGATTATCGTAGTTGAGGATTTCTCTTTCGAGGCTCCTAAAACTAAGGATTTCGTAGCTTTCCAGAAGGCTATCAACACAGTAGGTAACCGTCAGTTGCTCGTTATGTCTGATTATGACAAGAACGTATATCTCTCTTCTCGTAATGTAGAGAAGAGCGAGGTAACAGTTGCAGCTAACCTCAATACCTATGAGATTATGAAGGCTAAGAGCTTGGTACTCTTCGAGGGTGCTGTAGCACAGTTGAACCAAAAAACTGAGGAATAGAAATGGGTATTATAGTTAAGCCTTTGGTTACAGAGAAGGCAAATATCGTAACAGAGAAGAAAGCTACTCGCTTCAGTTTCGTAGTTTTGAAGACAGCTTCTAAGGACGATATCAAGAAGGAAGTAGAGGAGCTTTACAACGTTTCAGTTGTAAAGGTTAATACCTTGATCGCTCCAGCAAAGCGCAAGAGCCGTTACACTAAGGCTGGTCTCGTAAAGGGCGCTAAGGCCTCTTACAAGAAGGCTATCGTAACTCTTGCTGAGGGTCAATCAATAGACTTTTATAGCAATATCAAATAAGCAGAGATGGCAGTTAGAAAGTTAAAGCCCACTACACCGGGGCAGAGAAACAAAGTTATTGGTACGTTCGATACGATTACATCGAGCACACCAGAAAAGTCCTTGCTTCGCCCTCTGAAGAAGACGGGTGGTCGTAACAACACCGGTAAGATGACAATGCGTTATATCGGTGGTGGTCACAAGAGGAAGTATAGAGTAATCGATTTCAAGAGAAACAAAGACGGTGTTGCAGCAACAGTTGATTCGATCCAGTACGATCCTAATCGTAGCGCTCGTATCGCATTGCTCGTTTACGCTGACGGAGAGAAGAGCTATATCATCGCTCCTGCAGGTCTTCAGGTCGGTCAGACAGTGATGTCTGGTGCTGAAGCAGTTCCTGAGGTAGGTAATACTCTCCCTCTCAGTGCTATGCCTCTCGGTACTATTATCCACAATATCGAGCTTCGCCCAGGCCAAGGCGGTATTATGGCACGTAGTGCTGGTTCTTTTGCTCAGTTGGCTGCCCGTGATGGCGGTTACGCTGTAATTAAGTTGCCTTCAGGTGAGACTCGTATGGTCCTCGTTACATGCCGCGCTACTGTTGGCGTAGTATCTAACTCAGACCACGCTCTCGAGAAGTCAGGTAAGGCTGGCCGCTCACGTTGGCAAGGTCGTCGTCCACGCGTTCGTGGCGTAGTTATGAACCCAGTTGATCACCCAATGGGTGGTGGTGAAGGTCGCGCAAGCGGTGGACACCCACGCTCACGTAAGGGTCTCTTGGCTAAGGGCTACAAGACACGCGCACCTAAGAAGAGCACGTCTAAGTTCATCATCGAAAGACGTAAGAAGTAATACAGCGTAAGACAAAAGAATTATGAGCAGATCATTAAAGAAAGGCCCATTCATCAGCATAAAGTTGGAGAAGAAGGTTCTTGCTATGAATGAAAGTGGCAAGAAGTCGGTGGTGAAGACTTGGTCTCGTGCATCTATGATTTCTCCAGATTTCGTAGGTCACACTATTGCCGTTCATAATGGCAACAAGTTCATTCCAGTTTACGTCACTGAGAATATGGTAGGTCACAAGCTTGGAGAGTTCGCTCCAACTCGTACATTCCGCGGTCATGGCGGCAATAAGAAGAAATAGTCCCTACCTGAGTATTTAACTTTATTAAAAAGAAAAAACAGACATGGGCATAAATAGCAAAGTTGTTAGACGTGAGCCTAAGGCTTACAAAGGCAACCGTAAGAAGTTAGTTGCTGATGCACGTAAAGAGGCTAAGAAGTCTCTCTATTTCGCATCTCTCCGCAATGTCCCTACTTCGCCTCGTAAGATGCGCCTCGTAGCTGACATGATTCGCGGTGTTGAAGTCAATTTAGCTCTTGACATGCTTAAGTTCTCGACAAAGGAGGCTGCTGGCCGTATGGAGAAGCTCCTTCTTTCTGCAATCGATAACTGGAAGCAGAAGAATCCAGGTGCTAACGTAGAGGATGCTAACCTTATCGTTTCATCCGTAGCAGTAGATTCAGCAAGAATCCTCAAGCGTCTACGTCCAGCTCCACAGGGTAGAGCACATCGTATCCGTAAACGTTCTAACCACGTTACGCTTTACGTTGCAAGTAAACCAGAAACCACAACTGAAAAATAAGAGCTAAATGGGACAGAAAGTTAATCCAATAAGCAATAGACTTGGTATTACTCGTGGTTGGGATTCTAGCTGGTATGGTGGCAAGAATTTCGGCGACAAACTTGTCGAGGACGACAAGATCCGTAAATACCTAAATGTACGTCTTGCTAAAGCTATGATATCACGCGTGGTTATCGAGCGTACACTTAAGATGGTAACAGTGACAGTTTTTACAGCTCGTCCAGGACTTATCATCGGTAAGGGTGGTCAAGACGTTGATAAACTCAAGGAAGAGTTAAAGAAGATTACAGATAAGGATGTTCAGATCAATATCTCTGAGGTAAAGCGCCCAGATCTTGACGCTAACATCGTTGCTAATAACATCGCTCGCCAGTTGGAGGGCCGTATGGCATACCGTCGCGCTATCAAGACAGCTATCGCTTCTACTATGCGCAACAACGCTGAGGGTATTAAGATCCTTATTTCAGGTCGTCTTAACGGTGCTGAAATGGCTCGCTCTGAGATGTTCAAGGAAGGCCGTACTCCTCTTCATACTTTCCGCGCTGATATCGACTTCTGCCAGGCAGAGGCTAAGACTAAGATGGGTCTCCTCGGTATCAAGGTTTGGATTTGCAAGGGTGAGGTTTATGGTAAGCGTGATCTTACACTTAACATCGGTGGTAAGGAATCTCAGTCTTCAAACAACTCAGCTTCTCGTCAGGATCGTGGTCCTAAGAGAAGAAAAACTAATAGCAAGTAATCATCTTTAATTTTTTGAACGATGTTACAACCTAGAAAAGTCAAATATAGAAGACCGCAAAAGGGTCGTGCAAAGGGTTTTGCACACAGAGGTACTGAGTTGGCATTCGGCTCATTCGGTATCAAGTCTTTGGAGACAAAGTGGATCACCGGTCGTCAGATAGAGGCAGCTCGTATCGCTGTTACACGTTACATGCAGCGTCAGGGTCAGATTTGGATCCGTATATTCCCAGATAAACCAATTACCAAGAAGCCAGCGGACGTCCGAATGGGTAAAGGTAAGGGTAATCCAGAGGGTTTCGTCGCTCCTGTAACTCCAGGCCGCATCATTATCGAGTGTGAGGGTGTATCTTACGAGATCGCTAAGGAGGCTCTCCGCCTCGCAGCTCAGAAGTTGCCAGTTACAACAAAGTTTGTTGTACGCCGTGACTATGTTGAATCCCAAAATATTTAATAGATTATGAAAATTGCAGATATTAAGGGAATGTCAGCAGCTGAGCTCGCTGAGAAGATCGCTCTCCAGCGTTCTGAGCTTCAGCGCCTCGAGCTTCAGCATGTGATATCTCCTATCGAGAACCCAATGAAGATTCGTCAAATCCGTCGTGATATAGCAAAGATGCTTACTATTCTCGGCCAAAAACAATAAACAGATTATGGAAGAAAGAAATCTTAGAAAAGAGCGCATCGGCGTAGTCGTAAGCGACAAGATGGAGAAGTCTGTTGTTGTTGCTGTTGAGACTCGCGAGAAGCACCCTATGTATGGAAAGTTTGTTAAGAAAACAAAGAAGTTCCATGTTCACGATGAGAAGAATGATGCTCATGACGGTGATACCGTTCGCATCATGGAAACTCGTCCTTTGAGCAAAACAAAACGTTGGAGAATTGTTGAAATAATCGAAAGGGCTAAATAATCATGATACAGACAGAATCTAGACTTTCGGTAGCAGACAACAGCGGCGCTAAAGAGGTACTTTGCATCCATGTTTTGGGTGGTAGCTTTAAGCGTTACGCTTCAGTAGGTGACCGCATTGTGGTTACCGTAAAGAATGCTCTGCCATCGAGTGATATGAAGAAGGGTACAGTCAGCAAGGCTGTTGTTGTCCGTACTAAGAAAGAAATCAGACGTGCAGACGGTTCATACATCCGTTTCGATGACAATGCATGCGTTCTCTTGAACAATGCAGGCGAAATGCGTGGTACACGTATCTTCGGTCCAGTGGCTCGTGAGCTCCGCGACGGTTATATGAAGATCGTTTCTTTGGCACCTGAGGTTATTTAATTTATAAAACGTTAGACAATGTCAAAGGTTTATATAAAGAAGGGCGATCTCGTTATGGTAATCGCCGGTGACGACAAAAACAAGGAGGGTAAGGTTCTCTCAGTAGATCCTAAGAACAACCGTGCTGTTGTCGAAGGTCTTAACATGATTAAAAAGCATGTTAAGCCTAGCGCTCAGAACCCACAGGGTGGCATAGTTGAGAAAGAGGCTTCTATCCATTTGTCTAATCTCGCTCTTATCGATCCTGAGTCTGGTAAGGCTACTCGTATTCGTATCAAGATCGAGAATGGCAAAAAAGTTCGTGTATCTACAAAATCAGGTAAGGAGGTTAAATAATGAGCTACGTACCATCATTGAAAAAGGTATATAACGAGCAGATCGTTCCTACCTTGATGAAGGAGTTCGGTTACACTACAGTAATGCAGTGCCCAAAACTCGAGAAGATCGTAGTAAACCAGGGTCTTGGTGATGCTACACAGGATAAGAAGATTATTGAGATTTCTCTTAAGGAGATTACTGCTATTACAGGCCAAAAGGCTGTAGCTACTCTCTCAAAGAAGGATATCGCTGGCTTCAAGGTTCGTAAGGGTAACCCAATCGGTGTTAAGGTAACTCTCCGTCAAGAGAAAATGTACGAGTTCCTCGAGCGTCTCGTTAAGGTCGCTCTCCCTCGTATTCGTGACTTTAATGGTATCGGCGGAAAGCTCGACGGTCGTGGTAACTATACTCTCGGTATCACAGAGCAAATCATTTTCCCTGAAATAAATATGGACTCAGTGTCTAAAATTCAAGGAATGAATATTACCTTTGTGACCACTGCGAAGACAGATAAGGAGGCTCAAAGCCTTCTTGTAAACTTTGGTCTTCCTTTTAAGAAATAATAGTTAGATAACTAAACTTTTAGAAGTATACAATGGCTAAAGAATCAATGAAGGCTCGCGAGGTTAAGCGTGCTAAGCTGGTTGCCAAATATGCGGAAAAAAGAGCTCAGTTAAAGGCTGAGGGCAATTACGTTGCCCTCCAGCTTTTGCCTAAGAACTCTTGCCCTATTCGTTTGCACAATCGTTGCAAGCTCTCGGGTCGTCCTAAGGGTTATATGCGTCAATTCGGCATTTCCCGTATCGCATTCCGTGAAATGGCTTCAGCAGGTCTTATCCCTGGCGTAAAGAAAGCTAGCTGGTAATAATCAGCGTTTATTTATTTATTAAGTATTAAATATTGTCGAGCTTGGCTCGATCAATTTAAACTTTAACTATTTATGGTAACAGATCCAGTATCAGATTTCCTAAGTAGAATTAGGAACGCCATTATGGCAAAGCACAGAGTCGTAGAGATTCCTGCTTCTAACTTGAAGAAAGGTATAACAAAGATCCTTTTTGATAAGGGTTATATCCTTAACTACAAGTTTATCGATGACAACAAGCAAGGTATGATCAAGATTGCGCTCAAGTATGACGCTCAGTCTCGTGTATCTGCTATTAAGGCTCTCAAGAGAGTTTCTACTCCAGGTTTGAGAAGCTATGCAGGATACCGTGATATGCCACGTGTCCTCAATGGACTCGGTATTGCTATCGTATCTACATCTAAGGGTGTAATGACTGATAAGGAAGCTCGTGCTGCTAAAGTCGGTGGCGAGGTATTGTGCTACGTTTATTAATAGGAGGTTATTCAGATGTCAAGAATTGGTAAAATGCCGGTTGCTATTCCAGCTGGTGTGAGCATAGACGTAAAGGATAACGTCATTACTGTTAAGGGTCCTAAGGGCGAGCTTAAGCAAGCTATTAACCCAGCTATTAAGGTAACTGTAGAGAACAACGAGATTAAGGTTGAGCGTCCTAATGACGACAAGGAGATGCGTTCTATGCATGGCCTTTACCGCGCTCTTATCAACAACATGGTTGTTGGTGTGTCTGCTGGTTATCAGCAGAAGTTGGAGCTTGTAGGTGTAGGTTATCGTGCTACATCTCAAGGCCAGATTCTAGAGCTCGCTCTCGGTTATTCGCATGCTATCCACCTTCAGGTTCCTGCAGAAGTTAAGATCGAAGCAGTTACAGATCGTAAGAGCAACCCTATTATCACTGTAGAGTGCGCTGATAAGCAGCTCCTTGGTCAGATTTGTGCTAAGATTCGTTCATTCCGCGCTCCAGAGCCTTATAAGGGTAAGGGTATCCGTTTCGTTGGTGAGGAGATTCGTCGTAAGGCAGGTAAGTCTGCTAAGGTTTAAACCGGTTAACATTTAATATTATGGCTTTTTCTAAAATAAATAGAAGAAATAAGATTAAAGCACGTATCCGGTCTAAAGTTTCCGGTACTGCTGAGTGCCCACGTCTTACTGTATTCCGTAGTAATAAGTATATCTACGCACAGCTCGTAAACGATCTCGAGGGCAAGACACTTTGCTCTGCTAAGTCTTCAGACTTGAAGGATTTCTCAGGTGACAAGACTGCTGCAGCTGCAGAGGTTGGTAAGGCAATTGCTGCTGCTGCTAAGGCTGCAGGTATTGAGACAGTTGTATTCGATCGTAATGGTTATTTGTATCATGGCCGCGTGAAGAGTCTTGCAGACGGCGCACGTGAGGCTGGCCTTAAATTCTAATCAAGATGGCAGGAGATAATAAAAGAGTAAGAACAACAAACGACTTGGAGCTCCAGGATCGTCTTGTAGCTATCAACCGCGTTACTAAGGTAACTAAGGGTGGTCGTGCATTCAGCTTTGCTGCTATCGTAGTTGTTGGTGATGGCAAGGGCGTTGTAGGATGGGGCCTCGGTAAGGCTTCTGAGGTTACAGCAGCTATCGCTAAGGGTGTTGAGGCAGCTAAGAAGAATCTAATTCGTGTTCCTTTGGTACATGGTACATTGCCTCATGAGCAACTCGCTGCTTTCGGTGGCGCTAAGGTATTCATGAAGCCAGCTTCTCACGGTACAGGTCTTACATGTGGCGGTGCCATGCGTGCTGTACTCGAGAGCGTAGGTGTAACAGACGTACTTGCAAAGTCTAAGGGTTCATCTAACCCTCATAACCTTGTAAAGGCTACTATCGCTGCTCTCGCAGAAATGCGTGACGCTTACCAGGTAGCTGCTCAGCGTGGTGTTTCTTTGGATAAGGTATTCAATGGTTAATTTTTATAGTGCAAAACAAAATGTCTAAGATTAAAATTACACAAGTGAAGAGCGTTATCGGCGCTCCAGCTGCGCAGCGTAAGGTAATGGCTGCTCTCGGCATTAAGAAAATGCACCAGACCGTTGAGCACGAGGATACTCCTTCGGTTCAGGGCATGATTACTAAGGTTAAGCACCTTGTATCAGTAGAAAAATAGTCTGAACATTAATTTTATAGTAAAACATGGAATTAAATAATCTAAAGCCAGCTGTTGGTTCTACACACCATGAAAAGCGCATCGGTAGAGGTGCTGGTTCTGGTCACGGTGGTACTAGTACACGCGGTCATAAGGGCGCTAAGTCTCGTTCAGGTTACCACAAGAAGTTCGGCTTCGAGGGCGGTCAGATGCCTATTCAACGTCGTCTTCCTAAGTTCGGTTTCAAGAATATCAATCATAAGGAGTACAAGGCTATCAATGTTGGTATGCTCCAAACTCTTTCTGAGCAGTACAATGTAACAACTTTCACAGTTGATACTTTCATGCAGCTTGGTATTATTGGAAGTGGCGAGTTGGTAAAGATCCTCGGTGCTGGTGAGCTTAAAGCTAAGCTCGAGGTGACTGCTCACGCTTTCTCAAAGACAGCACAAGAGGCTATCGAGAAGGCTCAAGGTTCTATCGTAAAATTGTAAAAGAGTATGAGAAGACTAATCGATACTATTCGCAATATTTGGAAAATCGATGAGCTCAAAAACAGGATCCTAGTTACACTAGGATTCCTGCTCGTTTATCGACTTGGTTCTTATGTGGTTTTGCCTGGTGTAAATCCACAGTTCTTGGAGGCTCTGGAACAACAGACTAGCGATAGTGGTGTCTTAGGTCTTCTTGATATGTTTTCAGGAGGCGCGTTCTCCAATGCTTCAATATTAGGTCTTGGTATCATGCCTTATATTTCAGCATCTATCGTTGTGCAATTGTTGGGTATGGTTATCCCTTATTTCCAGCGTTTGCAACGCGATGGTGAAAGTGGACGCCGAAAGATCAATCAGATGACTCGTGTTCTCACTGTAGCTATCCTTTTGATCCAAGCTCCTGCTTACCTCACAAACCTACACTATAAGTTGCCATCTGAGGCTTTCGCAATGAACGGAGTATTGTTCAACATCTCAAGTACTATTATCTTGACTGCTGGTACAATGTTCGTTATGTGGCTCGGTGAGCGTATTACAGACCGCGGTATCGGTAATGGTATATCTTTGATTATCATGATTGGTATTGTAGCTCGTCTCCCACACGCTCTTTTCGCTGAGTTCGCTGATAAGCTCTCTTCTAATGCAACTGGTGGTCTCGTAATGCTCCTCCTTGAGTTCTTGATGTTGTTCTTCGTTTTTGTTGGTACTATTATGCTCGTTCAGGGTACTCGCAGAATTCCAGTTCAATATGCAAAACGCATCGAGGGTAATAAGCAGTATGGTGGTGTTCGTCAGTATATTCCTTTGAAGGTCAATGCTGCTGGTGTAATGCCTATCATCTTTGCTCAGGCTATCATGTTCCTTCCAATTACTCTTATTGGTTTGTTCACTCCTGAGGCTGCTACAGGTTTCGCTGCTACTTTCTCTGATTTTACAGGTTTCTGGTATAACTTCGTATTTGCTCTCCTCATCATCATATTTACTTACTTCTACACTGCTTTGATTTTCAATCCACAGCAGATGTCTGAAGAGATGAAGAGAAATAATGGTTTTATTCCAGGTGTTAAGCCAGGTAAAGCTACTGCTGAGTATATTGACTCAATCATGTCGAAGATTACTCTTCCAGGTTCATTCTTCTTGGCTATCGTTGCAATTCTTCCAGCATTTGCAACTATAGCACATGTTGAGCATTCTTTCGCTCAGTTCTACGGCGGTACTTCTCTTTTGATCCTTGTTGGTGTAGTACTCGATACTCTCCAGCAGATTGAGAGCCACCTCCTTATGCGTCACTATGATGGTTTGATGAAATCAGGTCGTATCATGGGTCGCAGTGTAGGCGCTGCTATGCACTAATTTCTTTAATGCATATATTAAGTCGTCCTAGGTATCTCCTAGGGCGACTTTTTGTCTTTTATATGCTCAACTCTTGCATATATGTTTTAATTTTGCGTAAATCATAAATACTTTTTTATGTCTATAGCTTTTTTAAAAAGATCATTATTTGTAGCTGTCGTGACGCTTTCTTGCGTTATATGTTCTGCTAAAGATGTTAAATCGATAAAGGTCACTCCTGTTGAGCATGATGCGGATGCTGCAAACTCTGGTGTTGTTTATTCTCTTCCAAAAACACAATTGCGTATTAGGGTAGATGCTGAACTTACTATCGAAAAGGCCGGTCCTTTCTATAAGTACTCAAACAAATTCTTGAATATTTCTGATGTAATAACTGAAGATTCAAAGAGTTGGAAGGTTGTTTCTGCTAGCGTTGAAACTTTTTCTGTAGCAGATCCCTCAAAAAGATACAAGATTTTTTCTGAAACAGGAACTCTCTTGCCATGTATATCCCTTACTAAGGATGGAGTGTTACGTGGAATTAATTTGGTTTCATGCAATATTTCAGATGGTAAGGCTAATCGCCATTCTCATGGCACAAAGCAGAAGGTACGTGATAACATTATGCCTATTGATGATGTAGATTTTGCTTCTGTACAATTATCTCAACAGGTGTTGACCAAGACTTCTACTGCTGCAATGGCAGAACAGGTTGCTCAGTCTATTTATTCTCTTCGTGATAAACGTCTTGCTATTCTTGGTGGTGAAGAATCTACGTTGCTTGCTGATGCAGGTTCTTATGATAAAGTTTTAGCTGAGTTGGATCGTCTTGAGAAGGAGCACTTAGAATTGTTTGTCGGCAAACGTAAGGTTGTTAAGGTTACAAGATATTTTACATTGGAACCTAGTGCAGAGAATGAAGTGATAGCTCGTTTTAGTGAAAAAGATGGTTTTTTGAATGCTATGGATCTAACTGGTAAGCCTATTTACGTTGAAGTTATTACTTCTCCTCAAGCAGCATTGAATTCGTTGCCAGATAATTCTAAGCAAAGAAAGGCCTCGCCCCTAAATGGTTTGCGTTATTACATACCTGCTCATACTACGGTTAGAGTTTTAGATAGGAATAACCTTTTAGTTGAGAAGGAGGTTTTGACTTCTCAAGGAGGTCAGATAGTTACGTTGCCTGAGAGTTATTTGCTCAATGAGAGTACTACAATAAAGCTGGATGCAACAACAGGTGCATTAATCAGTATATCAACCAACAAGGAGAATAAATAATTATTCAGTATTATGAAGCCAGAATTACTTTGGAATAATTTTCAGGCACTTTGTGCTATTCCTAGACCTTCAAAGAATGAATCTAAAGCACTTGATTATATAGCGCAGTATGGTCGCGATTTGAGTTTGGAAGTCATACGTGATAGTATTGGTAATGTTATTATCCGAAAGCCTGCAACAAAGGGTATGGAGAACGCTACGCCTGTTATCCTTCAAGGGCATGCTGATATGGTTCCTCAGAAAACTCCTGATAGTAAGCATGATTTTTTGACAGATCCGATTGAGACGATTGTTGAGGGAGATTGGATGAGAGCTAATAATACTACGTTGGGAGCTGACAATGGCATAGGTGTAGCTGCTGCTATGGCTGTATTGGCAGATAAGAATGCAGTTCATGGTCCACTTGAGGTTCTTGTTACCACAGATGAAGAGACAGGTATGACTGGAGCGTCTAATCTTGAACCTAGGATTTTGCGTGGTAAGTTTCTTGTAAATTTGGATTCGGAAGCAGAAGGTGAGTTATACATCGGCTGTGCTGGTGGTCAAGATGTCACAGCTACATTCCAAATAGAATATGTGCCTACAGCAGAAGACGATATAGCAATGAAAGTTACTGTTTCCGGACTTCGAGGCGGACACTCTGGTATGGATATTAATACAGGTGTGGCTAATGCGAATAAACTTTTGGCTAGAATATTGAAATATGCTGCTGCTAATTTTGAGGCATTTTTAGTAGATATCAATGGCGGTAGTCTTAGAAATGCGATACCAAGAGAGGCTGTTGCGACATTAGTTATAGATTCGGAAGACGAGGATGAGTTCAAAGAGATGATATCCGAGTTCAATGAATTGTTGAGAAACGAGTATGCCGATGTAGAGCCAAATTTATCAGTAAGTGTTGAGAAGGTAGCTAAGCCATCTCAGGTTTTCTCCGAGATATGCACAGATGACATAATAAATGCAGTACAAGGGTGTCCAAACGGTGTCATACGCATGAACCCTAGTATTCCAGGACTGGTGCAGACCTCTTCTAATATGGCATCTATTGTTACAGAAGGAGGAAAGGTAAGCGTTCATTTTCTACTCAGAAGTGCATCAGAATCAGAAAAAGAAGACTTGGCATCCAGCATAGAGAGTGTTATGCGATTAGCAGAAGCCGAGGTAGAGATAGATAACGGTTATCCAGGCTGGCAGCCAAACCCTAAATCTGCTATTCTCAAGACATTGAGTGACACATATACTCAGATGTACGGTATGGAGCCAAAAGTAATGGCAATACATGCTGGGTTAGAGTGTGGCATTATGGCAGGCACGTATCCAGATTGGGATATGGTATCCTTTGGTCCTACGATTATGAATCCACATTCTCCACAAGAGAGGGTTAATATACCTTCGGTCGAGAGATTCTACAACTTATTGCTTCAGACTTTGAAAAATATAAAGTAATATTTTAAAGTTGAAACTGCTCTGGGTATTCTCTGCATTAAGGCAGTATAGTTAGAGCGTTAAGAGAAGTTACGGAGAAAGTAGTATTTAGTTTTTTTATTATTGAGGTAGTTTGAAGAACGCGTTAAAGACGGTACTGAAAGTTGCTGTTTCGGTGGCAGCTATATGGTGGGTGCTGTCGAAAGTTGATATACACGAAGTAGTGTCGTATGTAGCAGAGTCGAGTTTCGGTCTGTTGCTTATGGCGTTGTTGGTGTATATCATTTCGCAAGTATTCAGTGCAGAGCGAAACAATGTTCTGTATAAGACAGTTCCTTTGAATTTAGGCAGATGGGAAAATGTCAAGCTATATTGGCTTGGCATGGTATATAATTTTATACTGCCAGGAGGAGTGGGGGGAGATGTATATAAAGTCTACTACCTGAAGAAGAACTATGAGTGCAGCGTAAAGAATATCGTTGCATTATTATTGTCAGACAGAATCAGTGGGCTAGTGGCTATCGTCATTTATCTGTTGGTTCTAGTCAGTATGATAATAGCAGAGATATCCATAATGCCATTTCAAGAATATCTATGGGTATTGATACCATTTGCTGTAGCTGGTTATTATGTGGTCGTATATTATTTATGTCGTAATACCATCAGGCAATTATGGAAAGTAATACTTTTCTCGTTGTTGATACAAGGTCTGCAGATGGTAGCAGCCATACTGATAGTGGTCAGTCTAGGCGGGCAAGTAGAAAACCTACAGAATTACATTTTTTGGTTTTGTATGAGTAGCATTGCATCGGCCATTCCTATCAGTGTGGGTGGTATAGGGTCGAGAGAAGCTACGTTTGTGCTTGGTTCGCAGTATCTTAATGTAGACAATGGTATGTCGGTAGCGTTCAGTGCGGTATTTTATATGACATCATTAGTGGCTTCGTTGCCAGGCTTGACATACGTTTTGCGTCCTGAATGGATAAAAAAACATTAAAATGCGAAAATATTCACTGCTTGGTTGTATACCGTATTATATTTATGCATACTTTTGCGTCGTCAAATGAATAAAAATTCATAGCTACCATAGAAAAAGAAAACCTAAGATGAGCGAATTTAACATTATTGTAGCCTCAGAGGAGCATATCCAATACGTAGATGAGATATTGGAGACTATTGCCGTAGCGGCAAAAGCACGTGGCACTGGTATCGCAAAGCGTGATCCTGAGTATGTGAAGAAAAAGATGCGTGAGGGAAAAGCTATTATCGCCATGCATGGTGATGAGTTTGTAGGATTCTGCTATATCGAGTCGTGGGGCCACGAGAAATTTGTGGCTAATTCGGGCCTCATTGTTAAGAACGAATATCGTGGTCATGGCTTGGCAAAAAAGATCAAGCACAAAGCATTTGAATTGTCGAGAAAGAAGTGGCCAAATGCTAAGATATTTGGTTTGACTTCGACTCTTGCCGTGATGAAGATCAATACTGAACTTGGTTATAAACCTGTGACATTCTCTGAGTTGACGGATGATCCTTCATTTTGGAAAGGCTGTCAGGGGTGTATTAATTACGACGTGCTTACTCGTAATAATTTCACTAAATGTATATGTACAGGTATGTTGTTCGATCCTGCAAAGGATACAAATGAGGTGTCTGGAAAGTTGTCTGACCAGCAGAAGAAAAGTGCTTGGGAGCGCTTGAAAAGCTTCATTAGCGGTAAGTAAAATACTAAAAGAGGTGTTGGGTATTTGATAAATGGCATATATCTAGTATCTTTGAAGTTGATTAAATAGATAAAGCAAACAAGATAAATATAACACTCATTAGGAGTAATATGGAAAAAGTAGTACTAGCATACAGTGGTGGTTTGGATACATCATTCTGTGTAAAACATCTTTCTAAGGACCTTGGTCTTGAAGTGCATACAGCAATCGCTAATACAGGCGGATTTACAGCTGAGCAGTTGAAGGATATCGAGACAAAGGCATATGAGCTAGGAGTGAAGTCACACACAACTCTCGATGTGACAGAAAGCTACTATACACGTTGTATTCGTTATATGGTTTATGGCAATATACTACGTAACAATACTTATCCTATTTCGGTTTCATCTGAGCGTATGTTCCAGGCATTGGCCATTGTGAATTATGCTCGTGAGATCGGTGCAAAGCACATTGCACATGGTTCGACAGGTGCTGGTAATGATCAGGTTCGTTTTGATTTGACTTTCCAGATATTGGCGCCTGAGATAAATATCATTACTCCTACTAGAGATCTTAAGCTCTCTCGTCAGTATGAGATTAGTTCGAGACTGGACAAAGATGGAGTACTCTATTAACAAGGGTCTATGGGGTACATCTATTGGTGGCAAGGAGACTTTGACAACACGTCAGACTCTTCCAGAAAATGCTTATCCAAGTCATGTGACAGCCAAAGAGGAGAGCCGTCTTGTTAAGCTTACATTTGAGAAGGGTGAGATAGCAGCTATTGACGACAAGAAATATGACAACAAGGTTCAAGCTATTCAGGACCTTGAGGAGATCGGTTGCCAGTATGCAGTTGGTCGTGGTATGCCCCTTGGTGATACAATCATTGGTATCAAGGGTAGAGTAGGATTTGAGGCTGCTGCACCAATGATGATCCTTTCTGCACACCATACATTGGAGAAGCACACACTTACTAAGTGGCAGACATATTGGAAAGATCAAGTGGCAAACTGGTATGGCATGTTGCTCCATGAGGCGCAATATCTTGAGCCGGTAATGCGAGATATAGAGGCGATGTTGGAGACATCGCAGCGTAATGTATCGGGAGATGTTTTCATCAGACTATATCCATATCGTTTCGTAGTTGAGGGTGTAGAGACATCGCATGACTTGATGAACTCTGGCTTCGCGGACTACGGTGAGGAGAACAGAGCATTTACTGCTGATGACGTTAAGGGCTTCACAAAGATTCTTGGCAATTCGCTCAAGATTTACAACAAGGTGAACCCTGACGAGATGAAGTAAGATAATTTACATAAGAAGAAAGTGTTGAAACAACACACTGACATATAAGAATAAGTTAATGGTAGTAATTTTAGGTTGATTAAGTTAGCCATGCCAAGTTAAGCCGAGATGGTGAGTGACTTGGTAATGGCTTCTTTCTTTTCCCTAGATTTAGTACTCACACAGTAATAATAATAGATAGATGATAAAGGTAGGAATTATAGGGGCTGCTGGTTATACAGCTGGTGAGCTCATGAGAATATTGATCAATCACCCATGTGCTACAATACTTTTTGCGCAAAGTTCCAGTCATGCTGACGAGCCGGTATGGAAAGCGCATCATGACTTGCTGGGTGAGACAACATTGACATTTTCTGCGGAGGCCCCTGTTGAGGCGGTGGACGTAATATTCCTTTGTATGGGACATGGCAAAAGCCGTGAATATGTTGAGTCATTGCCTAAGACATTTAATGGTAAGATCATAGACCTTTCTAATGATTATCGTTTGCAGGATACGGCAGATGGCTTTGTTTATGGGTTGCCAGAGGCGTTTCGTAATGATATAAAGGGAGCAACAAAAATTGCCAACCCTGGATGTTTCGCAACAAGTATTCAACTTGCTCTTCTTCCTATGGCAAAGCTTGATAAGCTTTCCGAAATACATGTTACAGGTGTAACTGGTTCAACTGGTGCAGGTCAAAAGCCTTCTGAGACTACACATTTCTCTTGGAGAGACAATAATATGAGCGTGTATAAAGCTTTTACACACCAGCATCTAGGAGAGGTAAATGAGACGTTGAAGCGCTTAGCTCCATCATATGAAGGTGAAATGAACTTTGTACCTATGCGTGGCAATTATTCTCGTGGTATTATATCTAGTGTATATTTTAATACTGATATGACCGAGGAGGAGGCAGTGGAGGTATATAAGTCGTACTATAAAGATGAGGCTTTTGTGCACGTAGTAGACTTTAACCCTGATTTGAAGATGGTTGTCAACACTAACAAGTGTGTTCTCTATGTAAAGAAATACGGTAAGAAGTTGCACGTTATTTCGATGATAGATAACCTTGTGAAGGGAGCATCAGGTCAGGCTACTCAGAATATGAATCTTCTATTTGGACTTCCAGAGAATACGGGTCTCAATCTTAAGCCAACAGGTTTCTAATAAACAATAAACTTAGACGCAAAATGAATCTATTTGACGTTTACTCTCTATTTGACGTGATTCCTGTTAAGGGTCAGGGCTGTCACGTGTGGGATGACAAGGGTCAGGAGTATCTAGACCTTTACGGTGGTCATGCTGTTATATCGGTAGGACATTCACATCCACACTATGTAAAGCGTATTACAGAGCAGCTCAACAAGATAGGCTTCTACAGCAACTCTGTTATCAACCCATTGCAGGTAGAGTTGGCAGAGAAGATAGGTAAGCTTTCGGGCTATGAAGATTACTCTTTCTTCCTGATTAACTCAGGTGCAGAGGCAAATGAAAATGCGTTGAAGTTGGCATCATTTCACACAGGGCGAGACAAGGTCGTAGCATTTCGCAAGTCGTTCCATGGTCGTACGTCAGGTGCGGTAGCAGTTACAGACAATCCAAAGATTGTAGCTCCATTCAATGCTGTACACAAGGTACTTTTTGCGGAGCTCAACAACATAGCTAGTGTTGAGGAGTATTTGAAGAACAATGATGTAGCTGCAGTAATTATAGAAGGCATACAAGGTTGTGGTGGCATTCATATTCCTACTACACAATTCATGCAAGATTTGAGAGCTCTCTGTGACAAGTATGGTACTGTACTTATTCTTGATGAGATACAGTCGGGCTATGGTCGTAGCGGTAAGTTCTTTGCACATCAGTATTACGGTATCAAGCCTGACATCATTTCTATGGCGAAAGGTATTGGTAACGGATTCCCTATTGGTGCATGTCTAATTTCGCCTAAGTTCAACCCAGTGGTTGGTATGCTTGGAACGACATTTGGCGGCAATTATCTTGCTATGGCAGCTGCTATAGCTGTTGCAGAGATTGCAGAGAAAGAAGGTCTTGTAGAGAATGCTGCCAAAGTAGGACAGTACCTTATAGACAATATGCCAAAGAGCGACAAGATTAAGGAAGTTCGTGGTCGAGGCTTGATGATTGGTATTGAGTTCAATGAGCCAATCAAAGAGATACGTACTAAGTTGCTTTTCGAGAAGCACATCTTCACGGGAGTAGCAGGTACGAACATGATACGTTTGTTGCCACCATTGTGTTTGACCACAGAAGAGGCAGACAGATTCATTGAGGCATTCAGCGATTTGTTGAAATAAGAAATATTGCATTATCGTTTAATACATAAAGATATAAACTATGCGTCGATTCCTGACAGTAGGTGATATAGGTGATTTGCGAGCTGCATTGGCAGAGGCAAAAGAGGTTAAGGCTAATCCTTTTAACTGGCAGCACCTTGGTAAGAATAAGACTATCATTATCATATTTTTCAACTCAAGTCTACGTACACGACTCAGTACGCAGAAGGCTGCCCTTAACATGGGTATGAATCCAATTGTATTGAATATCAATGGTGACTCGTGGAAACTTGAGACAGAGATGGGTGTGGTAATGGATGGTGACAAGACAGAGCACTTGCGTGAGGCAATTCCTGTTATTGGTTCTTACTGTGATATCATTGGAGTTCGCTCATTTGCTGAGTTCAAGGATAGAAAGTTTGACTATGAAGAGACGATAATCAATCAATTCATACAATATTCTGGTCGCCCAGTCATCAGTTTGGAGACAGCTACCCGTCACCCATGCCAGGCTTTTGCTGACTTGATTACTATTGACGAGTACAAGGGTCAGATAAAGAAGCCAAAAGTAGTTTTGACATGGGCTCCTCATCCACGTGCGCTTCCACAGGCGGTGCCAAACTCATTTGCAGAGTGGATGCGTGCTGCAGAGCAGGCAGGAATGATTGATTTTGTGGTGACTAACCCTGAGGGTTATGATTTGGCTCCAGAGTTCATGGAAGGCGTCAAGTTGGAGCGTGATCAGAAGAAGGCGTTTGAGGGCGCTGATTTCATCTATGCCAAGAACTGGTCGTCATATGAGCAGTATGGTCAGATTCTATCAAAAGATATGAGTTGGACTGTAGATGCAGAGCATATGTCGTGGACGAACAGCGCTAAGTTTATGCACTGCTTGCCAGTTCGTCGTAATATGATTGTTACAGACGAGGTTATAGACTCGCCAAACAGCATTGTAATACCAGAAGCGGCAAATCGTGTTGTATCGGCACAAGTTGTAATTAAACGAATGCTTGAAAAGCTTTAAGCTATGAAGATAACAGTAGTAAAGGTCGGAGGTAAGGTAGTAGAAGAGCCAGAAAGTCTGAATGCTCTTCTGAATGACTTTGCCAATATAGTAGGCGCGAAGATATTGGTGCATGGTGGTGGTCGTTCTGCTACAAAGTTGAGCGAGCGACTTGGCATAGAGACCAAGATGGTTGAAGGTCGCCGCATTACAGATCGCGAGACACTAGATGTTGTTACGATGGTATATGCAGGCCTTGTAAATAAGACCATTGTCGCAGAACTTCAAAAGCGTAATATTAATGCTATAGGCCTCTGTGGAGCTGACCTTGATTTGATACATAGTGCAAAGCGTCCATTGAAAAATGGTATAGACTATGGTTATGTTGGAGATGTGAAGAGGGTAGAGACAGGCGTTCTTGCTTCGTTGATAGAACAAGGTGCTATACCTGTTGTTTCTCCAATTACCCATGATGGCAATGGTCAGCTTTTGAATACCAATGCAGATACGATCGCGAGTGAGCTTGCGCGAGCACTTGCTTGTACAGAAGATTTAGAGGTAAGCCTTATATACTGTTTTGAGAAGCCAGGAGTATTGATGGATGCTGAGGATGACTCTACGGTTATCAGCTCTATGACATACGCTGAGTTCCAGGAATATAAGGAGACTGGTGTTGTAGCGGCAGGTATGATTCCAAAACTTGATAATGGTTTTGATGCCATTAGAATAGGAGTCAAGAGTGTTATGATTACCAACACTGACGGTTTGAGAACCGGTCGTGGTACAATGCTTTTGAAAGAGTAGTAATGACAAAGCAATACATTGAGGAGTCTGTTGATCTCCTGAAGCGTATGGTATCAATCTCCTCCATCAGCAGGAATGAAGGAGAAGTTGCGGATATGATTCAGGAGACAGTTGCACGTATGGGCTTAAAAGTTAACAGAGACGGCAATAATCTCTGGGTGCTACAAGAGGTCTGGGCAGAAGGAAAGCCTACAGTACTCCTTAATGCGCATATTGATACAGTTAAACCAGCAAGTGGTTATACCCGTGACCCATTTGCTCCTACAGTTGATGGTGATATCCTATGGGGATTAGGAACGAATGACGATGGCGCGTCGGTGGTATCGTTATTAGCAGCGTTTCGATATCTCTCTACAAAGAATGATTTGCCATACAACCTTATCTGGTCGGCAACTGCAGAAGAGGAAGTGAGTGGGAAGAATGGGGTAGAGAGCATTCTTGGAAAAATAGGTCAGATAGAGTTCGGTATTGTTGGAGAGCCTACTGGTATGGCGATGGCTGTGGCAGAAAAAGGGCTTATGGTGCTAGACTGTACCACAGAAGGCGTTTCAGGTCATGCAGCTCGAAATGAGGGAGTGAATGCTATATATAAAGCGCTGCCTATTGTGGAGTGGTTCCGAACAAAGCAATGGGAAAAGGTATCTCCATTCCTAGGCCCTGTTAAGATGTCCGTTACTCAGATTGATGCTGGTACTCAGCACAATGTAGTCCCAGATAAGTGCCATTTTGTAGTAGACGTCAGAGTCAACGACTTATATAAGAATCAAGAGTTGCTTGATTTGATTAAGAGTGATGAGCACACGAAAGAGTGTACGATCCAAGAGCGTTCGACGAGACTAAACAGTTCGCACATTGATGTAGATCATCCTATAGTAAAGAAAGCCATTGGGATGGACATTAAGCTTTTTGGGTCGCCAACATTGAGTGATCAGGCATTGATGTCGTTTCCTACGGTAAAGATTGGTCCTGGAGATTCGGCCAGGTCTCATACGGCGGATGAGTATATCAAGATAAGTGAGATAGAAAATGCGGTAGCAACATACATTAAGTTGTTGTCATAATATATAATTATACCATTGAAGAATATGAAACTTTGGGATAAGGGTTATTCAGTAGATGATAAGATAGACCAGTTTACAGTTGGATTGGACAGAGAAATGGATCTCTATCTAGCTCCATACGATGTTATGGGTACTATGGCACACATAACCATGCTAGAGAGTGTAGGTCTATTGCAGAAAGATGAGTTAGATATTCTGTTGAAGGAACTCAAGAATATATACCAGATTGCATGCGAGGGTAAGTTTGTCATTGAGGATGGCATTGAAGATGTGCATTCGCAAGTTGAACTTATGCTTACACGTAAATTGGGCGATGTTGGTAAGAAAGTACACTCAGGTCGTTCGCGCAATGACCAAGTGCTTTTGGATCTTAAGTTATATGCTCGAGCAGCGATTGAAGACCTAGTAGGCAGGATGCGCAAGCTCTTTGATGTTCTTCAGCAGAAGAGTGAGCAGTATAAGAATGTGCTTATTCCAGGTTACACGCACCTTCAGGTAGCTATGCCATCGTCATTTGGCTTGTGGTTCGGTGCATATGCAGAGAGTCTTACAGATGACATGCTCATGATGGAAGCTGCATGGAAGGTTACCAATCAAAATCCACTTGGTGCGGCTGCTGGTTATGGTTCATCGTTCCCATTGAACAGAACTATGACAACCAAGTTGCTCGGCTTTGATGATTTGGACTACAATGTAGTATATGCGCAGATGGGACGAGGTAAGACAGAGCGTATTATTTCGTTCGCTATTGCTTCTTTGGCAGAGACCATTGGTCGCCTTGCGTTTGACGGCTGTATGTATACCAGTCAGAATTTTGGCTTCTTGCATTTGCCAAAGCAGATGACGACAGGTTCAAGTATCATGCCACACAAGAAGAATCCAGATGTATTTGAGCTTATACGTGCGCACTGCAATAAGATGCAAGGCGTTTCTAATACAATAAGATTGATAACAGGCAACTTGCCATCTGGGTATTTCAGAGACATGCAGATTATCAAGGAGGTATTTATTCCTGTATTCAATGAGATGAAGGATTGTTTGGATATTACGGCCTACGCTATTGAGAATATTGAGGTAGTAGATGGAGTGATGAACGACCCTAAGTACAAATATGCGTTCAGTGTTGAAGAGGTTAACCGACTTGCTAATGAAGGCATGCCATTCCGTGATGCGTATAAGCATGTAGGTATGGCTATTGAGCGAGGTGAGTTTGAGTTTCATGGCGAGATAAACCATACGCATGAAGGTTCGATAGGAAATCTTTGTACGGCTCAGATCAAGGCCAAGATGGATGCTACTATGGGCAGATTTACCTTTGTAAATGTGCATAAGGCTGTTGAAAACCTGACGAAATAAATACTAAGCACCATGTATTGTTTGGTGGACTGCAACAACTTTTTCGTTTCTTGTGAGCGTGTTTTTCGCCCCGATCTGATAGGACGGCCTGTTGTTGTGTTGTCAAACAATGATGGATGTATAGTATCAAGATCGAATGAAGCTAAAGATATGGGCATCCCTATGGGGTTGCCCTTTTTTCGTTTAAGCAAATATCAAGTCAAAGGTCGTCAAGAAGTGACAGCCTTTTCGTCGAATTATGTGCTATATGGCGATTTAAGTTCGCGAGTGATGTCCATTGTCCGAGAGACTGTTGGAGAGATTATACCGTATTCTATTGACGAATTGTACTATCAGTCATCATTAGAGAATGAAAAGATAGAGGAACAGGCGCGTAATTTGCGTGCAAATATATTGAGATCTGTTGGTATTCCTGTTAGTATTGGTATAGCGCAGACTAAGACACTAGCAAAAGTAGCGTGCCATTTTGCAAAGAAATTTTCCGGATATAGAGGTGCATGTATGATAGATACAGAATTCAAGAGGCAGAAAGCTCTTGAATTAACTCCTATAGACGATGTTTGGGGGATTGGAAGGCGTACTTTGCCTAAACTCAAGAAGATGGGATTAAGTACTGCATTGCAATTATCTAACATTTCCGATGAGGTAGCTCATTTCTTACTGAAATTGCCAGGTCTTCGTACCGTAAAAGAGTTACAAGGCATTGATTGTATCGCTTCTGAGGATATTTCTGGAAAGCAAAGTATATGTACATCTCGTTCTTTTGCTTCGATGTTAACCGAGATAGAGGATTTACGAGCTATGACAGCCAATTTTGCTGCTACATGTGCCAATAAACTAAGGAAACAACGTAGTGTAGCAAGTATGGTTACAGTATTTGTTCTATCTAATAGATTTCGGGAAGATTGTATTCAGTACAATAATTCGGCAAATATTGTTTTGCCCGTAGCGGTGTCCTCTACTCAAGAGATTGTAGCTGCGGCGATTGAGGCATTGAATACTGTGTTTCGTCCAGGAGTACAATACAAGAAATGTGGTGTAATATTGAGTTGTATTACATCGGACTCAGCCGTTCAGACGTCATTGTTTGATTATGATCCTGAAAAGCGAGACCATTATGACAAAATAGCGGCAGTGATGGATGCTATAAATACCAATGCCAAGCATGATGCAGTATATCTTGGTTCTCAGCTACCTAATGGACAAAGAGACAACTTCAAAGAGGAGTTATTCATGCATAATCTAAGACGTGAACATGCGTCGCCTCGAGCTACAACGAATTGGGATGAGATAATAGAGATACATTAAAAAAGAGAGGCGAGAACCTCTCTTCTTTGTTTTATAGAACATCCTTAAGTTTATCCAGACGATTAGAATGAGAGCCCTTGACCAAGATATAGCAATCTTTCAGAGCCATCATAGCGTCTGTTAATTCAGAGGCATTGTCAACATAAGAGAACCCACTGAATTCAGATTTAAGAGGAGCGAACTCAGACCCTACCAGGAAAGCCTTAGTTATACCGAGATTCACTAAAGAAGAAAGAAGTTTGCGATGCATCTCGATTTCAATATCGCCAAGTTCTCTCATTGCTCCCAATACGACTACTTTATTATTCCCTTTAAGAGAAGCGAAATTATTTACGCTAGCCATCATACTCGTTGGATTGGCATTATATGCGTCCATAATCACACGATTTCTCTCTGTTTGAATTATTTGAGAACGTCCGTTTGTTGGTTCGTATTCTGCTATTGCAGCACATATGTCTTCTGCAGGCACTCCGTAGTATTTACCTACAGAGGCAGCTGCGAGCGCATTTTCCAAGTTATAAGCACCAGTCAAGTGAGTGTTAACCTCGAAAGAATTACCATTACAATTCCATTTGAAAGAGAGCAACTCTGATGGCCCTACAACATTGCCTGAGACAAAAGCATTTTGGGAGTCGGTAGTATAACTGATAGAGTTACTATAGTTGCCCAACATCTCCACAAGGTTCGGATTGCCTATATTGATAAAAATTTTGCCAGAGGTTGACTTCAGTTGTTCGTATAATTCGCGCTTAGTTGCTTTTACCCCCTCGAAAGAACCAAACCCTTCTGTATGAGCGATACCCACATTGGTAATAAGACCAGAGTCAGGGATAGCGAATCCCGAAAGTTGCCTTATTTCTCCTGGATGGCTAGCACCCATCTCTACTACTGCTATATCATGCTTTTTCTCGTCTATACTGAGCAAAGTCAAAGGGACTCCAATATGATTGTTGAGATTGCCCTTTGTACATAAAACACGATACTTTTTTGACAAGACTGCAGCTGTAAGTTCCTTAGTTGTCGTTTTTCCATTAGTGCCAGTAATGCCAACGACAGGGATGTGTAAATGCTTGCGGTGGAAAGTGGCGAGTTCCTGTAGTGCAATTAACGTATCAGGTACTACTGTACACTGTTTGTTATCCTTGAATGCTGAGTTTGATGTCAGTACGTGAGTAGCGCCACCCTTAAGGGCGTCGGCAACCATTTCGTTAGCATCAAATCTTTCACCCTTAAGAGCAACGAACAGACACCCGTTAAGTATATTACGGGTGTCTGTGCATATTCCTGTTGATGAAAGGTATACTGAGTATAATTCTTCCATACTGATATTTTATTAACTAGCTTGAATGCGAGTCAGACGTTCGTTAGACAACTGCTGGCGAGCATATTCGACATCAATAGTAAGCTCTTTGCTACCGGACGTAGGAACCTCGAACATTTTATCCATGAGAATACTCTCACATATTGAGCGAAGACCGCGAGCACCGACTTTGAACTCTACAGCCTTATCTACAATGAGATCTATAACATCGTCATTGATATTGAGCTTCACGCCATCGAGCTCGAATAGCTTTATGTACTGCTTAATGAGAGAATTCTTAGGCTCAATAAGTATACGTTTAAGAGCATCTCTATCGAGAGGTTGGAGGTAAGTCAACACTGGCAGACGTCCGATAATCTCAGGAATAAGACCGAAAGACTTGAGATCTTGCGGAGCAACGTACTGGAGTAGATTATTGAAGTCTATAGCCTCCTTCTCCTTCTGGGCGTTATAACCGACTGTACGAGAATTCAAACGATTAGCGATTTTCTGTTTGATGCCATCGAAAGCGCCACCGCAGATGAAAAGGATATTCTGAGTATTTACTGCAATCATCTTCTGATCAGGGTGCTTACGCCCCCCTTGAGGAGGAACATTTACTATAGAGCCTTCTAATAGCTTGAGCAAGCCCTGCTGAACGCCTTCACCTGACACATCGCGCGTTATAGACGGATTATCGCTCTTGCGAGCAATTTTGTCGATTTCGTCTATAAAAACAATACCTTGTTCTGCGCGAGGTACATCATAGTCGGCAGCCTGGAGTAGTCGGCTTAAAATACTTTCAACATCTTCGCCAACATAACCTGCCTCGGTTAGAACCGTAGCGTCTACTATAGTGAAAGGAACATCGAGAAGTTTGGCTATGGTACGAGCAAGAAGAGTTTTTCCTGTACCAGTTTCGCCAACCATTATGATGTTAGACTTCTCTATTTCAATATCATCCTTTGCGGTTCTTTCTGAATTGCTACGGAGTCTCTTGTAGTGGTTATAAACAGCTACAGAGAGATACTTCTTAGCATCGTCCTGGCCTATAACATATTCGTCCAGGTATGCCTTTATTTCTTGAGGCTTAGCAATCTTAAGCTTGCTTGTATTACTAGCCGCATGAGCGGTAAAATCATTCTCGCGAAGGATTTCTCCGGCGCTACGAACGCACTCGTCGCAGATTACAATTCCACCGATTCCCTGTATAGCGAAGCGGATATCGCGACGTGAACGTCCACAGAAAGAGCAAATATCGTCCTTTTTAGCCATCAGGTATTATTTAGACTTTACAAGTACCTCATCGATTAAACCATATTGAACAGCCTCATTTGATGTCATCCAATAATCTCTATCGGCATCCTTTCTTATCTGTTCGATATCTGTTCCAGAGTGCTTATGGAGAATGTCGTATAGTTCGTCCTTCAACTTTAAGATTTCGCGGGCTGTAATTTCGATATCAGATGCCTGGCCCTGAGCACCGCCGAGTGGCTGGTGAATCATCACGCGAGAGTGAGGGAGAGCGGAGCGCTTACCCTTAGTTCCGGCGGCAAGAAGAACTGAAGCCATAGATGCAGCGAGACCTGTACAAATAGTTGCCACATCTGAATTGATATATTGCATAGTATCATAGATACCCAAACCTGCGTAAACTACGCCTCCAGGAGAGTTGATATAGATTGAGATATCCTTAGAAGCGTCGCAAGACTCAAGGTAAAGAAGTTGAGCTTGAACGATATTTGCCACGTCATCATTGATTTCGGTACCTAAGAAAATGATACGATCCATCATAAGGCGAGAGAATACGTCCATGCTTGCAACGTTGAGAGGGCGTTCCTCGATGATAGTAGGTGACATATAGTCCATTACCTGAGTATAGTGATCGAGAGCAGAGCGTCTTACGCCTGTCTGACTAATTGCGAATTTTCTGAAATCGTTCATAAGTTTTACGTATATAGTTTATAAACCAAAAAACCGAAGACACTGCTATTGGGCAATGTCTTCGATGTGTAATATTGTAATCGTTATTACGAATTACTTCTCTTCGAAAAGCTTAGCGAACTTGTCGCGAGAGATTGCCTTGTGAGCCAACTTAACGTTATTGAAAGCGTACTCAGTCATAGCCTCACTTACAGCGCCCTCAACGAGGTGTTCACGTTGCTCCTGATCCTTAAGCATGTTCTGAGCCATTGGAGCTAGAACTTCGTCTGTCAAACCAGTCAAACCGTAACGCTCATATTGAGCACGAGCTACCTTGAGAGCAAACTTCTGGAGTAGCTCTGGAGTAAGTTCTATACCAGCAGCCTTAACTACAGAGTTAGAAATTGTCTGCCACTTAAGATCTTCGAGGAAACGTGGAAACTCAGCCTCGAATACCTCTGGAGTCATCTTAGCATTATCGCGGTTTACGATTTCGATCCAACGGCGAAGGAAGTTCTCTGGGAGAGCTACGTTGCAAGCCTTGGTAAGTTCTTCGCGAAGGTCGAGAGAGAACTTGTAACGGCTATCGTTTTCGAGAAGAGCAGCGAGTTCCTCTTTGCACTTAGCCTCGAAAGCCTCAACAGTCTTAATCTCTGTGTCCTCGCCATACATGAGTTTGAAAGTCTCCTCGTTGAGTTCTGGGTTAACATATTCAGAGATGCCAGAGATAGTAACCTCGTACTTATCAGCTGCCTCATCAACCTTAGCCTCTTCGATACCGAGAACGTATGCGAGTTCAGCCTTGTTCTCAAAAGCTTTCTTGAGATTAGCCTTAACGACATCACCAACCTTTACGCCAACGAACTGCTTCTTAACCTTAGCGTCGTTGATGTTCTTAACAGCGAAGAGAGTTGAATCCTTAGAGAAGTCGTCAGCCTTTAGAGAAGCTGTAAGCATGCTTTCCTCTGTAGATACCTCAACATCCTGACGCTTAGAGTAGCGTGCGAGTTTAGATGTCTTGAACTTTTCGATGTCTTCGTCTGAAGATTCGATATCGTAGTATGTAACCTTTACCTTCTTGAGATCGACGTCGACTGTAGGACGGAGTGCAATATCGAACTTCATTACAGTCTCCTCTTGGAGGTTGTCGAGGTCAACAGGCTGCTCGCCCTCATGAGGAAGAGGCTCGCCGAAGATCTCTAACTTATTGTCGATAATATGATTCTTGAGGCCAGTCTCAACAGCGCGGTTGAACTCCTGTGCTAAAGCTTGAGCACCATACATTTTGTTGATCATACCTGCTGGTGCGTGACCCTTACGGAAACCTGGTACTACTGCGTTTTTACGAGCCTCTTTGAGTTGCTGCTCTACATTTGCTTGATAATCGCTCTTGCTAATAGTCATCGTCAACACGACGTTGAGCGCATCGATGTTTTCTGCAGAAATATTCATTTCAAATATGAATAATGTGAAATAAAAGTGAAGTATAAGTGCGGATGGTGGGACTCGAACCCACAAGTCTTGCGACACTAGATCCTAAGTCTAGCGCGGCTGCCAATTACGCCACATCCGCATTTTTCTTGAGAATTGCGGTGCAAAGATAATACGTCAAATGTCTTTTTGCAAATTCTGACAGCAAAACTTTTCTTAAATAGTGTATAAACCCACATTGTGAGTATATGCTCTTGTCGGTAATTAGGTGAGCAAGTCGGAAGCAGTTAGTTTTATGACGTGCGATATTTCCTTGAATGCGAAAGAGAGCTGTTCTCCATTTTGTCTTTCAATTATGATATGTCCTGTAGGCATTGTGTCGATAATCTTTGCCATTATATGTTCTCCTGAAGGTAGGGCCCATTCGTGCAAATTGCCATCTGCTCTAAACAATGCTTTTATGTACTCTTTGTGCAGGGCTTCTGTATTGTCGGGAATGTAGCCTGTGTACCTTATGAACTCCCTTTGTAGACTCTGTCTAACCTCTTCTTCATCGCAATTTTTTGAAATGATCTGGTAAATTGAAACAGGATTTGGGGCATTAGAAACGAACCTCTTTTGGTTGACATTCAATCCGATTCCCACAATTGAATACCCTATATTTGCTCCACATAAAGTATTCTCTATTAAGATGCCGCAAATTTTCTTCTCTCCGACGTAAACATCATTAGGCCATTTGACTGATACCTTTTCAGTTTTGGGTATATACTTTTCTATTGTTGCTTTGACAGCTAAAGCGGCTGCCATAGATATATCGAACTGGCGGCGAACGTGCATAGGTTCTGTGGGTCTGTACAAGATGCTTAGTAAGATATTTGCATTGCGTTCGCTCTCCCATGAATTTCCGATTTGTCCTCTGCCTGATACTTGGAAGTCGGCGTAAACGCATGAATGGCTTAACAGGTTAGGACAAACGCCAAGCCAGCGTTTCATCTCTGAATTAGTGGAGTCGACCTCTTGTAAGTGTCTGATAGTAGCGCTTTTCATATTGAAAGTCAGTAAAAATCCGATATTACGATACGACAAATGTACATATAAATGAGGAAAGAAAGAATATTTTCTTACCTTTGCACTAATTTGTATCAATGACGAAAAGATTATGGGAAAAGTTATTGCAATAGCTAATCAGAAGGGTGGAGTTGGTAAGACGACTACTGCCATCAACCTTGCTGCCTCATTGGCTGTATTGGAGAAGAAGGTTCTGATCATTGATGCCGACCCACAGGCGAATACGACATCTGGCTTGGGGTTTGATTTGCGTAGTGTGGAGACCTCAATTTATGAGTGTTTGATAGATGATGCTGATCCAAAGACGGCATGTTTGAAATATGAAGACATTGAAGGTCTTTATGTATTGCCTTCTCACATCGATTTGGTTGGAGCAGAAGTTGAACTTCTGAATAAGTCGGATCGAGAAAGAATCATGAAGCGTTTGGTAGAGAAGCTAAAAGATGATTACGACTATATTCTGATAGATTGCTGTCCTAGTTTAGGATTGATTACGGTTAATGCCTTAGTTGCTGCAGATTCAGTAATCATTCCAGTTCAGTGTGAATATTTTGCTCTTGAGGGATTGTCGAAACTTCTCAAGACGATAATGATGATTCAGAATGTGTTGCATCCAGACTTGGATATTGAGGGCTTCTTGCTCACAATGTATGACCAGCGAAATAAGCTTTCTGAGCAAGTGTTGGAGGAAGTCAAGACACAGTTTAAGGAGTTGGTGTTTGACACATTGATAGCGCGTAATGTAAGGTTGTCTGAGGCTCCTAGTCATGGACAGCCATGTATTACTTATGATGCTGTATCGAAAGGTGCGCAGAATTATCTGTCCTTGGCAAAAGAATTGTTAGCAAAGGAATCAGCCAAGAATGCCTAATAGGCGTCAGTGAATAGTTAGTATAATATAAAAGCGATATATATATAGAAAGAGATATGAAGAAGCCATCTGGATTGGGACGTGGATTAGGGGCGATTATTGATTCGTCTGAATATGTAGCTCAGCAGCCACAGAAGACAGCAATAAATGAGATACCGGTATCAGAAATTGAGACGAACCCATGGCAGCCACGTACAGACTTTGATCAAGATGAACTTGAGAGGTTGGCGACTTCTATCCGTGCAATGGGTATTATACAACCATTGACACTTCGTCGACTAGGAGAGCACAAATACCAAGTTATAGCTGGAGAGCGTCGTCTCCGTGCATCGCAGATGGCAGGATTGGACAAGGTGCCTGCGTACATCAGGGATACTGATGACGACAAGATGCTTGAATTGGCATTGGTTGAGAATATCCAGCGAGCAGACCTTAATCCTATAGAAGAGGCTTTGAGTTATCAGAGACTCATAGATGAGTGCAATCTCACACAGGAGAATATGGGTGAAAGAGTAGGTAAGTCGCGTTCGACTATTGCCAACTCGCTTCGTTTACTTAAATTGCCTCCAGAGATTCAGCAAGCATTAAGATCTAAGGAGCTCTCTATGGGCCATGCTCGAGCTATTATGGGCATTGATGACCCTGAGATTCAGATATCATTGTATCAGCAAACTGTAGAGTTTGGGTATTCGGTTCGCCGTATAGAAGACTTAGTTCGCCAATACAAAGAGGAGAATTCGCAAGATGATTCGAACGCAACGAGTCAGTCAGCGAAGAAGGTAAAAAAGAATCTAGCTCCTGTATATGAAGAGATAAAATCTCAGTTTTGTTCCTTCTTTAAGAAGAGTGACATTAAATTGGATAGGGCTGACTCTGGTAAGGGCAAGATTACTATTCCGTTCGCGTCAGACGATGAACTGAACAAGATTCTTGAGACACTTCTCCTTGATAATAAAAATGAATAGTAAGGATTGTACCTTATTATACGCAATAGATTGATAACAACGAACATCATTACACGAATTGCACGATATACGTGCCTTATTGTTGTGCTGGTCTTTATGGCCGGCACTGCTTGTTGTGTGCATGCGCAGTCTTCTGGGGCTCAAATAGAAGGTGCAAAGATTCCCTTAAAGAAATTAGAAGGGACAGATACCTTAATTATATATCGGTCAGGAGACACGACTATAATGAAATCTGTTTCGGTAGCGGATATGCGTATTAATCCACATACTGCTACAATGTTTGCTGCTATAGTGCCGGGCTTGGGACAGATATATAATCGCAAGTACTGGAAATTGCCATTTGTATATGGTGGAATAGCAGCCTTGGTTTATTCTATTGATTTCAACAATTGGCATTATAAGTTCTACCGGAGAGGATATAGGGACTTGGTTTCTCAGGATCCAAACAATAGGTTTTATGAAACAGTCTTTGAAAAAAAGCTGAGCACAAATCTGGATATTAGTAATTTTATTGGAGACGGGCAATATGCAAAGTGGTTTAAGGCTCAGTTGGAAAATAAGATGAACAAATATCGTAGGTATAGAGATCTGTCTTTCTTCGGTATGATAGGAATGTATGTGGTTCAACTAGTAGATGCTTGTGTTGATGCACATTTTCATGATTTTGATGTATCGGAAGATTTAGCATTTCAATGGAGTCCGCTTATTATGCAAGACAATAACGGTCCATTGATAGGCGCAACAGTATCGATATCGTTTTAAGAAATATCTATCCAGGAGATTATTTATAGAGAGCCTCGCTTGTAAGTGAGGCTCTTTTTTATTTCTTGTATCATTTTTTTTACCGTACGTTACATAGATCAAAAAAGAAAATTGGGCTTTTGTGCGTGGAATTTTCAATCTGCGTTACAAAAGCTTTGTAAAAAATGTATGTAGCGACTGTTTTTGATTTAGGCCCTTTGAAGTATTAAATTTAGTTAACAACTTTGCGCCGTTGACACGATTAGTAAAGACTTATTCACAAACGTCTATTAGCTCATTTACGAATGTTAACACAAAATTTCACTCAGTTTAATAAACAAGTATCAGGTATGAAGAACCTATTAATGAAAAGTCTGACATTGCTTCGTAGGGGAACTGCGATGTTAGTACTCATGGCTTGTGTGTCTACCCTTTCGTGGGCTCAAAGTCAAGTTAGTGGTGTTGTAACAGACGGGTCCACTAATGAACCTATTCCTGGTGTTAATGTATTAGTAAAAGGAACTACTACAGGCACCATTACGGATATTGATGGTAAGTATACTATTTCTGCTCCATCAGATGCCGTACTCGTTTATTCTTTTATTGGTTATGAGACAGCAGAGGAAGCTGTAGCAGGCCGTACATCAATTAATGTTGTTCTTAAGAGTGACTCGGAGCTCATCGATGAGGTCGTAGCAGTAGGTTATGGTTTCCAGAGGAAGAGTGATTTGACAGGATCTGTAGCAAAGGTTAGTGGTGATGATATCCAAGGCCTTTCTACAACAGATGCTGCTGCTGCACTTCAAGGTAAGGCTGCAGGTGTTCAGATTATCAATTCATCAGGTAAGCCAGGTCAGGGTGCTTCAATCCGCGTTCGTGGTTACTCATCAAACTCAGACAAGATTGGTCCACTTTTGATCGTTGATGGTTTGCAGGTTAGCAGTATTCAATACCTTGATCCAGAACTCATCGAGAGTATGGAGGTTTTGAAGGATGCTGCTTCAGCTGCTATCTATGGTGCAGAGGCTGGTAATGGTGTCGTTCTTATTACAACAAAGAGTGGTTCTAAGCACAAAGGCGAGGGTACTATTACATATAGCGGTAAGTGGACAAACCAAAGCCTCGGTAAAGTTCCAGAGTTGCTCAATGCAAGTGAGTTTATTGAGTGGATGCGTATGTTGGGTGAGCCAATCGATACAGATATGGAGACAGCTAAGAATCTTTATGGCTGGAATCCTAAGACAGATACAGATTGGCTTAGTGAGTTTATGGCTAATTCATGGAGCCAGCAACACTCATTGTCATTCGCAGGTGGCAACGACCGTGGTAACTACTTCCTAAATATCAACTACGTAAATCAGGATGGTATCGTAAAGGGCAAGAAGGACGTTTACGAGCGTTTGACAGGTCAAATCAATGCTGATTACAAAGTTAAGGATTGGTTGCAGGTTGGTACTAACACATCTATCGAGAAGTGGCGTACATCAAGCATCTCAGAGCAAGGTTATGGTACAGCATTTGAAATGTTGCTCTTGATTGATCCTCTTACTCCTGTATATTGGGATTCTGCAGATCAGATGATTCCTGCAATGAAGACAAAGTTTGATGAAGTTCAGGCAGGAGGCAAGCCATATGCATTCTATGGAGAAAAGGATGCTGATGGCAACATCACAAAGTATTATGCTACTTCATTCTTCAATCAGCGTCTATCGGGTGGTAGCCCATTCATCCAGAAGGATAGAGCATTTGGTACAAGCAATGGTGTGAATATCAATGGTTCTGTCTTTGCAAACCTCACTCCATTTGATTTCCTTACCGTAACATCACGTTTTGGTTATCGTTTGTCATTTAGCAATAACCATGGATGGAACGAGCCATACTACGTATCAGAGCAGGCTAAGGAGGAGGAATTCAATATTTCTGCTGATAGCAACAACAGCATCTACTACCAATGGGAGAACTTTGCGAACTTCAATAAGACATTTAATGATGTTCACAATGTTGGTGCAATGGTCGGTATGGCATTCCGTCAGACCAATACAGATGGTACTAACGCATCTGCAAAGGGTCAGGATATCATGAATTCATATGATGTCAACTATCGTTACCTCAGCCAGGTTAAGAATGAGGGCGTTGACTATGCAGACGCAACTAAGACTTCAAAGACTACTAAGAACATTGGTAATATGCCAGGTGTTGCTACTAGCCTTTCATACTTCGGTCGTTTGTCATATTCATACGATAGCCGATATAATGTACAGTTCAACTTCCGCTCGGATGCTTTTGATGCATCTAAGTTGGCTAAGAAGAATCGTTGGGGTAATTTCCCTTCAGTATCTGCAGGTTGGACAATCAGCAATGAGGGCTTCATGAAGGATAATATTGATTCAAGTGTTCTTTCATTCTTGAAGGTTCGTGGTTCTTGGGGTCGTAACGGTAACGTTAATATCTTGAGCGGTTACAAGTATGCTACTACATTGGCAGTTAACTCTGATTGGTATCAGTCAGGTGCTACTGAGTCATTGGTATTGGGTTCTAAGCCAAATGGCGTAGCTAACCCAAACCTCAAGTGGGAGACATCAGAGCAGGTTGACCTTGGTTTGGATGCTCGTTTCTTGAGTGATCGTTTGACAGTTGGTTTGGATTATTATAGAAAGCTTACTAAAGACCTTTTGGTTAATGCTCCATGTTTGCCAGAGTCTGGTGTATCATCAATGGTATTGAACGCTGGTGAGGTAGAGAATAAGGGTTTTGAGTTAGAGGCAACTTGGAAAGACAAGATAGGTGACTTAAGCTATTCTGTATCTGCAAACTTTGCAACATTGAAGAATGAGGTAACATATCTTGCTAAGTCTATTAAGCGTATGCAAGGTGCTGCAATCGGTGGTTCTAACTATACAAAGTTGACTACACAATTCGAGAAGGGTGAGCCTATCTGGTATATGTACGGTTATAAGTACCTTGGTAAGAATGAAGATGGTAGCGCTAAGTATTATGACAAGAATAACGATGGCATTATCGATAACAATGACCGTATGAATGTTGGCTATGGTGTACCTGATGTAACATATGGTATCACATTGAACCTTGCATATAAGGGCGTTGACTTCACATTGTTTGGTACAGGTGCAGCAGGTAACGATATCTACTATGGTATGTATCGTGAGGGCTATTCAAACTGCAGCAGATATTTCTATGATGAGGCTAAGAAGGGTAACTTGCCTAAGCCAAGTGAAATCGCTGGTAGTGAGCAGTTCTGGTCTTCTACAGCTAACATCTTTGATGGTTCATACTTCAAGATTAAGCAAATGCAGTTAGGCTACACACTTCCTAAGGCTATTACATCTAAGGCATTTATCCAGGCCCTACGTTGCTACATCTCGCTTGATGACTTCTTTACATTCACAAGCTATCCAGGTCTTGATCCTGAGACTGCACAAATGGGTAGCAATGGTCCAGGTATGGATAGCGGCGCATATCCTACAATGCGTAAGATGGTATTGGGTGTAAATGTTACATTCTAAATGAGTCAAATTGATTTATTATGAAAAAGTTATTATATATACTAACTGCAGGCGCATGTCTTGCTGTCACAGCTTGTGATGAGGAGCGCCTTGATATTAAGCAGAAGGCATCTTCTTCTACTGAAGATTTCTACAAGACAGATGAGGATGCAGAGTCAATCCTTACATCATGCTATGCACAGTTCTTTAACAAGATTGCAGCAGCTGACTGGGGTGATGGTTGTGGCTTTGGTAGCCCACAAATTCTTCTATTGAACTATTCTTCAGATGACGTTTTCTCTGCTGGTGGTGATATTAATGACCACTTTGATCAGCGTCAGTTCGATGAGTTCCGTTACGATGCTGCAAATCCACAGTTGAAGGCTCTATATCAGCGTTACTATGCTGCTATATACAACTGTAACTTGATTAGAGCAAATGTTAAGCCTGATACAAAAGTAAAGGCTAGAGTTGTAGCAGAGGCTACTGTACTTACAGCATATTTGCACATGATGTTGGCTCTTACTTTTGACAATCCTCCAATGGTTCCTGAAATTATTGGTGCTGAGGATTATCCTGCAAATGCAGAAAGCCAAGAGGCAATTCTTACTTGGTGTATTAATGAGATTGAGTCAGTAATTGATAATTTGGCAGAGCGTCAAGGTCCATCTGATGTTGCAGGTTGCTATACTATAACAAAGGGCTTTGCTCAATTTATGTTGGGTAAGTGTGCTATGTTTAAAGGCGATTATGCAGCTGCAGAGAAGTATTTGAAGCCACTTGTTGAGTCTTCTAACTATGCGCTTGTTCCAGGTGAGCGTTTCCGTGACCTCTTCCATGTTGAGGGTGACGGCTGCGAGGAGAAGATTTTCGAGTTGAATGTTGCTTACACTCCATCTAACGGTGATGACTGGTGGGAGAACATGCGCGGTGGTTGGATGTTCAATAACGTAGTAAACTGGCGTGGTGATGATATGCCAAGACAGCCTAAGATTGAAGCAATCGGTGGCTGGGGCGGTGGCGCTATTAACGACCAGTTCGCTATCAAGATGTACGATAATGAGGGTGATAGCTATCGTCGTAAGGCTACATTCTTAACACCAGATGAGTGGCTCTATGATGAGGAACTTTGTGGTTGGCCTTCAGATGATAAGGCAGATGGCACAAAGATGTCACTTGCTGAGAAGGAAGCTGATCCATTGCGTGGTATACAAAATACCGCAGGTTCATTCTCTCGTGGTGTAAATATTGAGATCAAGATGATCTGTACTCCAAATGATAAGTCTCCACGTAACTGTAGTATGGCTAATACTGTGATTGCACGTCTTGGTGAGGCATACTTGCTCTATGCTGAGGCATGTTTGAAGAATGGTAATACAGGCGAAGGTAAGAAGTACTTGAACAAGATTCAAGAGCGTGCTGGTGCTCCTGTAACTGAGCTTACAATGCAGACTCTCATGGATGAGAAGCAGTATGAGTTGTGGTTTGAGGGTTGTCGTTTCCACGATTTGGTTCGTTGGAATAAGTATGACAAACTTGATATCAAGGGTATCTTTGACAAGGTAACAGATAATATTCCATTGTTGTTCGATGACTACTTTGTACCAGGTACAGAGTATACAGGCAAAGAGCATCACTTGAGAGCTACAACACACCACCCACTTTCAGCTGTAAAAGAGCTTCAAGGCAAATTCGGCTTCGTAGTTGGTAAGCATGAGTACTTCCCATTCCCAGCTGATATTCTTGCTCTTAATCCAAGTCTTAAGCAGCATACAGGTTGGAGCGAGTAATTCGTTCGACTCAAATATTTTAGGAGACTCCGTTAGGGGTCTCCTTTTTTTATGCTATTTTTGTAGCATAATACATTTTGTCAGTTAACCTATATTGTTTTTGTATGTTGCATAAGAGGCATATTACAATACTCGTAGTTATCCTATTTGCGGTAGTGGTTTGTTGTCTTTGGCGTTTTTGTCATTGGGGGCAGATGAATTATCATGAGCAATTGCAATTATTTTTGTTAACACCGGCTTTTTTTATTAAGACATTATTTAGTGTAGGTGGGTTGGCCGATTATATCTCACAATTTCTTACCCAGTTTTTTGTGAACCATTGGGTGGGTGCTTGTATTATTGCTTTGGGGGTGTCGTTGGTTCAGATATTGTCATTAGGTTTAATAAGAAGAGTTAATGATGGAATTTGGGGATTGGCATTGAGCTTGGCCCCTCTTGTTGCTTCATATTGTGTTGTCGGGGTAGCGGAGTCGCTACTTACCTCATTAGTTGCTATGGTGTTTGGCTTAATCGGTGCTAATATTGTTCTTAAGATAAAGCCTAATAATTGCCGCTATATTGTATTATCAGCATCTAGTGTTTTGATGTATATGCTGGCAGGTACGGTAGCTATACTATTGATGGTATTAGGGGTAATAGTAGTTGATTGTTTAAATAAGAAAATAAAAATAGCTAAGGCTATTCTTATAACTATTGCGTTATTGATAGAGTGGCTAGCGATAGTTGGCATTTCTCACATGTACGGAGAGTATGGTGTTGACGCGTATATTCAAGGCATTTATTATCTACGCAATCCGATGCAGGTAAATGTAGTGCTATATGTTTGTGTAGCTATAGTAATAGGAACTATTATTCTAGCTAAAATAAGTGTGCGAAGTGAAAAGCTAGAGAAGATACTTATATCGGTTGCGGTATTGGTAATTATAGGACTAGGAGCTAAGGCGTCTGCATTCTGCTATAGGCAAGATTTTGAGAATATGCTCCGTTATGATTACCTATGTAGGCAAAAAGCGTGGGATGAAATGATAGCGATTGCTGATGTTAATGCCCCAGAAGGAATGACTGAGCAGAATTATCTCAATTTAGCATTAGCCAAGAGAGGACAACTTACGCAAAAGGCATTTCATTATAACCCTAAGGGGCCAGAGAGTTTGTTTGTCCCTTTTGCACGTCACCCATCGATGTCTATTTCGGCTGGAGAAGTTTTTTATCATCTTGGTCTTACGAGTATAGCTCGACGTTATTTTAGTGAAGCTCAGGGAGCGATTCCGAACCATTATTTAAGTGTAAGATATATAAAGAGGTTAGCTGAGATTGACATGATAAATGGAGATTGGGAGTCGGCTGCAAAATACTTAAGAGTTTTACAGAAGACACTTTTCTATGATGATTGGGCGACAGAGATGCTTAATAAGGTTGTAAGTAGAAGAGATTTAAGTCAGTGTCTTGAACTTGAAGAGATAAGGGGGAGAATATTAGATGATAATTATATATCCTTTGAAGATTCATCTATTGATGTTGGAGAATTAGTAAATCAGCATCCAAATAATCGTTTTGTTTGGGATTATCTTCTTATGTACTATTTGTATGATAAGCGAATGGATTTGTTTATAAAATCATTCATAGAGTATGAGAAACATTTCCCTGGTGATATTCCACAAGTTTATCAGGAAGCTACATTGATTTCGTGGATAATGAGTCATAAAACATTGAAAGGATTCCCTTATTCTGCAACTCAGTATAATAAAGAGCGACTTCAGGCTTTTATTTCTACATATAATAGTTCGGATAATGCAGAAAAGCTATTGGAACTATCATATTCAAAGACTCTTTGGTATTATTTGTTCTTTTATTAGAAACTTATGGTAAAGTATATACATATAGTAGTAGCCCTTTTTTTACTGACAGCGTGTGGTAGTATTCAGGTGAAAGATGCTGAGGAGCTTGCTTTGTACCCAGAGATATATCCTGATTATAAATTTGTCACAATCCCTGTGGATATTGCGCCATTGAATTTTCAGACAGTCGAAGATGTAGATGCAATAAGTGTGACATTTAAGGGAAATGTATCTTCATTGACTTGTACTTCTCGTGCTTGTTTGGATATAGATGTTGACGATTGGCATTATTTATTGGCGGAAAATGTTGGAGATACACTCTGTGTCAGTGTGAGTGTTTTGAAAGATGGTGGATGGAAAACATATAAAGACTATGAGATTGTAGTCAGCAAAGATAGTATTGATTATGGGCTCCATTACAGGCTTATTGCTCCTGGATATGGTATTTTTAGCGATATGGGACTATACGAACGTGATTTGTCGACATTTGACGTCTCAACTATATATGCTGGGACGAAATTGGAGGGAGGATGTATGAACTGCCATACTTCAAATAAATGCGATACAAAATATTCAAGTACCCATTTTAGGGGGGTACATGGAGCTACTATTGTCAGAAGAGGAGACAAGTACCAAGCATATAATCTTAAACCTACGCCAGAAGAGATGCCATGTGTATATACTTATTGGCATCCAAGTGGGAAGTATGTAGGGTATAGTCAAAATGAAACAAGACAGGTATACCTTGCTGCTGATTCTTCAAAAATAGAGGTATATGATACAAAGTCGGATATTGCAGTTTTGGATATTGACAGCAATAAGTTGTTGTCATCCCCATTATTGAAGACAGACTATTACGAAACCTCTCCAACATTTTCCCCTGATGGCAAGATTATGTATTTCAGTACGGCAGCTCCATGTAATTTGCCTAAAGAGTATGAGAAGGTGAAGTATGTGTTGTGTTCGATAAGTTTTGATGCACAAACGGGAAGATTCGGAGAAGTAGTAGATACGTTGATAGATGCTAGGTCTGAAGGTAAATCTATAGCTTGGACTCGCCCCTCGTATGATGGTAGATTTCTGTTATATACCAAGGTGAATTTTGGACAGTTTTCAATCTGGCACCATGAAGCAGATTTGTGGATATATGATATTCAGACTAAAGAATCACATCCTTTAGTATTGGCTAATTCGAAAGACACAGAGTCTTATCACAATTGGTCTTCTAATTCCAAATGGGTAGTCTTTACATCTCGTCGAGATGATGGATATCACTCTCTGCCATATATAGTGCATATTGATGAGAATGGAATAGCCGCTAAGGCTTTTATGTTACCTCAGCGAAATCCAAGAGAATATTATGATCAGGAGATGAAGTCGTACAATCTTCCTGATTTCGCATTAGAGCCTACAAAATACGATTCTAATGTTGTAGAGGCTTTGGTCTATAGGGGGGATAGGCAAGATGTTTGTTATTGACGATAGATCTAGAGGTTAAATTTAGACGAATTTGCGTGGATGCGAATATAAAGAGTGTACGCGATACGTAATTTGGGAGACGTTTCATGAAACGTCTCTACGAGGGTAGGAGTTTGAGAGGTAGGCTCTATGTATACAACGTTGGTATCTAAAAAACAATGTTGATAGAGTTGTTTCATGAGTTTTTTGGAGGCGTTTTGCGTTTTTGGAGACGTTTCATGAAACGTCTCTACGAGGGATAAGGCAGGTTTTACGGGGGTGTTGTTTTTACAATGCCGTAAAAGCAAAGTATTAGTACGAATCTTCAGGCATTAAAGCAATCGTCATCCCACCGTTGTACATTGTGTGATATATAGTCCGCTATTCTGTTCATATCATCAGTATCGCGTATGATATGGTCGTGAAAACGCGATTGCCAAGCGAATGGTATGTTGCTGATTCGGGCGAATTGGGTGATGGAGGATTTGAATAAACGGATTACAACAGATAGCCATGACTGCATCTGTGTTACATATTCCATGGCTTCGGGAGCCGTTTCATGATTTTTGGGAGACGTTTCATGAAACGTCTCTACGGCGGGATTTGATGTGCGTTTGGGATGTGGTGTCATGTTGCCATCAATCAACACAATCATATGTATGTGATTGGGCATGATGACCCATAACGGCACGTTGGCGTATGGGCAATGCGTTGAGATGTTGCGAATCTGGTCGTTGGTATGGCGACCAATGTCGGATAGTATCATACATTTTGTGCCATGTATGTCCGATTTAATCTCTCCAAAATGATATGCTCGTTTTTTTGTACATATCGTCACGAAATATGCGCCACCATCGTATTCTTGGCTATTCATACGAGCCGTTGGGATGCGATACAAATTATTGTATAGAAGATTGCGTGGAGTCTTCATCTTTTTTAAATTCTTGGGAGACGTTTTATGTTTTTTGAGACGTTTCATGAAACGTCTCTACGGGGTATCGGTGGAAGATAATAGGGACAAGCCGGTTAAAAGCAGATCTACAGTCTTCACGTCCTTGATGCCTAGAATGGGAGATAGCTCACCAAGCCGACCCTGATAAATAAGTGCTTACAGAATCGTTGTATGCATCATTTGAATGATTGACTATTATGCATATAGTACCGCAAATAGCAGCAAACATATTTAAGATGTCGGCATTGCTCGTTTTAGTTGAAAGTCGATTTGTCATATACAGATAAAATTACGGTAATCAAAACAACCCTTTTACCAGATAGAATATTACTGGGATTAGAAGACTTGGGAGGAGGTTGACTGTTTTGCAGTCTTTGATGCCTAGGATTGAGATTCCTGAGCTGACTATCAGGACTCCGCCTACTATGGAGAGTTCGGTTCGCATAGGTTCTGGCATGCCGTTGCCGCAGAAGTATGCTATGGCGTAGAAAAAGCCTTGCCAGCAGAAGAGGACAGGAGCTGCGAGAAGCATGATTCTGCCGTAAGTAGCAGCCAGGACGGCGGAAGTGACCAGGTCTAGTGTGGCATTGGTGTATAAGAAAGTATTGCCAGGTTCATTGAACGCCCAACCGTGGCTAGGAGACAGACAAGATAGAACGGGTCCGACTATGCTGAAAGTACCAATGCAGTACAGAAGTATTCCTGTGACCAACCCATTAAGTGCGTTATTTTCCTTGCCTGATTTTTGGTTGAGTTTAGTATTCCAGCGGTCGATATGCCCGGAAAGATCGAGTTTAGTGCCTATTATACCACCAATAGCGATACTAAGGATAAACAAGACTGGAAATTCGCTCTTAGCCATATTGGGGAGAGCTGCGTTAACGCCCAAGATGATACAGCACAGACCGAGACCATCAAAGAGAGCCTGTTTATACTTCTCGCTGATACCCTTGCGCAATAAAGTTCCGAAAGAGCTACCTACAATAATGGTAGTAGTATTTATGATAGTTCCGAGCATATAATAAGCAGGGCCTCCATACGACGTGGAGGCTATTTGATAATTACCAGAGTAGCGCCGTAGCCGTACTCCTTGAAAGAGGCATCTTGATATTGAGCCTTCTTGTATTTTCTTTCCAAGAGTTTTATGACCTCTGATTTTAGGCGGCCATTACCGACGCCATGGATAAAGACGATGCGCTGTCCCTTGCGGTCGGCATTCTCCTGCATGACATGTTCGAAACGAGCCAGCTGGACCTGTATGATCTCTCCATTAGACATTCCTGCGGTAGAATCAAGAATCTGTTCGATATGCAAATCGACCTCGATGAGATCATTAATAGTCTTTTTAGATAGCTTTTGCTGTTCCTTTCGCTCCTTTTCTGATATGACAGAATGCATATCATGCTCAGTAAGCTTTTCGATTTGAGACTCCAGGTCATCGCTTGTCACATCATAAGATACAGCCTTATCGTCGAAATAATCATTTTCTACGAAAGAGTTGTTTTTGAAGAACCTAGTAGACTTGATGCGAATATCTCTGCTAATAGGATCATAAGGCTTATAAGTTGCGGTAGGGTGGAAAAGAATGGCTTGGCACTGCCAAAGACGATTATCGATTCGCTGAGGATTGAATTTGCCGATCAAAGCCTTTTCGTGAGCTATCAATTCCTTTCTATATATAGGCTCAGACTTCTTGCCATCTTCGGAAACCTGACCGATAGTGAAATATGCATATACAGGCGAGTCGTTGACGACATACAGCTCGAGATCGCCAGAGTTGCCCTTATCGGCCTTCAAGAAAGACAATACGATATGAGGCTTATCGTCTGATTTTATACCACTCTCGGTCTCTCTAACAACAGAAACCACCTCCTTAACGGGCTCTGATTTTTTAGGTGCGTCATCGAAATAAGTACGAGCTGACTGAGATTGAGTTGAGCTCTTCTCCTCATTAATTACGACCACCTCATTAGCTGGGGTTGGGATTTCGAAACCATCCTCATCCTCCACATAGACAGTAGAGCCGACTATTTGAGTAATAGTACCGCCGCCGACGGCATTAAGAAACCTAACCTTATCACCTTTTTTCATGACATTAATCTTTAATAATTAATACTGTGGCGTAAGCAGAAGCACCAGTGCCATCGCCCTCGAAGCTAAGTTTTTCTGTAGTAGTAGCCTTTATAGAGACCCTATCTGCATCTATGCCTATAACATTGGCAAGAGTTTCCTGCATGGTAGGGATGAGGTCCTTCAACTTAGGCTTCTGCATAGCTATAGTAGAGTCGATATTAGACACTCTGTACCCCTTAGATGCGATGATATCAACAGTTCTCTTTAGGAGAATTTTAGAATCGATCTTTTCGAATTCGGAGCTATTGTCTGGGAAATGGAAACCGATATCCCTCATATTAGCAGCTCCGAGGAGAGCATCGCAGATGGCGTGAATGAGAACATCGCCATCAGAATGAGCTACCCAGCCCTTCTCCCAATCGATCTTTATACCACCAATCCACAACTCAAGACCAGGTTCGAGGCGGTGGACATCATAACCATAACCTACACGTATATCCATAATGATTATATTTCTCCTATTATTTTCTTGTAAATGTCTAGTGCATATATGTCAGTCATACCCGAAACAATGTCAACTGCAGCCATAGCCTTGTCGTACGTAGTAGCATTTTCGTCGGGTCTGAACTGTTCTGGGACGAAAGGCAGCAGTAGACCAGAGTAATATCTGTCTGGGTACATGAGGGCTTCGAGGAATTTGTCCAATAGGGTGGAGATGATTCTGAAGCCAGATATTTCCACCTCCATTACGCTAGGATGGCGGTATATCTTTTCGACAGCCAACTTAGCTATAGTGGAAAGAGCCTTGCCCTGTACTTCTGGCAAATGTTTCAGCAGGGAGCCTTCGAAATTGCCATTAAGGATAGAATCTCTATTATTCCAGAATATTTCTGTGGTACAACCTACCAGTTTCCCAATAGCCACTGATCTGAGGTATGATATTCTCTCGTGCAGATCTGTTACTTGAGCGAAGATGTTATCCTTATTGTCCCAGAACCATTTATCGGTTTCCTTATCAAAGAACCCGTAAAACAGATTGCAAGTCTGGTCATAAGACAAAATACCACGACGGCAGGCATCCTCAAGGTCCATAAGTTGGTAGCATATATCGTCGGCTGCTTCTACCAGATATACTAGAGGGTATCTGCAGTAAGTGTTCCCCTCTTTTAATGGGATATTCAAGGCTTGCATTATGGCCTCGAAAGTCTCTTGGTCTTGCTGGAAATAGGCGAACTTTTTGACGCCGACAGAAGATCTAGGGTATTTGATGATGCTGGCGACAGAAGGGAACGTAAGTGCTAGTCCACCTTCTCGGCGACCGCGAAAAGTATGAGAGAGCAGGCGGAAGGTATTGGCATTGCCATCGAAATTGAGCAAGTCCTGCTTCTGAGCTTCCGTCATGTCATTCTCAGCGATTATCTGAGCGCCCTTGCCGAACTGGAAGTAGTGAGATATAGCCTTTTCTCCAGAGTGGCCGAAAGGAGGGTTGCCCAAGTCGTGGGCGAGGCAAGCTGTGGCTACAATAGATCCTATTTCGCTAGCTAACTCCTCATTTGCTTCATTGGCCTCTATGAGTCTTCTGCTAATATTGTTGCCGAGGGAACGACCCACACTAGCTACTTCGAGAGAATGGGTCAGGCGGTTATGCACGCATACGCTACCTGGCAGAGGGAATACTTGTGTTTTGTTTTGCAAACGACGGAATGCAGGCGAGAAAATCATACGGTCATAATCGCGCTGAAATTCTGTCCTGCTCTGTTTGGTTCGGCTGACAACCTGTCCAGTTCGACGGGTTGTTAAAAGTTCATCCCACTTCATAAAAATAGATTCAAAACGACACAAAAGTAAGAAAAATATGGATAGAGAGAGTGGTAGAAATGCAGAGATAGAAGAGGCATAAACAGATAGTCATGCCGGATATATACGGAAAGAGAGAATACGGACAGACGAGGTTAGCTGATGCGTCAATGAAAGACCTGTAGATAACATACGCTACATTCGGGCTACACTCGGGCTACACTCGGGGAAGACTATATTTGCTCGCAGTTTTTTTTATTTCTATATTTGCACACACGAAAGCTTCATAGAATACAGAATGGCACGAATAGAGATAGTACATAAATGCATAATGATAGCCAGAGAGAAGGCTAGGAAAGATAATAATGCCCGTATCACGGGAAAGAGTGTGTTTATAAAACGCTATCATGGGGAGTATCGTCTGATAGGAGTGAGAGTAACAAAGAAGCAGAGACGATGCAGAGATATATTTGCAGATGCGCAGAAACTAGCCTCGTACGAATTGAAGCAATGGAACAAGAAGAGACACTGGGCCAGAGTAGCCAAGCAGCACAAAGTAAGAGGAGCACACAGAATGGCGGTGTCGTTTTTCTATAATCTACTGAAAGAGAATGAAATGGCCTTGGATGAGGCATTGAGACTATGCAGAGATAAGAGATATGTGGACAAGGAGCGAGGCATAGCAATGATGGGGAGATATGCGGAGTGGGAAAAGAGAGAAGAAGAAGAGTCGCCATTCTACTACAAGAAATTTGGAGATGTAGACGAGTACTATGGAGTAGTAATGCGGATGGCCGGTTAGAATAATTATATGAGAAATATGATTATTTGAGTGGAAACATCAGGAATAAGACCTTTTTGTTTATCTTTACGGCATATTATTCAGAACCGTTAACACAAATCAAAAATAAGCAGTATGATATTCCAAGAGATAGGAAAAACCGGGATGAAGGTATCCAATCTTTCATTCGGTGCGTCTTCATTAGGCGGAGTCTTTCATGAGATAAACGAAGGAAAGGCGATAGAAGCAGTATTTGCAGCGATAGAAGGCGGCATGAACTTCATAGACGTATCGCCCTACTATGGACATTACAAAGCAGAGACTGTATTAGGCAAAGCCCTGAAGCAGATACCGAGAGATAAATATTACCTATCCACCAAAGTAGGTCGCTATGGTAAAGATGGGGTAAACACATGGGACTACAGTGCCAAGCGCGTAACCGACAGTGTATATGAGAGTATGGAGCGACTCAATATAGACCATATAGACCTCATAAATGTTCATGATATAGAATTTCAGGCGTCATTGCCAGGGGGATTAGCAAAGGTAGCAGAAGAGACATTGCCAGCCTTAGTAGAGTTGCGGGAAAAAGGAGTAGTGAGTCATGTGGGCATTACCGATTTACAGCCAGAGAACTTGAAATGGGTTATAGAACATGTACCTGCCGGAACGGTAGAGAGCGTACTATGCTTCTGTCATTACAGCCTTAACGATGAGCTGCTGAACGACTACTTTGACTTCTTTGAAAGTAGAAACATAGGAATAATCAACGCATCGCCACTATCAATGGGTCTCTTAGGAACGAGAGGAGTACCAGACTGGCATCCTGCGCCAAAAGCGCTGGTAGAGGCGTGTGCGAAAGCTGTGGCTCACTGTAATGCCAAAGGATATCCGGCAGAGAAACTAGCCATTCAGTATGCGATATCCAGTCCGCGTATAGCGACCACCCTCTTCTCGTCGGCAAACCCTGACAACGTGAAGAAGAACATAGAGTATGCAGAGGCGCCTATAGACTGGAATCTTGTAAAAGAAGTTCAGGAGATAATAGGCGACCAGATGCGAGTACGCTGGCATAACAGCTAAGAGTCTACCCATTTATACATCAGAGTATTATGGTAATAATAGATGCGCACAGTCACTTATGGCTTAAGCAAGATACTATAGTAGACGGGCAGCCCATAAGGAGTCTAGCCAGCAACCCATCCAGATCGATATTCTTTGGAGAAGAGCGTCAGATGCTTCCACCCTTTATGATAGATGGGCGCAATACGGCGGAGGTATTTCTAAGCAATATGGACTACGCACAAGTAGGAGGTGCGGTAGTAGTGCAAGAGTTTATTGACGGCAATCAGAATGAGTATCTGCAAGACGTGCAAAGCAGATACCCAGGGCGATTCTTCTGCATGGGCATGGCGTTGAGTCTTCAAGAAGCAGAGGATGTGAAGCGAAAAGGTATGCGAGGCATAGCGATACCAGGACACAGACTCGACACACCATTGACAGACATGATGCCGATGTTCAGATTCATGGAGAGAGAGGAAATGATACTCTCGTTATGTCTGCATGAAGACAACCATCAACTTAAAGAGGTAGAGACGATAATAGAGGCATGTCCGGACCTGACGATAGTAATAGGTCACTTTGGAATGGTAACGACACCGCGGTGGATGGAGCAGATAAAGCTAGCCAGACACAAGAACGTCTATGTTGAGAGTGGAGGAATAACATGGCTATTCAACGATGAATTCTATCCCTATCCATCAGCAATGCAAGCGATACGAGAAGCGGCAGATGAGGTTGGCATAGAGAAACTCATGTGGGGGTCAGACTATCCTAGGACCATAACAGCCATTACCTACAAGATGAGCTATGACTTTGTAGTAAAAAGCAACATGCTTACAGAGGCAGAGAAAGCAGCCTTTCTAGGAGGCAATGCCCAAAAGCTATATGGGTTCAGAGAGTTGCCAGAATTACCATACATCAAAAACATGTCAGAATGAAAAAGAACAACTACATATTACCATTGGCGTTAGTATTCAGTCTCTTTTTTCTATGGGCGATAAGCAGTAACCTGCTCCCGACCATGATACGCCAGTTGATGAAATCGTGCAACCTCAACCCATTTCAGGCGTCATTTACGGAGAGTGCATACTGGCTGGCCTACTTTATATGTCCGATACCGATAGCGATGTTTCTCAAGCGCTACAGTTACAAAGCCGGAATAATCTTTGGGTTGTCATTGGCGGCCCTTGGGGCATTCTTGTTCTTTCCTGCCTCTGAGATAAACAACTATGGCGTTTATCTAGCGATATTCTTTCTTATAGCTACGGGAATGTGTTTCTTAGAGACAGCGGCCAACCCATACGTGACAGCACTTGGGGAGTCTGACACGGCGCCAAGAAGACTGAACCTGGCCCAAGCATTCAACGGACTTGGAGCGTTCATAGCGGCGATGTTTTTGAGCAAATCTGTTCTGTCTAGCGGCAACTTCACGGGAGTGTACTTCATACTGGGAGGCATACTGATAATAGCGGCAGTTATATTTGTATTTGCTCACATGCCCAAGACATCAGACGAAATAGAGGTACAGAACAACAAGGAAGAGAAACTGATAGAATTCAGTGTTCTCAAGCACAGGCATCTACGTTGGGGCGTCATAGCACAATTCTTCTACAACGGAGGTCAGACCGCCATAAACAGTCTATTCCTAGTATACTGCTGTACATACGCTGGAATAGAAGAAGATACGGCTACGACATACTTTGGGCTGTATATGCTATGCTTTCTGTTGGGCAGATGGATAGGAACCTGGCTTATGGGGCGCTATAAACCGCAGAACATGCTATTGGTATACGCATTAGCCAACGTGTTGCTATGCATTATAGTGAGTACACTTGGAGGAGAAGCAGGAATATGGGCGATGATGGCCATATCATTCTTCATGAGTATTATGTATCCGACCCAGTTCAGCATGGCGTTAACCGGGTTAGGAAAGCAGACAAAGAGTGGCTCAGCCTTTCTAGTAATGGCTATAGTAGGCAATGCTTGTCTACCGCAGTTGACAGCCTATATTATGAACAGCAACCCAGAGATATACCAAATAGCATATATTATTCCAGCCATATGCTTTGCGTTCTGTGCGTACTATGGATGGCGAGGACATATTGTAGAAAACAGATAAACCAACAAAAGAATACAAAACAAGATGAAAGCTGTACAAATAACTAATCCAGGCAGATTAGAAGTAGTTAGCGTAGAGAAACCAGAAATCCGAGACAATGAAGTCTTGGTAAAACTTAAATATGTAGGTTTTTGCGGATCGGACCTCAATACCTGGCGAGGACGAAATGCATTGGCAAAGATGCCAGTTATTCCAGGACACGAAGTAGGTGCTGTGATAGAGGCAGTGGGCAAGAATGTGCCAGATACACTTAAAGTGGGAATGACAGTGACATTGAACCCATATACCAACTGTGGCAAATGTGCATCGTGCAGAAATGGAAGAGTAAACGCTTGCCAGCACAACCAGACACTTGGCGTTCAGAGAGATGGAGCGATGAGTGAGTATATATCACTTCCATGGGAGAAGATAATACCAGCTGGAAATATATCGCCACGCGATTGTGCCTTGATAGAGCCTATGAGTGTAGGATTTCATGCTGTTTCCAGGGCAGAAGTTACAGATATAGATGTAGTAATGGTAATAGGCTGTGGCATGGTAGGTATGGGAGCTATAGTAAGAGCGTCTGAGCGAGGAGCTATAGTAATAGCAGCCGATATAGACGATGAGAAACTGGCTCTAGCCAAACGTATGGGTGCGGCATATGCCATAAATACGATGGGTAAAGATGTACATGAGCAGCTTCAGGCTATTACTAATGGATTTGGGCCAGATGTAATAATAGAGGCAGTAGGTTCGCCTGCAACATACCAGATGGCAGTTGATGAGGTTGCCTTTACCGGTCGTGTAATATGCATAGGCTATGCGAAGAGTGAGGTGTCATTTCAGACGAAGTACTTTGTACAGAAAGAGCTAGACATCAGAGGATCGCGCAATGCTACGCCATCAGATTTCAGAGGAGTGATACGTTATTTGGAGAGAGGAACTTGTCCTGTAGATGAGTTGATAACTAAGATTGTTAAACCAGAAGATACCGAAGAGGTAATGGAATGGTGGGACAAGAACCCAGGAAAAGTATTCAGAATACTTGTGGATATGGCTGAGTAAGGCGATAAAAAAAGATGAAAAAAAGAGATGTCACGATTGCGGCATCTCTTTTTGTGTTGTGATATTATTGTTATTAAAGAATCATCTTTTCTATAGGCATTACCAAGATGCTCTCGGCGCCGAGTTGCTTAAGTTTGCCGATGATTTCCCAGAAATGCTTCTCCTCGAGTACTGAAGCCAAAGAAGACCAGCCCTCTGTTTCAAGAGGAGTAACTGTTGGAGCCTTCATGCCTGGGAGGATTTCGCTAGCCTCCTTGATCTTGTTAGTAGGGATATTCAGGACGATATACTTCTTACCCTCGGCGTTCTTGTAAGAATCGAAGCGGAAGAGAATTTCGTCCAAGATAGCCTTTTTCTCGGCTGTCAACCCCTTATTACCGATAAGGACAGCCTCGCTCTGCATAACAATCTCTACCTCCTTGAGGTTATTAGATACCAATGTAGAACCAGAGCTAACGATATCGAATATACAGTCGGCCAAACCGATACCAGGAGCGATTTCTACTGAGCCTGTAATGACATGAATGTCTGCAGTAAGTTGGTTCTTATCGAGGAATCTCTTCAATATACCAGGGTAGCTTGTAGCGATTTTCTTGCCATTGAACCATTTGAGGCCCTGTGCAATATAATCTGGCATTTTAACCTCTGGGATAGCCAAAGATAGGCGGCACTTAGAGAAGTCGAGGCGCTTGATGATTTCTGCATTTTCCTGACGCTCTTCGAACTCATTCTCGCCAACGATACCTACGTCGGCAATGCCACTTGCTACGGCTTGTGGAATATCGTCATCGCGGAGATAAAGGATCTCCACAGGGAAGTTCTTTGCTGGTACAAGGAGAGTTCTCTTGCTAGACTCGACCTTGATGCTCGACTCCGAAAGCATAGTCATTGTTTCCTCGAAGAGGCGACCTTTGGTCTGTACTGCTATTCTCAGATTCATATTCGTCTGTTGTTTTTCCGTTTGTGCTGTGTGTAATATAGATTACCTATCTAATTGAGCCACAAAGATAATACTTTGTTTGTAATTCTTTTCTACTTTATTCTTTCCAATCGTTGATACTTATAAGTATAGCCGCTTTTTTCGTCTATTTTCCACTCGCCATCCATAACGATATGCCATTCGTTCATATTGACTTGAGGGAAAACGACATCGAACTCATCGAAAGAGAAGTCAATCAGAGTCCATTCGATGGCATCTGCCAGATTCATGAAAAGATTATATACTACGGCGCCACCGATGACAAACAAATCCTCGTCATCCTCCAAAGCGTTGAACACCTCCTGAGCCGAGTGCATGACCTCGACATTAGGTATTTCGATATTGCTACGAGACAATACGATATTGCGTCTATTAGGCAAATAACCCTTGGGGAGAGCCTGTTGAGTCTTTCTGCCCATAACCACAGTGTGACCAGAAGTGAGGGCCTTGAACCGTTTCAAATCTTCGCTAATATAAGCGAGCTGGTCGCCTTTATTTCCGATAGCCAACTGTCTATCGACAGCCACGATCATTGTAACCTTTCCCATAATACCTTAATCCAATATTAACCAAACGGTGTATGCAATGAAAGCAGACAACAGAACACTTGCTTCGACTCTATCGAGTTTATAAGGCGAGAAGAAGCGAGGGGATACGAAAACGAAGAGAGCTGCGGTGCCAGCCAGCAATACATATATTTCAGTATTGAAGTTAGGGTTGAACGGCATAGGAGATATCATACATCCGACACCCAATATGAGTAGAATATTCATGATATTAGAGCCGATGATATTTCCGACGGCCATACCCACATTACCCTTATGGCAAGCTACTATGCTAGTGACAAGTTCTGGCAGCGAGGTACCTGCGGCTACTACGGTAAGGCCAATAACCTTTTCAGATACGCCTAGAGCGGAAGCGATATCGACAGATCCCTGCTCTACGAATTTACCTCCAACGATAAGCCCGATGAGTCCACCTATGAGGTACAGTACAGCCCGAGTGAGAGACATGTCAGGTTTTGCTATTTCTTCATTAGTCTTATCCTTTTTGGCATCGCCGAATAGGATAAACATATAGATACCCAGGCAGACCAAGAATATAGCGGCATCGATTCTTCCGATATAAGAGTCAGTACCTCCATTTACGAAAAAGTCGTTGCCGAACAAAAGGAGGAGGATAGTGAACAAGAAAGACATTGGGATATCTCTAAGGACCATCTTTCTGACCACGATAAGAGGAGCGACAATACCTGAGATGCCTAAAACCACGAACAAATTGAAATTATTAGACCCCAAGACATTACCCATAGCCAATTCGCTATGTCCATCCATGGAAGACATGATGTTTACTACAAGTTCTGGAGCAGAAGTGCCCAAAGCGACTATAGTTAGACCGACGAGCATTTCGGACACCTTCATATATCTAGCGATATTACTACCGCCATCGACTATTGCATTGCCAGCAAGTACCAGCAGAACCAGTCCGGCTATAACAATTAAAGAACTTAATACCATGGTAATTATACTACTTAATGATAGTGATGCATTTGTTATACAATCTGCCTAATACAGGCAGGGGGACGCACCTTTTATTGAGTGCGTTCAAGACACCTATAGTCTGCAATATGATATAGCCCAATTTTGCTATTTCATTTATGAAATACCAATCGACGTATGACATACATATCCATATAAGGCCGAAAACGACAGTCTGTCCGAGGCCCTGTTTGAGGTGGAAAATGCAGTAATGAGAATTGATATTGGATATCCACTTAAAAAGATAGGCGACAATCCAACCTGCTGGAGTGATATAAGCCGACACGGCGATATACTTTTCATTGTCCTCTATCTGATACTCTGTAGACATGCCTATAGATGTTATTTGAAACTGAACTTATCTGTAACTAAAACGGGCTCTTCAGCTGGATTGTCCTTATTGACCTGGAAAAGATTCAAGCTATTGCCATCCCAAAGAGCATAAGAGAAATTATGGAGCCAATCGCCAATGATAAAAACATGAGCGCCATATTGAGACTCGTAATCAGCGAGGATATGTCGATGACCGAAGATATAATAATCGTACAACTTATCGCCGGCTTTCCGTTCTTCGTCATTTACATACTTAATCTGAATCTCCTTATCGCCACCTCTGAAACTATGATACTTAGTCTTTTTGGAGTTGTTTTTTCTGCTTAGGAGAGACCAAGTATTAGCGATCCAGTTAGCGAGATCTGGGTGGATCCAAGAGTAAGCGATTTGGATAGGGCGGCAAGTGAATATCCACTTTAATAATTTGTAGCCCTTATCGTATCTACCGAGACCATCTCCATGTCCGACGAAGAAACGTTTGTTATCCCACACGGCAGACATGTGTTCGGTATGGACAGTAATGCCAAATTCCTGCTGTAAGTAAGAAAACATCCATACATCATGGTTTCCCGTGAAGATATGGATGTCTATACCCTTTTGCGTCAGCTCGTCGAGTTTAGACAAGAAACGCACATAACCTTTAGGGACTACTGACTTATATTCGAACCAATAATCGAAAATATCTCCCAAGAGATATATAGCGTCAGCGTCGTCCTTTATTTTATCGAGCCAAGCCACAAAGCGTACCTCTTGCCCCAAGCGGTCGCCAACAGCCTTGGCGCCCAAATGAGTATCAGAAGCGAAGTAGATACGCATAAGGTGTGGGAATTAGCGGAATATCTCTGCCATTCTATCGTCGAGACGCTTGCCGAAGAGATTCTTGCCAATCAAAGAACCATCCTTATCGAGGATGAAGAGTTGAGGAATCTCAACAACGATACTACCGTCTGCGGCCTGAACAGGACGAACGTTGTACAAAGCAGGAGCAGGAGACGCTACGCCTTTGAAATCGCATACGCTAGTCCAAGTAACCTTGTCGAGATTCAAAGCCTCTTCCCAAAGGAGTTTGCTAGTATCGAGGGAAACTGAGTATATTTCGAGACCCTTTGACTTATACTTAGCATATAAGGAAGCCAATTGACGGTTGTTATTTCTGCTTGCATTTTCTGTAGAAGCCCAGAATTGGAGGATGACAACCTTGCCGCGGAAATTGCTAAGCTTATGCAAATTGCCATCCTTATCAGGCAACTCGATATCAGGAGTATTAGCGACCTCTGCATTATTAATCATTTCCTGAATCTGCTGTTGCTTCTTATTGAGAGCACGAGCCTGCAAAACATTGTCGCACAAAGTCTTTACGCGAGGCTCGTCAGGATAAGCGATATTGAGGCTAGTAGCTACGGCAGAGAACAAAACGTGATCTTGGATATCGTAGATATCGAAAACCTGCATACCGAGAAGAGTCTGGTACAAAGCGTAGTATGAAGCCCAGCTATTAGGATTGTCAAAAACGAACTTCTTGATAGCCTTCTTATAGTTCTCTATTTCGGACTCGAGTTCCTTAGCCTTAGTAGGATCAGAATTCTTAACATAAGACTGCAACTTATCCTGCAAAGGTACAGCGAGAGCGACAACCTGCATAGTTAAAGCACTCTCTTTAGAATTGTCGAACTTAACGCTCTCAATCCAATCAGCTGCTTGAGCATCGGCAGTTACAGAGACAGTTTCAGCAGAGTCTGCAACGAAAACGATAGACTTACCAGAAGGGAGGACAGCGCGGTAGAAAGTAGGTTCGGTACTTTCTGGAGCCACAAGTTCAAAAGAACCATCACTAGCAACTTTAGTAGAATCAACGACCAATATGGATTCAGCTCCTACCACTTGGAGTTGTATGGTCTGATCAGCAGCGCCACTGATAGAACCCTGTATCTTGACGTTTTTAGAGCAAGAAGCCAATAGCGATGTGCAGCACAAAGCTACCGCCAGTTTATGTATAAATCTCATACGTGTATACTGTGTGTTGAAATATTAGATTTTTCGGATGCAAAGGTAATAAGAATAAGCACTCAAAGAAATAAATTGTGACTTTTCTAGCAATGTTGCGTCATTTCTACTCATATTGAGGCTATGTGAAAAGCGTTTTTGTGGAGTTTGAGGTGTATAATCTTGGGGAGAAGAGACGTCAGAGCCCGTTATCTGTCAGCGATTATGTATATGACATTGTAAGTAAGTCTCAGAGGCAGTTTCCTTAGCTCAGAATAAGGTGTTTGTCCGCCGCCTTCCCCTTGTACGCCAGAGTGTTTAATTGAGAGGAGGAGATCCCTTATGGAAGAGAAATTGACCTGTTGTTCTTCGCTGTTTATAACGATATTCTTGAAACCATACTTATCGAGAGCCCTTTTCCAATCGTCAGCCTTTGGATAACAAAGCCCCTTCCCCAGATGTAGTAATTCCTGATAAGTGCCAGGGAGGAAAGTGCTGAAAGCCAGTACGCCATCAGATGGAAGTTCATTAGCCGCTCTCTCTATGAGGCTGAGCGGATTGTTGAACCATTGAACGGCGGAAGAAGATACAATTGTATTCATCCCCTCGGGCCATTGGGCGGATTCTGCGTCGGCGCACTGACGAAAGACACGATTATTGCCATTGATGTCATGCCATAGCACATTGAGCATCTCCTCAGACACGTCATTAACAGTATAACGCTCGATATTTGGGGTTGAAAGAAGCTGACGCGTGAGGTGCCCGGTACCAGCGCCTATTTCATAGACATTGGCATTCATAGGCAATCGACCATTCAATATGTGCGCCAAGTAAAGAGCTATACAACGTTGAACATCGGAAGTCTCATTATATGTCTGCGCGTTGGCGCCGAACCTTAAAGTCATAAAAGATAACTTTGGAGTGCAAAAATAGATGTTTTTTCTGAAGGAGAGAAGATAATTGTTCTTGCACATGCGCGACAAAAAGCATAACTTTGCGCTTCAACAACAATAAATTTAATACAGAGAAACTATGGCAAATCGTAGAGAACTCAAGAAGAACATCGCTTATATGGCAGATGACCTTCTTACAATCCTCGAGCTCAAGTATCAACTCGAGAACACAGACGCAGAGAAGACAGACGCTATCAAGGCAAAGGTTTTCACATTCTACAATGATGCTATCAGCGCTATCAGCAAGTTGAAGACAAAAGCTGCATTCGCTGAACTCAACAAGAACTTGACAGAGCAGTATACAAATATTGTTTCTGAGGTAGCAGAACTTAAATAATACGTAATGCGAACCAGTATTGCATCATATGCATTGCTCTTCGGAGCAATGCTCTTTTTCTTTTCGTGCGGTAGTAAAAACTCGCAAGAGAGTATGACAAGAGACAAACAGGACATGAGTAGCGTAGAGCAGCACAACCTTACTCCAGAAGATTTATGGACGTTTGGACGCGTCAGTTCGCCGGTACTATCTCCGGATGGAGAGACACTCTTATTTACTATTGCATATACAGATATTCAGAAAAATGCCTCGTTGACAGATATCTACACGATGCCAGTTGGTGGGGGAGAGATGCGATGTCTGGGGGTTACGAAAGAGAACGAGTACGAGGTAGCGTGGAGACCAGACGGGAAAGCGATATGTTACCTTGCGACAAAAGCAGAAGAACCACAGATATACGAGATGCCAGTTAGTGGAGGTGCATCTCGTCAGATTACAAATATCAAAGGCGGAATAGATGGATTTATCTATTCGCCAGATCAGAAACACATACTCTTTGTTCAGCGTGTAAAGCTAGACAAAGATATTCATGATCTCCATCCAGACATGCCATTAGCGACTGCTCGAATAGAGACAGACCTTATGTATCGTCATTGGAATGCCTGGGCAGACGGAGCATATAATCATATTTTTGTTCAAGAACTTGATGAAAGTGGCAAAGCGACTGGGGAGGCCAAAGACATAATGGAAGGAGAGCCATACCATGCGCCACAGATGCCATTTGGTGGAGTAGAGGAGATAACATGGTCGCCAGATGGTAAGACTATAGCCTATACATCAAAGAAGCTACAAGGAAAAGCGAGTGCATTCAGTACGAACTCAAATATCTACCTCTATTCAGTAGAGAGTGGAGAGACAAGATGCGTGACAGAATTCAATAAAGGCTACGATAAATGTCCGCAATATTCAGCAGATGGATCGAAACTATTCTGGCAAAGTATGGAACACGATGGATATGAGTCGGACCAAGACCGTATATTCGTGCTAGACATAGTGTCAGGAGAGTATACGAATCTATTTGCAGGCACAGAACTAAGTGTAAGTTCATTTACCCTTGACCCTAAAGATGCTGATGTAATATACTTCATAGCAGATGAAAAAGCGAAAGATGCTATCTTCCGAATGACGGTATCTACTAGAGAAATAACGAAAGTGACAAACGACGTTGCGAACTATGTATCCCTTTCGGTATCGTCAAAGAGCAATACACTTATAGCGGCACGTCAATCGATGGTTATGCCGACGGAGATATACACTGTAGATGCGACAACAGGCGAGTCTGCGCAGCTATCGCACATAAACGATGCTCTTCTATCAAAAGTTAATGCCTGTACGGTAGAGGAGCGTTGGGTAAAGACTACCGACAATAAAGATATGTTGGTATGGGTTATTTATCCACCACAATTTGATAAGACAAAACAATATCCAGCACTTCTATACTGTCAAGGCGGACCACAAAGTACTGTCAGCCAATTTTGGTCGACGAGATGGAACTTTGCACTTATGGCGGCTAACGACTATATTGTTGTAGCGCCTAACCGTAGAGGACTTCCAGGCTTTGGTAAAGAGTGGAATGAGCAGATAAGCGGAGACTATGGCGGTCAGAATATGAAAGACTATCTATCAGCTATAGATGCTGTATCGGCGGAGCCATACGTAGACAGTGACAGACTAGGAGCTGTAGGTGCAAGCTATGGCGGATTCTCGATATACTGGTTGGCAGGACACCATGAGAAACGCTTCAAAGCCCTTATTTCGCACTGTGGTATATTCAACTTTGACCAGATGTACGTCACTACGGAAGAGTCGTTCTTCACAAATTGGGACTTGAAAGGTGCATTTTGGGAGAAAGAGAATGCGGCAGCGATGAAAAGCTACAAAGAATCGCCACACCTATTTGTAAACAATTGGGATACACCTATAATGGTAATACATGGAGAGAAAGACTTCCGTATACCATATACTCAAGGTATGGCAGCCTATAACACGGCGGTTATGAAAGGAATACCTGCGGAATTCCTATACTTCCCAGATGAATGTCACTGGGTTCAGAAGCCACAAAACAGTATAGTGTGGCATAGAGAATTCTACAAGTGGTTAGACAGATGGCTTAAGAAATAAGATAATCGTCCCATGCTCAGACGTATTGGAATTATAATCATTGTCATTTATTCAAGCATAGCGGCGTCGGCGCAAGTGAACTATTCTGCATTGAATATTTCTATGAATGCGCAGGTGCAGCCGGAGTTTCGTATAGACAGTATTGTACGTCTATACGCAGATAGTCTTACCAGTATTATGGATAGAGTTATCGGCTATTGTACAGAGACTATGAGCAGTAAGCGCCCTGAGAGTACGCTTATGCGCTTTGTGGCAGATGTGATGATGTCTGAGGGATTGCGATATGCCGAAGAGAACAAGATGGAGGTTCACGAAGCTATTTCCCTTCTCAATGCTGGAGGAATCAGAGCCAGTATGAAAGAAGGAAAAGTTATGGTGCGCAATATATTTGAGATATCACCCTTTGAGAACTCTATAGTGATACTAGAATTGACTGCGCGTCAACTGAGAGATGTGCTGTATCATGTAGCTGCCAGAGGAGGAGAGGCTGTGGCCGGCGTAACGATGGTTCTTGATGACAGGCAGGCAAAAAAGATAAAAGTTCATGGAGAGAATATAGACAACGATAAGAAATACACTCTGATAACATTGGACTATGTAGCATCTGGAGGTGATCAATTCAAATGTCTTACGCAGATACCAGCGCATAATACAGGAATGTTATTCAGAGACGCCTTTATACGCTATGTAGAGCAGTTGACGGCAGAAGGGAAGCAGATAGTGCCGCCTACAGATGTACGTATTACAAAGATCAGGTAACGGACTATGGAGAGAAGAGAGTTTCTAAAAGGACTTGCTATTGGAGGGTTGACACTTGCACTTAACCCTCTGAAAGCGCTGGCGAGCAAAGCTAAAGATTCGGCAAGTGTTATAGCGGATAATACTCCCAATCTAACCATATTGCATTGTAATGATGTTCATAGTCATATTGATGCATTTCCGGACAACGACCCGAACTTTCCAGGTATGGGCGGCTATTCCAAACGCGCAGCGTTGATAACGCATACGAGGAATCTGGTAGGAGCCGACAATATGCTCAACTTTGAGTGCGGAGATATGTTTCAAGGGACACCATACTTTAATATATATAAAGGGAAACTTGAGATATCATTGATGAACGAGATGGGTGTTGATGCTGTCACGATAGGAAATCATGAATTTGATAATGGCCTTGATGCTTTAGTAGACAGGATGGACGAGGCCAACTTTCCATTCATCTGTTCCAACTACACCTTCACAAACCAGAGAGCACTCAATAAAGTTAAGCAATATCAGATATTTATTCGCGCAGGCAAACGCATAGGCGTGTTTGGGCTTGGAGTGAAGATAGAAGGATTGATAGCACCAAAGAATGCCGATGGTACGATATATGAGGATCCGATAAAAGTTGCCAATGATATGGCTCTTTATCTGAAAAATGTGGAGCATTGTGATTTAGTAATAGTACTGTCGCACATAGGATTTGTAATGACCAATCAAGTAGATGATGTGCGACTAGCTGCTGCATCAAAAAACATAGACTTCATACTAGGTGGACATACCCACACCTTTATTCAGAAACCAGAGGTAATACAAAATGCTGAGGGTAAAAGGGTAGTAATAAACCAAGCTGGTCATAGTGGTTTGTGTGTAGGAAGAATAAACATAGCCTTTGCCAACGGAGATGTTGATGATGATTTGGCGTGGGCGATGACATCCATGACGCACAATCATACTATTGGGTAAGAGTACAAAACCTTTCCACTATAACGACGTAAGAATCTTCATAACAATAATAAGACACCAGATTATGAAGATTAACAAAGGACTATTAGCCGCTATTGGTTGTATCTTCTGTCTTTCGGCAGTAGCTCAGAATTCTGTTCCTACAGCTGAAGATTACGAAGCATTTTCTGATACTAAGACTATAGTAGTATTGGACGACAACTTGATGAGTGATTTCAACGCGAAGATTCGCACAGTAATGAAAGAGGAGTGGACCCCTACGGAGTATGAATTTCTTCCAAATAAGAGTTTCCCTTCAAAGATGACAGACCCATCTTACTCATTCCTTCTTACTACTACTGTAACATATCCAGAGGATAAGACAAAAGCCAAGTACATATACCTATCATTGCTCATGGGTAAAGATAAAGTGAAGAAGGTGAACAATATGCCTGATTTGCTTTCTATACCATTGGCATATTCCAATAGGGTAGATATTAACTATACATACAAGATGGCCTCATTTGTTCGCTTTATTCTTAAGCATGTTGAGCGAATGAAAGAGAATCCGAAGTTGATTTCCAAGACACCGCTTCTTTACTACAATAAGAATATTAAGACGCTAAAATACAAGACGCTTTATGTAGTGAAAGAGGATGTTCAGAAAGACTTGCGTACAGAGGAGGCATTCTCAAAAGCATATGCGCACAAATTTAAGTTCGTTACAGAGGAAGAAGTAACAAAAGCTATAGAGAGCAAAGAGAAAGATATAGTCTTTTTGCATAAGGTAGGTCCGGGTAATAATAAACTTGAGACGCGATGCTACAACATGATTATCGGAGCAGATGACGATGAGGTTTATTACTTTGATTGGCATATGATAAATAAGAAACAGCCAGACGCACTGACAGCGAAAGACCTGAAGAAGATGAGCAAGCAATAGAGCTAAGCCAAATAAAGTAAATCCCCGATTAGTTCAGCGACTAGTCGGGGATTTGTATTAGAATAATTTGCGTTACAATACGGAACGGAATACTACTTGTAGAGAAGGGTAACTTTCTGAAGCCAGAGAGCGAAGTTCTCCGATTCCGACCCATTGGGCAGCTACTATGTTTTCCTCTTTTTGTGGCTTTAGAGCGGGAGATCCCTGGACATTCATAGAGAACCATCTAGTTCTTTTGAGAGCCATTTCGCCATTAAGAGGGTAAGTGTGGTAAGTATCGCATATCATTTTCCCCAAAGAGATACCTGATAGACCAGTCTCTTCGTTGACTTCGCGTAAAGCGTTCTGTTCTGGAGTTTCTCCAGCCTCCTGCTTCCCTTTTGGAAGGTCTACTTTGCCGAGTCTGTTAATTATGAGATACTCGCCCTTGTCGTTTTCGACAAGACCACCTGCTGCCTGTATATACTTATAGCATGCCTTGACATGCTCAAGCAGCAAGTCTATATCGTGAAAATAGATACATCCACTTTTTAGTTCCTCCTTGACATCGAATCTGCGGAGGAACTGTTTAAGCTCATTCAAGTTGGAGTACTTGTGGATAGCGTCGAAGCTACCTATAGGCTCCTTCTCGATATCTGTTGCCAAAGTGAGAGTTCTATTTCCGAAATAGATCTGCATTAGAATTCAGCGTTACGAGGAGTTCTTGGGAAAGGAATCACGTCGCGGATATTAGCCATGCCAGTTACGAAGAGCATCAATCTCTCGAACCCAAGACCGAATCCAGAGTGAGGACATGTGCCGAACTTACGTGTATCCAAGTACCACCACATATCTTTCATAGGAATATTGAGTTCAGTAATACGCTGCATGAGTTTGTCATAGCTCTCCTCGCGCTCAGAACCACCGATAATCTCACCAATCTTAGGGAACAATACGTCCATAGCACGTACTGTCTTGCCGTCTTCATTCTGCTTCATGTAGAATGCCTTGATCTCTTTTGGATAGTCGGTAAGGATTACAGGGCACTTGAAATGCTGCTCTACCAAGTAACGCTCATGCTCTGATGCCAAATCGCAACCCCAGAATACTGGGAACTCAAACTTATGGCCTGCAGCTACTGCCTCCTCAAGTATCTTGATGCCTTCTGTATATGGAAGACGGATAAAGTCGTGCTCCAAAACGAACTTGAGTCGGTCTACCAACTCGTTGTCAACCTTCTGGCAGAGGAAGTTTACATCATCTGCACACTTCTCCAATGCCCAACGAACGCAGTACTTAATGAAATCCTCGGCCAAATCCATGTTGTCCTTGATATCATTGAAAGCGACCTCAGGCTCTATCATCCAGAACTCTGCCAAGTGACGAGGAGTATTTGAGTTTTCTGCGCGGAAAGTAGGACCGAAAGTATAGATAGCGCCGAGAGCAGTAGCTGCTAGCTCGCCCTCGAGCTGACCAGACACTGTCAAAGAAGCCTGCTTGCCGAAGAAATCGTCATCATATTTGATATTGCCGTTTTCATCCTTCTCTAGCTTGTAGAGGTTCTTTGTAGTTACCTGGAACATCTGTCCCGCTCCCTCACAGTCTGATGCCGTGATAAGTGGTGTGTGGAAATATACAAATCCTCTCTCATGAAAGAATGTATGGATGGCCATCGCCATATTGTGACGAATACGGAATATAGCGCCAAATGTGTTAGTACGTGGACGCAAGTGAGCTACCTCTCGCAAAAACTCCATAGAGTGTGCCTTCGCCTGAATAGGATAGGTCTCGTCACAAGCTCCTATAAGTTCTAGCTCTGTAGCTTGTACCTCATATTTCTGACCCGCAGCAGGACTGTCTACTACGATACCCTTAATAGAAACACATGCACCAGTTGTGAAGCTCTTCAACAACTCAACTGCTACTTTATTAGGATCAACTACAACCTGCAAATTATTTACACATGATCCATCGTTAAGCATTATGAAGTGCGCTGCCTTCGATGATCTGTGCAAGCGCACCCAACCTTTAACCAAAACTTCTTGACCTGCTTGGGCCTCACTCAAAAGTGCTTTAATTGTAATTCGACGCATATAACTTGTCTTTTTCTGTTGTTACAGTTTGTTATTCACGATGCAAAAGTAGTAATAAATCGTTTACACTCAACCAATAAATGGCTTTACAAATGAAAAAAACGTGGGCGTGGATTAAAATTATGAAAAAGATAATAGGGTGAGGTTAGCCACAGAGTAGTTGGAAGGTATTGGGAGGTATGAGAGAAGTGAAAGAGAGTTTGTGCTTTGAAATACTAACGTTCTGTTATAAAAAGGAAATAACTGGAGAGGTGAATTGTGTGGTTGAGTCTTTGGTTCTTTTTTGCCTGAAAGAAATTTGTCATAACTGTGTATATGATATTGGCGCAAATTTAGTAATAATTGAAAAATAAGAGTTGAGTGAGACTTGATTGATAAAAGACAAATCCCCACGAGCTGTAGCCTGTGGGGATTGCTATGTTTGTTATGTGATATTTTCTTATTTGAAATCAACAACGCCGGTGTGGAGATTGAATATTGCGCCTACGATTTTGATTTTGCCCTCTTCTTCGAGTTCCTTAAGGATAGCACTCTCGGTACGAACGCGCTCTACCATGTTCTCTACATTCTTGCTGACAACGAGATTCTGGAACTCAGCCGAGCTGTGATCGAGAGAATCGCCCAGTTCCTCGATAGCAGGCTTGATTTTTGCGAGCATCTGGGTCATGTTTCCAGCCTCAACCTCTGCACAAGCAGAAGCTACAGCCCCGCAGCACTCGTGGCCGAGAACTACTACCAATTTGCTGCCAGTATGTTCGCAGGCATACTCCATAGAGCCAAGGATATCTGGGCTAACGACATTACCGGCAACGCGAGTAACAAATATATCGCCGAGGCCCTCATCGAAAATTGTTTCTACAGGAACGCGAGCGTCGATGCAAGAGAGAATGATAGCCAATGGGTGTTGACCGTCAACAGCGCTTTCCTTCATCATTTCGAATTGGTCGCGTTCCTTACCCTGCTTCTCAACGAAGCGCACGTTACCAGCCTTAAGTAGAGAGATGACTGAATCTGGACTCAAAGGGTCAACGTCCTGTGCGTGAAGTACGTGAGTCTCAACATTTGCTGCAGACTTCTCTGCAGACCGATTTGCGCAGCTAGCCATGATAAGAGCTACTGATGCTACAAATAAAGAATTCTTGATCATTGCTTTAATTTTATTGTGGTTCGTTTCATTAACTCAAAACCGGCCGCAAAGGTATTTTATTTAGAGGTGTATTGTTCCCATTTAAGTTTATTTAAACTATTGTTTTGGATTGAGAGAGAAAGTGTGTTGTGATATTGTCAGATTAGGAGCCCTGTTGATGATATTATAAAGTTTACAATTAAGGCGACCGGTATTGATGGGGTCATTGCCCTATAAATACAGAAAAGTCAGCCTAGACATTGTCTGAGCTGACTAACCGAAGATGGGAGACCATCCTGTATCTCATTTGTCAGAAGATTGTATTTAATCCTCTTTGGCATATACAATCCTTATCTCAACATGGACCGACTTCTCGCCCTTCTTGTCATTCCAGCCACGTTCGTGTCGAATGCAAGTTACCACATTATCATCATACGTGTATGTGGCATCGTAATCAGGATCTGTCCTAGTTCCATTCTCAAGACTCATGGTCAGAGGGCGGCGATACTTGTCATAGGAGCGGTTTTCTCGGCTTCCAAGTATCTCGCACGATACCATTTTGTCAAATTTGTCGTCGAGATATTTTATTGTGATGCCATACGGTCCCTTTTTAATGAAGTTCGTATAGTCATAAGTGTATAAGTTATCTTTTACTAATCGACCCTGATCATCGTATATGCGAGTGAGAGTATTTGTCTTTTTACCATTGGAAATAATTTCCGTGGCCTTGAGAGAATCATTGTCATAATAATAGTAGCGCTCACCATTCCCTAACTCTCCATTATGCTTTATGTGAAAATAAGATGCCTTTTTCTTGTAGTCATCGTCGTAATAGGTATATATATCTGCCTTGAGATAAGCATCTGTAGTGTCAACACGTACGCCTCTGTAATAATTTTCGAAATTAATAGTCTTTTTCTTGTCGTCATATGTAATGCGTTTAACAATCTCTGTGGTAACATATAATGTAGTCTTTTCTTTTTTGAGTGTTACTCAGAAGGAAAAATTGCTTTATGGATGAAGGCGCTGACTGCCACGGTCTGCAGAGGGTAAGAATATTTTTTTCTCGACCCTGGTATTGCCCTTCAGGAAATTTGCGTCACTTCAACTGAAAAATAATCTTATGAAAGACATTAGAATACGCAACGTCGCGATTGCCGACCCTACTCCCCTTCTCGAGATTTACGCTCCTTACGTGACCGACACTGCCATCTCTTTTGAATATGATGTACCTTCCCAAGAGGAGTTTGAAGACAGAATAAAAAACATATCTTCCAGCTTCCCTTACCTCGTCGCTGAAGTCGACGGTAAGATTGTTGGTTATGCTTACGCTGGCACTTTCAAGGCTCGCAAGGCTTACGACCATTGCGTGGAAA